>JAPPOR010001020.1 GCA_028817905.1 Myxococcales bacterium
CCGCACGGCAACGGGCCTCCCTCTCCATCATCATCCGCAGTGTGCGCCAACTGCTGGCTGGCTGGGTGCGCGGCCACGCGTCCCCGCATCCATTCTTCGTCGGAGACACCCGCAACCCAATCGCGACGCCGCAAGTCCTTCCCTCAAGCGTTCGAGAGCGCCTGCGCCCGTTGTGCGGGCCCGATCCCACCATCCCGGGCTAGCCCGACTCCCGCAAAAAAATCAACCACTTGGCCGCCCGCCGGACAAAGCCGTTCCGGCCGTGCAGAAAAAACGACAGGGCCGGTGAATCCATTTCGGCCCAAGGCCCCTCCTGTTGCTGAACCCTTTGACCGCTTCAGGAGGTATCCGAAGATGATTTACCGAAAGAACCTGCCCCTTGTCGAACAGGCGCTCCGTGTCGGTGGAGGCCTGTCCATCACCGCCTACGCTGCCCTATCGACCAGTGGCGTCCCTCAAATGCTGCTCCTCGGAACCGGAATCATGGCGGCTGCTACGGGCCTGTTCGGCTACTGTCCCGCATGTGCCCTTGTGGGCCGCAGGTGGAGGGAGTGACATGAAGGTCGATGCGCAGCTCCTCAACGATGCCCGCGCAGGCGATCCCATCGCGATGGCCACCCTGCTGCGGGAAGCGCGTCCCGACATCCACCGCTACGCGGCCTACACCTGCGGCCGCACCAGCGCCGTGGAGGAGGTCGTGCAGGAGGCGCTGCTGGTCGTCAGCCGCAAGCTCGATCAGTTGCGTACGCCCGGGGGTTTCGTCGGCTGGGCCTTCACCATCGTCGCGCGCATCTGTGCCTGGCCAGCGCTCGCCCTGCGGCGCGCGCTGATGGCGGGAAGCGAGGCGGGTGCTCAGCTGCCCGGTGCCCCGCGCTCGGCCGACGACCTGCGCATCGACATCGCGCGAGCCCTCGAATCGCTTCCGGCCACCCACCGGGAGGTCATCATCATGCGCGACCTGGAGGGCTGTACGATCACAGAGATGGCCACGCGCCTGGGCATCTCCCGGGCAGCTACGAAGAGTCGCTTGCATCGCGCACGGGCGTTGGCCCGCGAGTTTCTGTCAGGCTAGCCCGGACTCATCCGGGCTTAGTCGGAGGATTTCATTCGATCTTCTGGCACCGGCAGCGGCCCGGCGTCGGATCGCGCAGGGCCGCGAACGTGCCTGTTTGACAGGCGGGTACGCGGCCAGCATGGTAGGCGGGATGGTCGGACGGTTGGTCCAGGGTGCGTTCGGGGCGGCGCTCCTACTGGGGTGCGTGGGGGGCAGTCATGGGGCCTCCACTGGAGACCTGAAGGCAGCGGGCCAGCGAGGCGCACCCGAGGCCCGCGCAAGCCGATCCGAGGGACCTGCCAAGGGAGGCCCCGAAGAGAACGCAGACAACGTGGATCAAGGCGTCGACCAAGGCGTCGACCAACCCGCCGAGCAGAACGCCGGACGGTCCGCCGAAGACCGGCAAGGCCGCCGACGGGCACAGGGGCGGGAGGCAAACGGCCGGAACGCGGATGGCGAGCCGCTCTCTGGTGCGCCCGATGCGGAGTCCGAGACAGGGACGGACGACCCCAGCGCGGACGTGGACCGGCCGGCACCGGGCCAGCCGTCCGAGCAAACGACCGAGACCGACCCGACGTCCGCGGACGATGAGCCCCGCGCAGAGCATCGCGCACGCGTTTTGATCTTCGAACCGGAGGCGAAGCGCATGGCGGTGTATGACGCCGCGGGTCAACAGCGCTACGACCTGTGGCCTCAGCTGGGCATCGACGGTCCGGACGAGACCATCACGGTCTCCGTGGGGAACGTGACCTATTCCGGCGATGGCGAGTTCCGGGGACGATCGCTGCTGCGCCGCGAGGCGAAAGGTCTGCCGGCCCCCACACCCACCCGCCTGCTCATCGGCAGAGCGCGCGACGACGGCAATACGGACGTGGAGCTTTGGGCCCTCGATGGCCGCCCCATGGCACAGCTTCGAATTCCGCAGCACTGGACCCGGTTTGCACTCTCACCGGCCGAAAAGTACCTGTTTGCAGAGCAACGCCCCCCGCCGATCACCAGCAGCCTGCGCTCGCGGCAGCACGAGGTGGCCATCGTGCGGATCGCCGACGGAGAGGTGGTGTGGCGTGGCCGCCACTACAGGTCCTGCTTCGCACCGGACGACTCCCACCTGGTTCTTGCCCTGACCGACGATACGTTCGCAGCCGTGCTCGACCTGACGAGCCTCACGATGCGCGATGCGGACCACACTCCCGTCCATAAGTACACCTCGCCCGAGTTCAGGAGGGAGATCCGCCTCAACGTGGAGGCCTGTACCCCGTGGGGCGCCGTGCTCAGGACCACGGGCCCACTCAACGATGGATGGCCCCTGTGGAGCCTGGGGTGGGATGGGCGACTGCACGCGTTCGACGCGAGCCTACCCCACCTAGCCATTGAAGCGGTCCTCGACTTCCGTTCGGAGGGCCGCATCGTACGCTGGCGACGCGAGCCCGTGGAACCCTATGGCGACTTGGAACCGATCGACGAGGCCCTGCTTGGGTACTTCGAGTACGACATGCAAGCGTCAACCCATCAACGCATCGAGCGACCCAATAGGACCTGCACCAACGAGCGGGACCGCTACCTGTCCGCGCAGGGAACGACCTTGTACCGCTGTGTCTGCCCTTCATGGCAATGCGACCCCGTCGCCGACTTGCCTACGCCCGAAGGTGGCTGGCTATCGCTTGCCACCGCGAGCCCCGATGGCGAAACCGCCATCGTAAGCTACCACTGGTCGGGCAACGCGCTCGACACGGGCCACCCGGATGGCCAGCTCTTCCACATCGATGGCCATGCGATCCTGAATCTCCCACATGGCCAGGGCCAGTATGACCGGGACTCCGAGCTGGTGCTCTTCGAGAGCTACGCGGGCGAGCGGCCCTTCGCCATTATCGACCTGCGGTCGCTGGAGCTATCGTGGCTAGGCCGTCCGGATCTCCGCGAAATCGTGTACGAATAGCGGCCCGGCCAGCAGGCTTCGTGGGCCCGAGGATGGGTCTACCAGTCGCCCTCAAGTCGGCACGAAGAACAGGCCGTCTGCCTCGATCTTGAGGTACAGCTCCTGGGCGCGTGCCAACGTCTCCGGATCAAACTGCAGCCCAAAACCTTCGCAGTCGTGCTTTTGACTGAAACCGCGCCATCGGACGGTTGCGGATAGGCAGTGGCGCTGACCCTCGATCTCGAGGGCGATCCAGACGGTGTCGCCGTCGCGAATTCCATCGGCACCCCGCCCGAAGGGCGTCAGGAACGTGCCTTCGGGGGTCAGGTCACAGACCGCGCCTGCCTGCGACTCACCGCTGCGATGGTCCCAAGACACCGTTCGATAGACAGACTTGCGCTCGTGCTTCCGCGTGTGCGCCGATGGGGATGTAGAATGGCTCACACCCTTCTAGAACGGCGGCAAGGTGCCTCCGCTCAAGGCGTTCTACGCTTGCATCTGTTGGTGGCAGCGCAGTTGCTGTCATGCACGCACAGTAGACCACAGCCTGTGTTCGATAGCCGAAGCTATCCTGCAGACGCCGCCGCTACGCGGCCTTGTCCGCGTAGCGCTCCAAAACGTTGTCCGCCATTTCGTCGGCTGGAAAGCGGAACTCGATCGTCGTTCCCGCCCCACCCTCGGAGTGCACGGTGACCTCACCTCGCCGTTCGGCAGCAGCCGAGCGCATGGCCCCCATGCCGACTCCCCGCCCGGAAAACTGCGTCACATGGTCGGCCGAGGTGATGCCATCGCTAAACAGCGCCTCGGTGAGTTCCTGCCTCGTCTTCGCAGGTAGGCCCTTCGCGCGCGCCTTCTCGGCGACCTTGTCCCAATCGATGCCACGCCCGTCGTCCTGGATCTTGATGGAGAATGTGTCCCCGTCACGACTGGTGATGATCCGAAGCTTGCCATGAATCGGCTTACCAGAGGCGCGCCGGTCTGCCGGCATCTCGATGCCATGGTCTACAGCGTTACGAATGACATGCACGAAGGCGGACCAGAAGCTGGCCCAGCGCGCCGGGTCTAGATGCGAGTCGCAGTGTTCGGCTTCGATCTCCAGTTCACTCTTGTTGAGGCGCCTCGCTATGCCTCGCGCCTGCTCGGCGACCCGCGCCAATCGCTTCGAGGTTGGCTCCAGGCGCCAGTTCGCAATGCGGCGCGCCACCTCTTCGGCAGGTGCACCACCGAGCAGGGCGCGCAGCACGGCCTCGTACTCGGCATCCTCGACCTCCACGGTCTCGGTGGCCCGCTGTCCCAAGAACGTCTCCATATTTCGGCAAAGGCGCTCCCAACGCTTGTTCAACTCATCCCGCTCTGCAGCGGTCGGACGCTCGTGCTCGTCGATGAGCCTGGACTCGAGCTCGTGACAGAAGTCGGCCACCGAGCGAATGCCAAACAGCATGGCGTTGCCCTTGAGCGTATGAATGATGCGCTTGAGCTCCGACAGGTTTTCCGTCTTGTCACTGACGATGTTTTCGACGAGTCCGTGGGCCTCCTCGAAAAACTCCAAAAACCCGGTCTTGTCGCGCATCACCCGGTCGAACAGCTTGATGACCTCCTTCTGCTCGGCCTCCAGACGCTCCCGCTCGAGAAGTGAGGTAACGTCGGAGATCACCACCAGAATCCGGTCGAGTTCGCCCTGGCGGCTGATCGGCGAATAGGCAACCCGGTAATGCGAGCGGCCGATGGCAAATTCCGCGGGGAGCTGGTCGAGCGTGAGCTCGACAGGAAGGAAGCCGTCCACCACCTGCTCGAAAGAGAGTCGGAAGCGCTCGGCGGCCTCCGGAGCGGCGGCTTCCAGGTAGTCCGCAAACGTCATGCCCGCCTGGCTGGGCCCGAGCCAGCGCTCGACGACGGCCGAGCGCTCCGCCGCCATCACCCCCTGCTTGTCGATCGTGAGGAAGCCCTGGTCCACGTTGTCGAGCACCAGCCGAAGCTCGGACGTCCGCGCCCGCACGATCCGCTCGAGCCCGATGACGTTGTCGAAGAAACTGCGGGCGATGGTGCACGTGGCGATCGACTCGAGGACCACAAACGCGGCATGCACGAGGACGACCCAAAAGGGCGCGTCGTAGTTGAAGACACTCGTCGGCAGGTACATCCACAGAACGAGGTGATGCACTGCCACCGTCACCGCTGCCGTCAGAATCACCAGCGGATTGCCGTAAACCGCCAACATGGCCAAGAGAGCGAAAAAGTAGAAGTGCATCTCGATCTGGACGGGCCCCTGCCCAAAGTGGACCAGTAGCCCACCCATCAGCATCGATGTGAAGCCATAGACAAGCGCTAGCGTGCGCGGGTTCTTGAGCACTCGTGTGGCAAGTGCCGGGCCGGCCATCACCAGCAAGGTCAGCCACACCGCGTCGAGCGGCCCGGTCTCGTTGAAATAGGCAACGGCCAAAAAGACCGGCAGGTGCCCCGCAAAGAACAGAAATGCGATGCGGTTGACGCGCGCCACGTAGTCCGCTTCGAACTGCGTGATCTCGCTTGGGAGAATGGCTTTTGCCAAGAAGTGCTTCATGTTCATCTAGTCCTCGTACTTGACACCCAGGGGGTCCAATAGGTCTTGCAGCGAACGACTCACCGCGCAGCCGAACGCCGGCAACTCGTCCATCAGCGTCTGACCGCGCAGCGCCTCCAAGATGACGAGGTCCCTCACCTCCAGCCCCTGCTTGCGTTCGGTGTACCCGCCGGCATAGCGAAGGGTGCCGCCAGGGTCCGCAACCAGAAACAGGGGGGCAGCCTCGACACCGAAGCGCGTCCGCAGCGCCTCCGGTTCGGTCACTGTGACCGCAAACCCGGCCTTCTTGGCTCGCTCTTCGTACCCCTCCGGGGGCCCGACCAGAATCACATGCTCGCCGACTCCGGCAGGTCGCTGGCTGGTGAACAGATGATCGAAGATGCGCTGGGAGCACCGGCACTCGGTGTAGAGCACGTGAACGGCGAACCACCGGCCGTGATCCGAGTTGCTGCGCAGCGCCGAGAGAGCCGCGGCCACGCGCGGCCGAGCCTCGGGCCCGGGGACCGGCAAGGTGTACCAGTGCCCAACCATCAGGGTTGCGAGCACCAAAAGGGCGAGCGCCGCCCAGCCGACCAGCACCGCCTTGCCCAGGGCCCGTCCAGCGCCGCCCAGCGACCCAGGGGCACGCGTCACGCCATCGCCGCCAGTCACTAAGGCCGGCGCTTCCACATCAGGTCCTGCAGCAGGTTGCACAGTCCCTACAACGGACAAGCTGTGCAAAATCTGAATGCACCCTCATGTAGGATGCTCTGCACCGTTGGGTGCTGGCGCGACCTAGCGGCCGCACCTGCCAGACTTATGGGCCTCCGCGCTTCAGCTCGCGCTGCAGCCTCCATTCCTCCAGCGCGCAGTACAGCACGGGCACGACGAAGAGCGCCATCAACTGGACCGCCATGCCTCCCACGGACGGCAAGGCCATCGGGACCATGATGTCCGAACCGCGACCCTGGGAGGTGATCACCGGCAGTAGCGCGAGGATGGTGGTCGCGGTGGTCATCAAGCAGGGCCGCACACGGCGAATCCCGGCCTCCATGGTCCGGGCGCGCACGTCGTCGATGGAGCGGGGGGGCTGCTGCTCAAAGCGCTGCTTGAGGTAGGTGGAGATCACGACCCCGTTGTCGGTTGCGATGCCGACCAGCGCGATGAAGCCGACCCAGACCGCCACAGACATGTTCACCGTACCCACCTGAAAGAGATCCCGCATGGATGTCCCGAGCACGGAAAAGTCGAGAAACCATGGTCGCCCATACAGCCATAGGAGGAGAAAGCCTCCGGCAGCGGCAACCGCGACCCCGCTGTAAATGATGGCGCTCGTGGCGACTCGGTGGAACTGCAGGTACAGCAGAATGAAAACGAACGAAAGGGCGATGGGCAAGAGCAACGCCAGTCGCTTCTCGGAACGTACCTGGTTTTCATACGAACCAGAGAACTCATAACTAACGCCGGGGGGGACGACAAGCGAACCGTCGCCGATACGCTCTTCGATCACCCTGCGCGCCTGCTCCACCACGTCGACCTCGGCCATTTCGGCCACGCGGTCGAACAACACGTAGCTCGTAAGAAAGGTGTCCTCTGACTTGATCATCTGGGGACCCTTCACGTAGCGGATCTGCGCCAGCTGCGTCAGCGGGATCTGCTGACCACCAGAGGCTGGCACGTAGATGCGCTCGAGAGCTTCAATGCTGTCCCGCTCCTCGCGCATGTACCGGACGCGGATCGGATAGCGCTCGCGCCCTTCCACGGTCCGGGTCAGGGTCATCCCGCCCAGCGCGACCTGTAGAACGTGCTGAACATCGACGATCGATAGGCCGTAGCGGCCGATGGCCTCTCGGTCCAAGTCGATCTCCAGGTAGGGCTTGCCCACGACGCGATCGGCAAAGACGCTTTCAGGACGCACGGAAGGCACCTGCTTGAGGGTCGCTTCGAGGCGAATCCCGAAGGCCTCAAGCGACTCGAGACTTGGCCCATGAACCTTGATGCCCATGGGGGCCCGCATGCCGCTCTGCAACATCACGATGCGAGCGTTGATGGGCATCAGGATCGGTGCACTGGTGAGCCCCGGCCGCTGGCCGGCGGCCACGATCTCTTGCCAGATGTCTCGAGGTGAACGAATGTGGTCCCGCCACTGGCGCGCGCGAACGCCATCTTCCGTCTCCCGGTACTCGGGCTTGTACGTTACGACGGTCTCAATCATAGAAAGGGGCGCAGGATCCAGGGCACTGTCGGCCCTGCCGATCTTCCCCACGACGCGGTCCACTTCGGGAATCCTGGCGATCGCAGCGTCCAGCTTGGACAGCGTGTCGAGCACCTGACCAATGGAGGCGTGGGGCATGGTGGTGGGCATGTAAAGGAACGAGCCCTCATCAAACGGCGGCATGTACTCCCGACCGAAACCGGGCAGGGCATGCGCGAAAGCGGTCACCGGTCGGCTGGTCCGTATCCCCCCGGGTAGAAAACCGAACACGCGCTCAAAGCCAAGCCACGCGGTCGCACCAAACAGAACCAACAGCACGGGAAACGTCATGAACAGCGCCTTGTGGCGCAGAATGGCCCGCAGCAGGGTCGGGTAGACCACCTCGAACACGCGAAACGTTCCCATCACAAGGGCGATAAGCAACGCGACGAAGGCAATGTTCAATGCCAGGCCCGCTCCGTGGCCCAGCGGTAGCCAGTCTTCTGCCAGCAGGAGACTCACGGCGACGACGGCCACCACGTTCTCACCCCAGGTGGCCCGCCGGTTGACGCGGTCTGATAGCAGCGGCCGTGCCAACCGATAGCCCCCGAGCGCCGCCACCAGGACCCCACCAACGACGCCGTACACCATGAGCACGAGGCCCAGCGCGAGCAAGATGTAATCCCGGACGTGCTCGGCCCTGAACAGGGAGGCCCGTAAGCGGGCGAGGCCAGCGACGTCCGGGTCTGGAGGTGCCGGACGCCGCCGGAGCACGATGAGCGCGATCCCCGGAAGCACCAGCAAGGCCAGAACCAGCGCCGCACACATGGCGAAGGTCTTGGTGAAGGCAAGCGGCGCAAACAGCCGCAGCTCGGTGGATGACAGACCGAACACGGGCAGAAAACTGACGACGGTAGTCAATACGGAGGTGAGTACCGCCGGGGCGACCTCGGCGGTCGCCGCGCGCACGATGCCGACGCGGTCGGCGTCCGGCTCCGCGGCGTCCAGGTGCTGGTTCATGTTCTCCACGAACACAATTCCGATATCGACCATCGTTCCGATGGCGATGGCGATGCCCCCAAGCGCCATGATGTTGGCGTCCACACCGGTCAGCTTCATCACGACGAAGGCGGCCAGCACGCCAAGCGGCAACATGCCAGAGATCAACAGCGAACTGCGCAGGTTCCTCAGCATGATGAGCACCACGATGATGGTGATCAGGATCTCCTGGTAGAGCGCCGTGGACAACGTGTCGAGCGTCTCGTGGATCAACGTGGTGCGGTCGTAGAACGGTACGATCCGCACGCGGCTCACGGTTCCGTCTTCCAGCGTGCGCCTGGGCAAGCCCGGTTCGATCTGGGCGATCTTGTCCTTGACGGCCGAGATCACCGCAAGCGGGTTCTCCATAAAGCGCGCGACGACCACGCCTCCGACCGCCGGGGCGCCTTCGTCGTCGAGTGCGCCTCGGCGGAGGGCCGGGCCCTGGGAGACCCGCCCAACGTCGCGAACGCGGATCGGAGTGTGGTCGCGCGCCGCCACGACCGTGGCCTCGAGGTCCTCCAGGTCCTGTACGAAGCCAAGGCCACGGACCACATACTCGACGTTGTTGACCTCAAGGGTCCGCGCACCGACATCGAGGTTCGAGTTGCGGACAGCGTTCGCCACCTGGCCCAAGGTCACGCCATGGGCACGCATCGCTTCGGGGTCGACGTCGACTTGATACTCGCGGACGAAGCCGCCGATGGACGCTACTTCGCTGACTCCGGCCACGGACTGGAGCGCGTAGCGCACGGTCCAGTCCTGAATGCTGCGCAGCTCATCCGGGTCCCACCCCCCCACGACCTCACCCTGCGCGTTTTGGCCCTCCAGCGTATACCAGAAGATTTGCCCCAGCGCGGTTGCGTCGGGCCCCAGCGTGGGGGTCACCCCGTCCGGCACGGTCCCAGGTGCGAGCGACGCCAGCTTCTCGAGCACTCGCGAGCGCGACCAGTAGAACTCCACGTCATCCTCGAAGATCACGTAGATGGTCGAAAACCCGAAGGCGGACGAGCTGCGAACCGTGCGCACGCCCGGAATGCCCAACAGTGCCGTGGTGAGCGGATACGTGATCTGGTCCTCGACGTCCCGGGGAGACCGACCCGCCCAGGCGGTGAACACGATCTGCTGGTTCTCACCGATGTCGGGAATCGCATCGACGGGTACGGGGTCTCGCGGCAAGGCACCGCTGTCCCACGCGAACGGCGACACATAGACGCCGCCCGCAACCAGCATCAAACCCAACAAGAACACGATCAAACGGTTGTCGATGAACCACCCGATCACGAACTCCCAGGCGCCCAACGGCCCGCCTCCCCCATTGCGCTTGTGCTCGTCCATCAGTGTCTGTGCCCCCCTGCGGGCACTGCATGCGGTGCGCGGGGGGCCTCGTCCCCCTGGGACTCTGGCGGGCGCAAGAACGCGCCCGGGGCAAGCTCCTGACGAACCTCCCCGCATGACCGCATTGCTTCGCCAAAGTAGGCGTTGTCGATCTCGCGGCCTTGCTGAAACCAGGAGGCGCCCTCGCTGCCCATCGCCATCGGACAGAACGCCAGGTGCACCGGCTCGTCCAGCGGATTGCCGAACCGGAGCAGCAGGGTCGCCATGGCCTCGCTGAGCCCCTCAAAAGCGTGCCTCGCGGCCTCCAGGTCGACGGCGTGCTGCAGGTGACGCGCGTGGCCCCGGAGGGCCTGCGCCACGTTGGGCCACGCGGTCACGGCAGCCTGGGGGCGCGACAGCTTGACCCCTGCGACCTGCTTCTCGAGGTCACCGGCCGCTTGCTTGGCGTGCTTGAGGTCATCGTCCGCCAGGGCGCGCTGCACGTGCAAATAGGCGGACACGAGCGGTTCGAGCTTTCGCCGCTCCGCATTCGGCAACTCAACCGCCGTATCCCAGGCACCCTCCTGTCGGTCGTCGGGCGCGGTCATCATGCTCGCACCGCCCCGTATCTGCAGGTCCGCATCGAGCACAAAGGCGCCACGCGCAACGATGCGCTCGCCCTGGGACAGGCCCGCTACGACGGGATAGACCCGTCCGAGTCGGGGCCCGAGGCGGACGATGCGAGGCTCGTAGAGCGTGCGTCCATCCACGTTTCGCTCGACGTAGACGATCGCTCGACGACCGGTAAAGAGCGGTGCGGTCGCCGGAACCACCAGCGGGCTTGCCCCTTTTCCCTGGGTACCCGCCATCACGACGGCCTCGGCAAACATCCCGGGGCGCAGGCGCCGGTCCGGGTTCCGTACCTCCACTCGCACCTTCGCGGTCCGGCGCGCGGCATCGAGCGTCGGCTCGATGAAGCTCACCTTGCCCTCGAACACCTCGTCCGGCAGTGCCTCAACATGGATGCGAACCGCTTCTCCCACGGACAAGAGGGCGAGGTCGCTCTCGTACGCATCGAGCTGCACCCACAGCGTTCGGAGATCCGCAAGGCGATACAGTGGCGCACCCGTCGACACGTAGGCACCCTCGGTCGCCACACGCTCGACCACCGTGCCAGCAAACGGCGTGCGGATCGCGACGGCGCGCGTCGGCTCGGTCTGGCCCTCCATGCGCGAAAGCTGGTCATCGGGCACGCCGAGGAGCCGCAGCCGCTGTCGCGCGGCCTGCAACGCGGCCTGCGCAGCATCGCGAACGGCCTGAGCGCTCTGAGCCAAACGGAGCACCTGCTGCTTGGCCACGAGCAGATCCTGATGCGCGGAGAAGATCTCGGGACTGTAGAGCGTCGCAATCACCTGCCCTGCACGCACGCGCTCCCCAGTGACGTTCACGTGAAGACGGTCGATGCGGCCCCCTGTCCAGGCGGTCACGACCTTCAGGTGGGTCTCATCCGGCTCCACGCGACCGAGGAGGCGCACTTCCGCCGTCTTCCCCCCCTGCCTTTTCACCACGACGGTCCGCAACTCCGCGAGTGCTCGGGCACGTTTGGAAAGTGCCAACCCGGTAACGCCGTCACCCTCAGTCGCGTCGTCACCGGCCACCGGGATCAGGTCCATCCCACAGATCGGGCATTTCCCCGGCTCGGACTGCCGAATCTGCGGGTGCATCGAACATGTCCATACCTGCGCCTCGTGGCCAGCGTGCTCACTCGCCGGCGCGCCCTTGGCCGCTTCCATCGCGTGGCCTTCATGGGGGTCCGGCTGACCGCCCCCGAACGTGGCCACGACGAGGGCGCCGAGCATGCCACCAACCAGCAGCGCAACAAGCACGGGAAGGCGTGGCCTGAACCGCGACAGCAGCGCGTTCTTCGTTCCTTGATTCATGGCGTACCCACCTGGCCCTGTTCGGACGATGTGAAGGGCACGCGCGTGAGTTCTTGACCGCTCACTTGCTCGAGACGGGCCCACTCGCGAGCGTGCTCCGCGCGGGCCCGCAGCAGCTCGACCCGCAGGTCCAGCAGGTCGCGCTGGGAAAGTAGCACTTGGGCCACGGTCCCCCTGCCCGAGGTGTATGCGCCCAGAACCGAGGCGTAGGCAGCGTCAGCCTGCGGCAGCAAGGTGTGGCGGTGCAGACCCACCCGGCGCGCCGAGTCGCGCACGGCCGAAAGGGACCTCTCCAGCTCGGCCATGGCGCCGTCGATCGCGGACCGCCGCTGTGCCCTGTGTGCCTGGGCCTCCGCCCGCGCCGCCGCTTCCGCATCCGAGTAGCTGCCCTGCCACAGGGGAACCCGCAGGCCAGCCCCCACGATGATCGCGTCCTTTCCACTCTCTGGCGCGTTGGGCATCGCCGCTTCTCCCGTGATCATCCAGTCGGCGCCGAGACTGAAGCTGGGGAAGCGGTCCGCCGCTTCGGCGCGTGCCGATGACTCCTGAGCATCGGCCATAAGGAGAAACGAATCGATAGATGGGTGCCGCCGCGCAAGCGCCGCAAGCGCCTTCTTGTCTTCCTTCGGCACGGCGGGTTCCTCCGGTTCGTCCGGCGTCGCGAGTGTTTCCTCCGATTCGAGACCGATGGCTGCCCGCAAGTGGGCTTCCGCCGCGCGCTCGGCCTCGTCCATGCCCGCGATGGCATCGGCAAGCCTGGCAGTACTCAGGTCGACTTGCTGCTGATCCGCGAGCGTGCCCGCTCCGGTGGCGATACGGGCGCGCACGGCCTGTGACAGGCCGCGCATGATGTGCAGGTGATCCCGGTGAACGGAGCGCGTCCGCCGGATCTCCCAGAGCATCCAGAACGCGCGCGCGACGCGCTGCGACACGCGCAGCGCCTGGGCTTCGAAACGCCGCTGGGCCGCGCGTGCCCGGGCAGCCATCGCGTCCGCTCCCGCCGAAAGCTTCGTCGGCCAGGGAAACGCCTGTTTCAAGCTCAAGCGCGCCTGCTGAGGACCGACCCGAGTCTCGATCGAGCTCAGAAAATACCCGAACCCTATGGTTGGCTCCGGCAAGCGCCGAGCCCGGGAGATCCGGTGCACGCTGGCCTCCCAACGAGCGAACGCTGCAGCCAGATCCGCATTGTGCTCCAATGCTGTGGCTACGTACGCGGACAGCCCGCCCTCTGGACCCGACGCGGCCGCTTCGTCAGCAATCCTGGATGCAGCGTCCGCCCCACCCCCGTGCTCGGAAGATCGCGGGTCGACCGTGCGTACGCCCCGATCGCCATTCGACGACAGCGGTGTGTTCATTCCGTGAGATCGCTGGCGGCGCACGTCGATGAGGTCCCGCCGTACCGGCGTCTCATGCGCCCCAATGCAGCTCGCCTGAGCCCATACGAGGGCGAGCGCTACAAATAGTTTGCCCGCGTCCACCCGCCGGGCGCGGTGGTCGACTGCCGGTACGAACTGCTGGTCGTATGGTCCCTGAAACGTCATCCTCGCCTCGGATCCCGGGACGGCTCATGACTCCCGAGCGGTGCTCTCGACAGCGACAATCTTTCCTTTGAGCATGCCCATGCCACACGTGAAGCTCATCGTCTCTTTCTCTTTCACGGTCAGACGGACGCTGACGTCCTGGTTCAGGGGTAGGGCGCGACGCAGCTTTCGGGCCGGGAACACTACCTCATTGGCGCATGCCACATCCACCGTCCGCCGAAACACGACGGTGACCAAGCCAGCCTTTGCCTTCACAGTTGCCGGGCTAAAGCCACGTCCATCGACGACCACGCGCACCGTGGTTTCACCTGCCTCGTCCGGCTCGCTGGCGGCCACGGCGAACGCGCCGAGACCGTTTGCGGAAAGTAGGAGCACGGCGACGGCCATCGCTCGACATGCTGCTTTGACGTTCACTTCCATTCGTCCAATCTCCGATACTCGTTTCATGTGCGGCTCACGAGCCGCGCCTTGGCGGCGTCGACCGCCTTCGATACATCGCCGCGTCCACGTCGTGCTTTCGCAGCAACCGATAGAAGCTCTCTCGTTCCACATGCGCATGGGCCGCTGCGTCGGCCACCCGCCCGTCGAAGCGCCGCATCAACGCCTGCAAGTACCTACGACCCGCATCGAATCGCCCCTTGTCAAGCGCTTCGGCCCAAGTGCCCTCCGCCAGCACCGGGTCTCCTTCACCGTCTTCGCTGGGGCGCAGAACCTCGGGCGGCAAGGCCGAAAGGCCTATTTCGTCATCGCGGGCCATCACGCATGCTCGCTCGACCGCCGAACGTAGCTGACGCACGTTACCTGGCCAGTCGTGGGTGCGGAGCGCCTCGCTTGCGGCTTCGGACAACCCCCGGATGCGAGCGCCGTGGGACCGCTCTACTTGTTCACTTAGAAAATATCGAGCCAGTAGATCGATGTCCTCTCGCCGGTCTCGCAGGGGTGGGATCCGGATCAGGGCGACGTTGAGGCGGTACCAGAGGTCCTCGCGAAAGGTGCCAGCCTTGACCATCGACTCCAGGTCGCGGTGGGTCGCCGCGATCAGGCGCACGTCCACCGAGCGCTCCTTCGCCTCGCCCACCCGTCGAATGGCGCGTTCTTCGAGGGCGCGGGTCAGCTTGGCTTGAAGCGACGGCCGCATGTCGCCGACTTCGTCGAGAAACAGGCTGCCCCCGTCGGCCTCTTCAAAGAGCCCCTTGCGGTCGCCGGTGGCGCCCGTAAAGGCGCCGCGCGCGTGGCCAAACAGCTCGCTTTCCAGCAGCTCGGCCGGCACGGCGGCGCAGTTGAGAGCAACGAAGCGACGCGACGCGCGCGGGCTCAGCTCGTGGACGGCGCGGGCAACGCGCTCCTTGCCTGTCCCCGTTTCACCAAGAATCAGGGCGGTCGCGTTGCTGTCGGCCACACGCTTGACGAGCTCGGCCAGTTCCTGCATGACCCTTGAACGGGCGATCAGACCCGGCAGCACTTCATGGCCCGGCTCCGCCGCTTGCTCAAGCGGGGCCGCTCGGGACAGGGCCCGCAGCAAGGTCACACGGGCCGCGTCCGGCTCAAAGGGCTTCGTGAGGTAGTCGTAGGCGCCCAGCTTGAGGGCCTCGACCGCGGTACCCACCGTGGCATAGGCGGTCATCAACACGAACTCGGCCTGTGGACGCAGGCGCTTGGACGCGCGCAACACCGAAAGCCCATCCATGTCTGGCATCTTCAGGTCGCAAAGAACCACGTCGATCGGCTCGCTCGCGAGAATCCGCAGGGCTTCGGCTCCGTTTTCGGCGGTCCGGACAGCCGCATCCTGCTTCATCACCTTGGCCATCAGCCGCAACATGTTGGGCTTGTCGTCGACCACCAGTAGCGTCGGCCGTTGCTCACTCACTGGCTCACCTCGGAGCGCTCATGAACCTTCCGCGCACTGGGCTGTCGCAGCGGCAGGCGCACGACAAACATGGCACCTCCATGGGCAGCGTGGGACACCTCGATCGTGCCGCCGTGCGCCCTGACAATGCCAAGGCAGACCGACAGGCCAAGCCCACTGCCCCCTCTGCGCGTGGAGAAGAAGGGCTCGAAGATCCGTTCCCGCTCCGCCTGGGAGACCCCCGGCCCCTGGTCCTCAACTTCCAACAGGTATTCGGGCCCGTCACGGTGGCCGCGCACGACCACCGCCGCCTCGGACGGTGATGCCTGGGCCGCATTGTTCAGGAGGTTGAGCACCACCTGGCGCAGCCGCTGTGCGTCGGCCTCCAGAGTCGCCCTTTCAATCTCGAGCCGGACGAGTCGACCGGCGCCACCCGGACTCTCACGAAAGCGCGCGACCGTCTCGTGCAAGAAGGGGTCGATGGCCACCTCCGTGGGGCTGAGGTCCCCCGCGCGGGCGTAGGACAACAGGTCCTGCGCGATGCGCTGACAGTGCCCGGCCTCTTCGTCCAGAATCGCCAGCTCGTCGCGCAGGGCCGCCGCATCTCCATCGGGCTTCATGGTCTTGAGATAACCACGGATGATCCCGATCGGGTTGTTCAGTTCGTGGGCGACGCCCGCCGCGAGCTGCCCCACGGCCGCCATGCGCGCGTGCCGAACAACCGTCGCCTCGCGCTGCTTCAGCTCTTCGGCCATGCGATCGAAGGCGGTCGCGAGCGCCGCAAGCTCTCCCCGACCCACTTGCCCGATCCGCAGGTCGAAGTCACCTCGTCCAACGCGCCGAGCCGCAGCCGTCAGCGCCGCAAGCGGACGCAAAACGGCGGCGCGCAGGCGCAAGGTAAACCCGATCGAAAGCAAGATCACCAGCGCCACGCACAGGCCACCCCCCAGCAGGGCCGCACTGGTGAGTTCGGTCGCATCCACGTGCGCCGCTACCATCTGCGCCGAGGCGACGTGCGCGAGGACATCTGCCTCGCGCGCAGCGCCCTGACCCAGGCCATCGAGTTCGCGATGAATTTCTCGCGCGGCCTCCATGTCCCCCCTGCGCGCGGCAGGCAGCGCAGACGCCATCAACAGGTCGTGCATCCGCTGCGTCTGTCTACCCAGGCGCTCCAGCCGACCCCGCTCCGCCTCCGGAATCGATGGCGAAAGCTCCTGCAGGTCCGCCCGCACGCGCTGTCGCCACGTTTCGTAGTGGGGCAAGTGCGAGGCATCCCCTTCGATGACCGTGTGGGCAATATGAATGGAAAGCTCCCGGACGGCCGTAGCCAGGCCCAGTCCGCGTCGGATGGTGCTCTCATCGCCCCGCATCCCGTCCACCAGCGCCGCGACCTGGTAGATCGTGACCAGCAGCATCCCGCACATCACGACCGCGACCACGCTGACCGTCCCAAACCCCAGCGCCATTTGGCGAGCCAGGAAGCGATCGCTTTGTGCAGGTGTCGGGGTCATGTTCTCGGGACCTCGTGTACGCGTTCTATGCAAGCACGATGCCAGCGCGTGGACGCCAGCACGGCCAAAGAATCACAGCGGATCCTACCGGCGTACCGGTGAGAACGTGACTGGCCACGTTACTTAGTAACCGCCACGGTTACAACGTCGGATCCCCTGGCGGCGAAAACCTCACAGCGCATCCACCGACGAGGCACGCAAAAGGCGGTCCGACGTCCTTCGGTCACCGCGACCCCGCATCGCAATGTGTCGCCGCCGTTTGACCTGCAGCAGCGCTGGTCCTCCCGCGTCTACGGGCAATCGTTGGGCACGGATCGCGAAATAGCCCGAAGTCTACCGACGTAACCAAGCCAACTCACGACATCTCCGGCCCGAGCGAACAATGAGCGCCCCGAGCTTCCGCTCCCTGTGGCTAGGTGCTACGGACCGAGGGCACGGCTCATTCGCCCATCGGGCACGATTTCAGAGCCCAGCCATGCCGCCGACCCGTTCCCCCGGTGATCGGCACCGATGTCCCCGTTTTCGATCGCCGGTCACTGGCCCGCCTCTTGCTTTCACTTTGGACGCGTATGCACTCGCTACCCGAGCTCGTCAGCTACTCCCCACTGCTGGGAATCATCGGGGACTTGGTCCGCGTCCGGGCGACCGGGCCAGGCCTCGGCGAGTTGGCGCTCATTGAAGACCACGACGGCCCCCAGTCTGTGGCACGTGTGGTGGCCCTCGATCATGAGATCGTTTCGCTGCAGGTGTTCCGAGGCAGCAAGGGGATTTCAACCGCAGCGCGGGTGCGCTTCTTGGGACGTGGCCCGAGCGTAGCATGTTCCGAGCGGCTACTCGGACGCGTGCTCGACGGCGCGGGGCTGCCCATCGATGGCGGCCCCGATCTCTCCCTTGAGCCCCAAGTGCCGGCCGAGGTGGGCGTCACAGTCAACCCGCAACGCCGGGTCCTCCCGTCGCGCATCATCGAGACCGGCGTACCGATGGTCGACCTCTTCAACTGCCTGGTAGAGAGCCAGAAGATTCCCATCTTTTCGGTGGCAGGAGAACCCTACAACGCGCTCCTCGCGCGCATCGGCTTTCAAGCAGAGGCGGACATCGTCGTCTTTGGAGGGCTCGGCCTGATCTTCGACGACTATCACTTCTTCCGGACGCAGTTCGAAGAGCACGGGACGTTCCACCGCACCGTGATGTTCGTGAACCAAGCATCCGACCCTATCGTCGAACGTCTGCTTGTCCCGGACATGGCGCTTGCGGTCGCCGAGCGCTTCGCCGTCGAGGAGGGTCAGCGCGTCCTTGTGCTACTCACAGACATGACCGGGTACGCGGACGCGCTCAAGGAGCTCGGCATCGCGGCCGAGCGCATCCCGGCTACCCGCGGATACCTGGGAGACCTCTATACGCAGCTGGCGCAGCGCTACGAAAAGGCATGTGACTTCCAGGGAGCGGGCTCGGTGACAATTCTCACGGTCACGACCATGCCAGGCGACGACGTGACCCACCCGGTGCCGGACAACACGGGCTACATCACCGAAGGGCAGTTCTACCTTCACGGCGGCATGATCGATCCGTTCGGGTCGCTTTCACGTCTCAAGCAACGCGTGATCGGAAAGGTGACGCGCGAAGACCATGGCCCCCTGATGAACGCGATGATCCGCCTCTATGCTGAAGGCATCGAAGCGCAGAAGAAGCAAGCCATGGCCTTCGAGCTATCCGACCATGACCTGCGCCTCATCCGCTTCGCGAAGCTGTTCCGCCAGCGCTTCATGAACGTGGACGTGGGAATGCCACTGACCAAAGCTCTCGACACAGGGTGGCAAACGTTGGCAGAGTGCTTCGCTCCTCACGAACTGCTTGTCAAGCAGTCGATACTCGACCGATACCTCCCCAAGACGTTGGCAGCCGCCACTGAAGGGGGCCCGTGAAGTGTCGCCGCCCCGCGTCAGCAAGCGACTACTGATACAACAGCGGCAAGAGCTTGCACTCTACCGTCGCCTTCTACCGTCGCTCGATCTCAAGCGGCGGCAGCTGGTTGTCGAGCTGGCGAAGGAGCGCAACGCCATGGAAGCGTGGGAGCATCAGCTTGGCGAGATCGACGCCGCGGCCCGCTCCCAGCTCCCGATGCTGGCTGAAACCGAGTTGCCGCTAGACGGGCTTGTGGAGGTTGAAAGCGTCACGTACAAGACCGTCAATATCATGGGTGTGCGGCTTCCCGTGCTGGACGAGGTTGTCACCCACACGAAGCCCTATGGACTGCTCACACGCCCGGCGTGGGTCGACGTCCTCGTCTTGTTGATGGAGCGGGCGATTCGGGTAGCACTCTCTCTATCCGTCGCCAGGGTTCGTGTCGCACGGCTCGCAGCATCGGTCCGTCGCATGTCACAGCGCGTGAACCTCTTCGAGCGGGTGCTAATCCCACGCGCGATCGACAACATCCGACAGGCGCGCATCGTCCTCGGTGATCTGGAACGGGCAGCCGTCGTTCGAGCGAAACTGGCCAAGGCACGCGCCAGACAAGTCGGCGTGGGGACAACCTAACGATGGCCATCGCGCACCTGCAGCACGTCACGCTGGTCGGCCACACCACCGACAAGGACCGGATTCTGGAGGTACTGCAGAGCATGGGCTGCATGCACCTGGTCCTCTCACGCGCGATGCCGCCTTCCGACCCGCCAGCGGGTCCCAGTCCCGCGGCACGACGCGCCCTCCGCTTCCTCCAGGACGCACCCCGACAACGACGACAGGTGACCGACCCCACGGTGTTTGACGCCGTCGCCGTGCGCGACCGGACCCTCGCCACCGAGCATCGACTTCTAGACCTCAACGACGAACGTGACTCTCTGCTTCACCGCATTGAGGGACTTTCGCGATGGGGCGACTTCGTCTTGCCACCGCTCGAAGAGTTGGCCGGGCAGCGTCTGTGGTTCTATGTTGTTCCGCATCATCTCCTGCGGAAGGTGGCCTCGCTGGATCTCGTCTGGAGCGCCGTCCGACAAGACACCCGTCACGCGTACGTGGTCGTGGTCTCCCCGGCCGAGCCGGTCGGGCTACCCGTCGAGCGCACCCATACCGGCGCCCGCAGCCTCGCGGCACTGGAACGGCGACTCGAACAGGTAGAGGTGGCGATCGAAGACGCAGAAGCCGAGCGCGCCGGACTGACGCGCTGGCGCGACCAGCTAGCGGGTGCGATCGACCGTCTGGACGATCTGACCGCGCGCGCACAGGCCGGTCTCTGTGCGGTTGAGCTTGCCCCGCTCTTTGGACTGTCCGGATTTGTGCCGAGCAGCAGGCTAGCCACCCTGCAGCGCTACGCCGCACAGCAAGGTCTGTGCCTGCGGGCGCGCCAACCGACCGAAGATGACGCCCCTCCCACCC
>JAPPOR010000185.1 GCA_028817905.1 Myxococcales bacterium
GGTGCCGCGACGGTGGGCGTACAGACCGCCAGCTTGCTGCTTCCCATCGGCACCATCGCGCCGAAGTCGATCAGTTTGGCGGCACCTTGGCCGGTGCGGCGCACGTTTCGCGGGCTGAGATCACGGTGGACCATGCGCCGCGCGTGGACCAGGGATAGGGCCGAGCACACGTCGCGACCGATAGCGCAGACTTGCCTCCAGGGAAGCGGTGCGCACTCGAAAAGGTCACCTCCGTCGAGCAGCTCCATGGTGTAGTAGGGCGTTTCGCCGTCCAGGCCGTAGTCGTAGACCGTGACAATGCGGGGGTGCTGCAGCTCGGCCAGCACGCGGTACTCGCGCTGGAACAGCGCCTCGGTACGCTCGGCAAGCTCGGCCGCAGAGGTGGTGCGCAAACGCTTGAGCGCCAGAACGTCGCCGGTGCTCTGGTCCGTAGCCCGGGCCACCAGCGCCATACCGCCCCGGCCGACCCATTCCTCGATGACGTAGCGCCCCCCTAGGAGCTCCGGCAACGTTTCATCGATGGGTCGGGCAGACTCTGGCATCTCGACTCCTGATCGTAGAACGGTGCCGGAACCATATCCATGCGTCCGGGCACCCGCAAACGTGGGCACAGGGGTGCGGGCACGGTGGTGAGCGTCGGGTGTGTGAACTCGTACCTCGTCTCAGCTCGCCTCTGGGTGCCGCCGCGTGTAGGTTCGCTCGGCTGAGCGCACCCATCTGTTGGCGAATGGTGGTGATAGCCGTTGCAGGAGTGGGGCGCTGCCCGACCCGCGCAAGGCATGTTTCCACGTCGGGAACGAGGGACACGAGCTA
Organism: Myxococcales bacterium; assembly: GCA_028817905.1. Taxonomy (GTDB): domain Bacteria; phylum Myxococcota_A; class Polyangia; order Polyangiales; family JAFGIB01; genus JAPPOR01. Next base: position 814 of record JAPPOR010000185.1, read on the forward strand.
TTCGCCGCAAATCTCCGTCATCGCGGACTGCAGAACCGACAAGTGAATACCAGCCAGTCGACCAGAGTGAATCTGTCGCGCGAATATTCCTAGAACGACTCTCTTCCACGGAGCGCGCTGCGCGAGCCCGTGGGTTTCGCCGGGACGCGGCGTCGGACTGTCAATAAGCTGCATCAGGCTCCAGCGCTCAGCACCGATCAGCAGGAAAAGAGCGTGAGGATGAACAGATTCACCTCAGAGGGCCGACTACCCCTCTGAACCCCGTTCTTCACGAACTCGAACACAGACGCTGACTTCCCGGGCACCAACCTGGTGGGCAACGGTGGATCCGTCTGGTCCGCATCGAGGCCGGAAACAACGTGAGCTGCATTCATCATCAAGGCGGAACCAGGTTCTGCAACGTGAAAAACGGCTAACACATGCCAAGAGCGATGTGTTCGCTCCCGACTTGGAGGGACTCATGCGTCAAAGACCGTTGGTCGTGCTGTCGTTGCTGACGATGGTGTTGGTGCTGTTGTGGCGACCGTGGCGTGAAGATCGGCCTGTGAGTCCGAGCTCCCGGACGGCAAGCGATCGGCTGGTTGAGGCAGGAGCGGCACCGGCGGTGTTGCGGTGGGGCGTTCAACCTGAGAGCGAGTCGGTTGCCAAGCGAGGCGAGCTGCGAGGTGTCGCCCGCGATGCCGATGGGGCGCCGGTCACCGGCGCGCGCGTATGCGCTTGGTGCCGAAGCTGCAACGCCGGTTTCATCGAGAACCGGCCTCGGTGCGTCGACAGCGGTTCTGACGGGAGCTTCGTCCTGACGCATGTGAAGTCCGGAAGCTACTGGGTGGTCGCTTCTGGTGGCGGTGGCGGCCTCGGTCTTGGTGCCGGGGGCAAGCCGGTGGAGGTTGACCATGGGGACAGGGTCGGAACAACGGCCGACGTCGCGGTACCCGAGGCGGAGGCGGAGGTTTCGGGCGTCGTGCGGGACGCCCTCGGTGGGCGATTGCCTCACGCCGAGGTGCGAGTCGTTTCGCTCGGTGCCGCGCAGGCGCCCGGAGCGAGTGTGGGTGTGGCGGTCAGGACGGATGCGGATGGGCGCTTCCGGGTGAGCGTCCCACCGGGGTGGGTGAGATTGATCGCGCTCGCTGAGGGCTATGCCCCTGCGGACGTCAACCAGTGGGCCCCGGTGCGCGGTGTGCAGTTGTCGTTGTTGCCTTCATCGCAGGTGGCGGGCCGGGTGATCGATTCGGCGAGCGGGACGCCCGTGCCCCATGCGCGGATCGAAGCGCTTGATGCTTCGCGGCGCGGGCAGATCGCCTACGCCGATCATGCCGGCGAGTTCACCGTGACAGGTCTATCCCCCGGAACCTATCAGCTGCGGGCCAGCACAGCAGGTGGCGTTGGCGCTGCCGGGACACCGGTGACGGTGGCGGTGGCGGATTCCGTGCGCGACGTGGTGGTTCCAGTCGCGCGAGCGGTGCCGGTATCTGGGGTGCTTCTTGTCGGGAACGAGCCCTGCGCGAAAGGGGCCGTACGCCTGGCGCCCGTGGAAGTCGAACCCGGGGGACCGGGGTTTTTCGATCTGGCTGGCACCGATGCTGAGGGCCGCGTTCAGTTTGAAGGACTGCGGCCGGGTACCTACGAGGTTGGGCTCAGCTGTGAGGGCCATCCGCCGCAAGCCGGACAGCCGTTGCGCTTGGGACCGGAGCCGCGCCACGACCTCATCTTCAGGTTGCCATCGGGCAGCCAGCTCAAGCTCTTGGCAGTGGACCCGCAGGCCAGACCGGTCGCCGGCCTTTGGGTCACGCTGCGCGCTGTAGACGCGGAACCGGAGCCGGGCAATGAGCGGGGGGCACTGACGGGTGCAGACGGCCGTCTGGTCTTTCGCGGAATCCAGGCTGGCGACTACCTTGTGGCCCATCGCTTTCCCGGTCTGGCAGAAGCCCAGCAGCTGCCCGTTACCGTGCGTGCCCATCAAGTCCAGGAGGTCGAGCTGCAAGTATCCGCGTCCGGCCGTATGGTCGTGCGCGTTGCGAACAGCGGTGGCGATGCGCCGACACGCTCGCTCACTGTGACGGTCGCCGAGCCCAACGGCGCGAGCGTGACGCTTGGCACTCCGCAGGGAGGTGGCGTGTTCCGCGCGGGGCCGCTCGCGCCCGGTGACTACTCCGTGACTGTGCAGGACCGTGTCAATCCGCCCGCAACACATCCGGAGCTCGTTTCGGTTGGGCCAGGGACGGACACCCACGTGAGCATCACGTATGGTGACCAGAGCGCCACGATCGCGGGCCACGTCCGCGATCGTAGCGGGATCGGCATGCGTGACGCGCTTGTGAAGGTCTACGCCGCACGCCACGAACAGACAAGCGAACTTCGAGCGAGTCCAGCGCTGCTCAAGGACGACTTTGCGTTGACCGGTGATGACGGTAGCTTCTCCGTTGCGAGGCTCGATCCGGAGGCGCACTACACAGTGATTGCGACGCACCCTTCGGGTGCTGGCACCGCCCGGCTCGACCTCGTGCCCGGTGGAAAGCAGGATGCCGAGCTGATCATAGCCAAGCCGGGTAGCCTTGCCGGCCGCCTCCTGGAAGCGGACGGCACACCAGTGGGTGAGTTCTTCGTCAGCGTTCGACGTAGGGGCGCTGGGCCGACGCAGGCGCCGCGCGCTTTTGCCAACCCGGATGGGGCCTGGTCCCTTGCCGAGGTGGGACCCGGCGACCTCGAGCTCGTCGCCCGCGACACCAAGGGGCGCCGGGCGACTGCCAATGTTGTGCTGGAGCCGGGCGCAGCCCTCGACGGTATCGATGTGAGCTTCGCAGTCAACTAAGTTTCCCGGCGCTACGCCGTGGTGACAGACCCAAGGAGGAGAAAAGTCATGGCAAGAAAACCAACGAACCCCACACCCGTCATCGCACTGGCCGCCGCACTGGCGGCTGCGATCGCCGTGCCCGACGCGGCACAGGCCTATTGGCACACTGTGAGTGGCATGCCAGCTGTAACGCCCCCGCAGGCTGGCGAGAAATACCCCACACCGTCCCACTACTTTCACAAGGTGATCTTCGAGCAATATGCAGGCCGCCCGGTCGTGTACGAAGCCAACTTCACCTTGCCCGGAGACTTTTCGGTGAAGTCGTGTGGTGGGGGGGACACGTGCAACATCACGTTCTACAATCAAACCGTCGTCGTCCGGCCGTTGAACTGGGACACTGTTGCCACGAGCCAGGTCAACTGCGTGCATTGGCAAAACGGCAACTACGTCGGCAGTGGCAACTCGCCCACGGCCTATCCCGGCTTCCCCACGGAGGCTCGTTGCGGTGGCGAAAACATCGTCGCCCCGGCTGACGGCGTGTCGGGCTCTGTCTGGGTTTGGTAGCTGCCAAGTGGGGAGGGCGAGCCGCTGTGGTGACCCGCGGAGCTCCAGGTTGGCCGTCTCGGCCGCGGGGTGTTTCTGAAGCTCGCTCACAACCCCCTTGCCGCCGGGAGCTGCACTTTGGTGCCAACGGTCGGCGGCGTCCAGGGCGCCAGCTTCGAGGCATCCCAGTACCAAAAGGACAACTCGGGGTCGTCCAGCGGTCGCTCGAACTTGAAGCTTGCGCGTTTGGGCGCACCGGTTGCGTCCACCTCGCGTACCTCGACATCGAGGTGTCCAAGCGCGATCCGATCGCCTACGCGAAATGGGGAGCGCGAGACGTTCCGGACGTGCGCCTCGAACGGGGTCGAAAACCAGCCGCGTGCCAGGTGAAGCTCGAGGGTGTGGTCGTTCACGCGCTGGACCTCGACGCGTTGGCCGCCGGCGTACAGCGCGTACACCGGCGGCCCCGCTTCGCCGTCGGCCCGGCGCTTGGCGGCCTGGAACCACGGCACAGCCCAGGGCGGCGGGGTGACGAGGATCGCGATCGGCTTGGTCGCATGGGGAAGTGCCTGGTCAAGCGCGCGAACCGGCGCGCTGGTGATCGAAGTCGAGATCTGCGAGTGCGGCGAAGTGATCACCCATGAGTAGCGGTTGGGGCATCGACAGGGGGTCGAGGACTGGTTGTCGCCATTTTTTTGGTCACAAGCTCAGGCGGGTGGTCTCTGCCTCCGCGAAAGTCGCCCATGCCACCAACCATCCAACCAAGCACTTCGCGGGAAACAGTAAACGGGAGCGATCCCGGTGGGGCCGATCGTCGGCGTGCCGGGTTCACGGGTGTCGGACATCGACGGGATGTCCGCGTCCCGGACAGCCCGTCGCGCTTTGTCAGACCACCCGACTGGCCCCAGTCCAGCCAGGTCGACCTCGCGGTTCACGACTTGCCACACGAGTCCTCTACCCTGGAGTGGTGGTATGTCAACGCACATGTTGTTGGGGTGAACGACGTATCCTATTCGTTGTTCGCGTCGTTCTTTCGGCGCGCCATCAAGACGAATGAAGAGACCGGTGGCTACGAGTACCTGTATGCGTTGACATGGTCACTGATCGACGCCGACGCCCACCGCTATCTTTCCGAATCGCTTGTGGACCGACGCTCGATCGGATGGAGTTTGGACAGACTCGATCGCGGCCTGGGCCCCGAAGATGGGCGCATCCGCGCGGCCTTGCGGGAAACCTTGCGGCGCGGGAACATGCCGTGGCCGGACTCGCTGATGAAGGGTGAAGCGGTGGAGGCGAGCGACCGGTTGTCGCTGGACTTCGACGGGCGCACGCTAGAGAAGGTGTCGGCCGGCCGCTATCGACTGTCGCTGGGCGACAGCGCACAACGGTTTGGCTGTGACCTCACCTTCGAGCTCGACAAGGAGATCCTCTGCCATGGCGACGATGGACTTGTGTCGGGCTCGACTGCTGAGGACATGTTCTACTACCTCTGTCCGAGATGCAGTGTCAGCGGAGCTCTCCGCGTTGACGGGAAGGAGGTGAAGATCGGGAAGGGAAGCCTCTGGTATGACCATGAGTTCGGGGTCGCCAGGAACGCCGACCTCGATGCCGATGGCCCGCCGGTCGCCTGGAACTGGCTGTCGGCCCAGCTGGAGGATGGGACCGAGATCACGGTCTATGACCTATTCGAGACCGAACCGTGGACGCGCTGCGGCCACCACGCAGTCGTCGTCGACCCGGACGGGACGCGGACAAGGTACGACGACTTTTCGTTCGAGGGTGATCGGCCATGGACGAGTACCCGGACCTATGTGGAGTATCCGACGCGCTGGAGGCTGCGTATCCCCCAAGCTCGCGTAGAGATCGTCGCCGAGGCGACCTTCCCGGAGCAGGAGTTCGTCACACTGATCACCAAGTCACCCTTCTGGGAGGGCAGGGTCGAGATCGGTGGGACGATCGCAGGGTCGCCGGTCGTCGGCGTGGGCATCGTCGAGCGCGTCAACTTCGGTGGTCACAGGAACATGGATGGTTTCTTCGCCGCGGTGGGCCAGCAGACTCGCAGGGCGATCGAGCGCGTGCTGCCGGCGTCACCGTCCGTGGAGGCCGCCAGCGCGCTGGTATTCGACCGGCACGACGACGACTACCTGCAGGGTGTGGATCTGGAGCAGTACGCCCGGGCGCTGATCGCGCCGATCCGGGTGCTGACGGACCGGGGGGGGAAGTCCTGGCGGCCATATTGTGCCACGGCCCTGTGTGATGCCGTGGGCGGACATTCCATGCGTTTCAAGGACCTGCTTGCCTTCCCGGAGCTATTGCATGTCGGCTCGTTGATCATCGATGACATCCAGGATGCGTCCGAGATCCGCCGTGGGGGGCCAGCATGTCACATGCTGCACGGAACGCCGCTCGCCATCAACGCTGGGAACATGTGTTACTTCCTGGTTCAGCTCTTCATCGAGCGCTCCTCATTGCGCGACGACCAGAAGCTGCGCATCTACGACCTGTATTTTCGTGCCCTCCGAGCGGGTCACAGCGGGCAAGCGCTGGATATCAGCGGCCTGCGTGAGGGCGTCCCGGAGGCCGTCGCCACCGGAGACGGCCGACGCCTGGAGGACCGGGTGCTGGCCATCCACCGTCTCAAGTCTGGTGTGCCAGCTTCGATACTCGGCCAAATCGGCGTGGTGATCGGAGATGGCAGCCAGGACCAGGTCGTCGCTGCCGGACAGTATCTAGAAGCGATCGGCGTGGCGTTTCAGATTGTGGACGACGTGCTCAATCTCAGAGGGTTCGACAACGCACTCAAGAATCGCCAAGAGGATCTCGTCGAGGGCAAGGTGACCGCGCCCGTGGCCAAGGCCATGTCCATGCTGGGGCGCGCGCACAGGGGCCGGCTTGCGCAGGTCCTGAGCGGCGATGGCTCCTCTCCTGAGGCCGTCTCCGAGGTCAGCGCGATGATCGAGCGCTGTGGCGCGAACGACGCCTGCATGCAGCTGGCGCAGGGCCTGGTCGAGACAGGCTGGAGGCGGCTGGAGCCGCTGCTGCGGGATTCCTACTTCAAGATGAACCTGCGCGCGTTCGGTTGGTTCGTGTTGGAACGGCAATACTAGTCCCCTTGACGGGGGTGATCGTGAGCATTTGAGTCGAGTTTGGTCGAGGTGGTCCTTGCTGCGATGCGCCGCGGGTCAAGGGGACTAAGTCGCACCTGCGGTGCTCCAGGCAGTAAGTTTGATCGCGTTGCCTTGATTGGCTGCGGTTGGACAAGGTCGCTAGGTTGCGCTGGCGCGCTCCGGGATGAGGCACAAGCGACAGCGGTTTCCGGTGGCGCCCCGGCCACATGCCTTGTTGGGCTGGGGCCACCGCCGCTGAGGGTGCCGCTGCCAGATGCCGCAGCCCGGTGCCGGGACAGCTCGGCACGGGCCGCGGTTTATGACGTGCTTCGGGCTACCCGCTACTGGACGTTGAACCGCACCGCCGGTCGCATGACCTTCAACTGAGGTTCGTAGTAGGCGTAGACCATGGACCCGGGTGCGCTGGCGTCGGCTGCCAGGGTGGCCGTCAGGGTGACGGGTAGCCGCCGGACCTCGCCTCCGCGTACGCCCATGCAGTACATCACCAGGTCCTTGCCGCGGATCTCGTAGCGCGAGATCATCCGTTGACGCACCAGGGCCGCCAGGTCGTCGGGACTGGGGGTCATGCCCGGTGCCAGACCCAAGCGAACGATGACCTGGTTGCGCTCGACGTCGTCGTTGTTGGTGACCTGCACGTCGGCCATCACACTGTCGCCGACATTGAGGTTCGTGCTCGCGTAGTTCACCTGCAGGTCGAACGGTCCGACCGGGGTGGGCGGTGCGGGGCGGTGTGCCCTGCGTGTGACCCGGTACGAGACGTCGCCATCGCCCGTGTAGGTCAGCTCGACATCGTTTTCGCCGACGACCATTTGTTCGCTGAGGTCGAACTCGCGGTGCAGGTCATTGGTGTCCTCGGTGATCTCGATGGTCTCGACCAGGGTACCGTTGACGCGTACCTCGAGCTGACCGCTCGCATCGTTGCCACCCCCGGACGCGGCGGCCCCCAGGGCCCGAAGGGCGTTCATCGTGGCTTGGGTGTTGTACCAGGTACCTACGCTGTCCTTGTTGCCGATCAGATAGTTGATGGCACCGTCGACGCTGTCCGGATAGGCGTCCGCCTGCATCAGGCCGTAGGCGATCAGGCCGGTCGTCTCCACTGCGGCGGAGTCCCCCGCGGCACCCGTCCAGGAGGGGGTGTCGCTCGGCCAGCTGATCTTGCCCTCATCCCCGGCCTCCTTCATCGAGTCCAGCCGTTCGAACAGGTCGTTGGTGATCTGGTCGGCCGGTGCGACGATCGCCATGGCGTTGGCACTCAGGGCGTTGGCGTAGATGTCGTCCATGGGGGGCATGTCCTGCCGCAAGTATTCGCTTGCGCGCTCGACCGCCTCATCGGCCCAGCCGGTGTGTCCGAGCGCCCATGTGATAAAGGCCGTCGTACGAGTCTCGGAAGTGCCAAGTACCTCGTTGCCCGCGTGCAGTTCGTCTCCCGATGCCCACGACCCGTCCGCCTGTTGCTGATCGACCAGCCACTTGACCATGCGATCTCGGACCGTCTCGTCGATCTCGATCAGGTCCTCCAGGTCTTTCAGGTGCCACAGGAAGATGGCGGACAGGATACGGTTGCCGGGGTCGTTGTCGCCCCACCAGTTGATCCCACCGGTCGGGCTTTCGAAGGTGAGAAGCCGCTGGTAGCCGCGCGTGACGGTGTCGCGGATCTGTTCCAGTTGTTCGGGCTCCACCTGGTCGGTCTGTTCCAGGTAGTTGGCGACCAGGGTGTTCGGCCATGCGGTGGCCGTGGTCTGCTCGAAGCAGCCGTTCGGTTCCCGCACCATGCTCTCGAGCCCCGAGACCGCCTCGGCGGCGAAGCCGGGCGTGAGCGACAGGGTTAGATAGCCCCCACCCGCTACGGTGTCCGCGGGTAGATCGAACGTGTGGGTGGCGCTGTCGGCCAGCTTGCCCGAGAAGGTCACATCCTCCGGTTCGCCATCGGGGTCGATCAACGCGCTGCGCGCGATGGCGTCCTGCTTGCCGTCGGCCTCGCCCATCAGCGTGAAGCGGTGGTCACCCGCTTCCAGGATCCGCACCTCGAAGGTGACCGAGCTGACCTCGCTCGGCCCCAGGGTCACCTGCTGGCTGGTTGCACCCACCAGTTCGAAGAAGGACTCCTGCTGCAGGGACACATCGACGGTCGCCTGTTCCGACAGGTAGTTGTAGACGATGGCCGGCAGTTTGATGACATCGCCCTTGGTCAGGCGCGTCGGCACGTCGAAGTCCACGAAGAAGGTCTGGAAGGTGCGGAACCCGTGGCGTCCGCGGCCCAGCTTCCCGTCGCGGGTCGAGGTGTCCGCGCTCACTCGCCACGAGGTGATCGAGTGGGCCAGCGGGAAGCTGACCGTCGCGCGGCCATCCTCGTCGGTGATCAAGGTTGGGTTGTTGTAGACCGTTTCGCGGAAGTCCTTGCGCACGGTGGGGCCACTCGGGGCCGCCTCAGGGGCCGGTTCCTCGGTGGGGCTCTCGTCGAGCGTGCGGTCTCCCTCGAACACCCCGTCCCCGTCCCCGGCGAAGGCGGGTTCGCCCCCGAAGTCCGCGGCCGGGGCCGCCCCACCGGCGGGCGCCATGGGCGCCGGCCCAAAGCCGATATTCATGGCCCCCTGGGGGGTAGTTGTCGCGCGCTTGCGCGCCGCCACCCGGTTGGCTTCCAGATGCCCGTAGTTCACGTCGTGGGTGGCATCGTCGTCGGTGCCAAAAGTCTCGTCCGGGCCGCCCGAAGTCAGGCTGATGACCATTTGGTCGCGGCGCTGCATCACGCGGAAGGACTGCCCGAAGGCGTCGAGGCGCATGCGTGCCAGACTGTCGGCCAGGTCGTTGAGCGTGTCGGCCTCCGCGCCATCGTCACCGACGCGCAGCTGGAGGGACTCGAGCAACTCGCTGGTCTCTGCGACCACCAGTTGTTGGACGGCCGTCAGGACCTTGGGTTGCTCCGTGGGCAGCGCGTCGTAGTACATCACCGCCACCTCGGCTTTACCCGCTTCGCTGAGCAGCAGATCGGCCGCTCGGGCACGGCTTTCGCGCGTTCCGCCAAACAGGCTTTCGGGGCTGAGCTTGAGCACCGAAAGCTCGGCCGGCAGGCTGCTGGGGTCGAAGCTGAAGTGGCGTACCAAGTCGCTTGTCGGCTCGCCGCCGAGCAGGAACGAGGCCTCGTTGACGACTGTCAGACCGACCGACGCCACCTGTGGGTCGCCGAAGGCATCCGTGACCGTCACCGATACTTCTGCCTCGGCGCCGGGGGCGTAGGTGTCGGCGCCCGCCGTGAGCTCGACCTGCAGCCTGTCGGTGCCTTCGACGAGCAGTCGCCGCGACGCGCGTAGTTGCTCACCCTCGTCGGTGAAGGCGAAGGCGTCAACCACCACGATCCCGCGCATCTCCTCGCTGACCGTGAAGCTTAGCTCGGCGGCGCGATCGTCGAACGCGATGCTTTCGCTGTGCACGCCACGCGTACCTTGGTAGACGTCCACGTAGCCGCGAGTGAGGTCGATGTCGCTGAGGATCGTCAGGTCTACCTCGTCACCCGGGCCGAACAGGGCGCCATCGGAGCGGACCGCCAGGTGGCTTTCGCCCATTTGGGCCCCCAGGTTGATGAAGCGCGTATGCTCGCGTCCAGCGTCGTCCGTGGCGGTAACACGCATGCTGACCCCGCTGCGAGAGGGCCGGAAGGTCAGTTCGGCCACCCCGTCGGCGTCCGTGCGCACCTGGGAGGTGCCTTCGCCGACCGCGTCCACCTCGACGTCGGCGGCCAGTGGCCGCCCGGCCGGGTCCGTGACGAGCACGAACATGCGATTGTCCAGGCCAGGAACCAGCTGCCCGAACTCGCCGACCACGTCGATCAGCAGGGGCCCCTTGGTGAACGGGATGCCCGCAGCACCCGCCTGGGCCTGCTCGGCGGCGTCGGTGACGACCGCGTCGAAGGTCAGGCTCGAGCCGGTGCTGTCCATGTTGGGCACCGACAGCGATGCTGCGAGATCGACGCTGAACGGGAAGTGCCCCGCGGCGTCGGTGGTCCCGGTCACCTGTCTGAGCTGTCGGCCGCCAGCGCGAACGTCGAGTGTGACGGCGGCGTTGGCCACCGGTTCACCAAACACATAGAACGCGTCGACGAAGCCTGTCACGGTGTCGCCCGGCATGGCGAACTCGGCCTCTGCCGTCACCGTCACGTTCATCTTGGGTAGGTTGTAGCGGTTGACTGGGATCGTGAGTTCCTGATGGCTACCGGCCACGTCGACCGAGAAGACCCAATCCCCCTCGTTGATCCGTACGTCGGTCGGCACGTCGACGCTCGCTACGCCGAACTCATCGGTGTCGACTCGGCGGCGGAACACTTTGTTGCCCTTGCCGTCGCGCGCTTCAAAGACCGCTTCCTCGTCGGAGAGTGGTTCCCGTGTCCCGGCCGACATGGCAAGCGCACGTAGAGCCACGGTCTGGCCGGGCTTGTAGATCGTCTTGTCCGCGCTGAGATACACGCCCTGGGAATCGCTAGCCCGTGCCACCTCCACGTAGGTCCATACGTGTGCGTCCTGCGTACGCACGTCGACCCGAACGCGACCCTCGTTGACGCCTTCTGGAAGCTCCAGCGCGGCCAGGTATTCGCCGTCGCGATCACTGTCTCCCTCGAACAGTGTCTCTGTGTCGTCGTCGACGGTGAGGGTCCCGGTCACGATCGCTTCTTCCACGGGGTCTCCGTCTTCGGCGTCGTGCACCAGGACGCGCAACGGTGAACTACCGATAGGCGGCAGCATGGTGGGTCCGCGCAGCTTCACCGACACTTGGCCCAGGGCTGCATACAGGCTGCGCCGCCCGAGCAGGTCGCCCGCGGGCAGGTCTACCTTCCAATGCAGGATCAGCGGCACCGTGCCAGCCCGCTCCAAGTCCCGTCCGGCCCCGCGTAGGACCAGGCGGTGATCATCGTGGTCGCGGTCCTGGTCTACATCGATTTCCGCTTCGGCCAGGGCGTCGGGTGGGTCGTCGCCCCGTCCTGCCGCCCGCGCGTCTCGAAGCTCGACCGAGGCGGTCCCGCGCAGCGGGCCGTCGCCCATCCGTTCCAGCGGTAGCAGCACTTCGATGTCCTCGCCCACGATCGAGGCGCGCAGATGCTCCTCGTCCAGACGTCCGGAGGCGTTTTCATGGACCTCTTCGGGTTGCATCTCCTCGTTCGGATCGTCTCCGGGCTCGCGTAGCCCGTCCGGCCCCTTGCCGTCCGATCCGCCGGTGCATGCGGTCGCCAGGACCAACCCTGCGACCAGCCCTGCCATCCGCTTCGCACGCGGCCTACCCATTGCCGTTGCTTCTTGGCCGGTCGTCTCCAGCCCTCCTAGTGCACCACCCATGGCAACCACACCTCCCCGAGAAACGGTTCCTCTTGAGAAGGCCTGCACGCATCATTCATGCCACGAGAAAGCTCAATCATTTCTGGAGATCAGACGCGCGATGTGCCGAGCTTCCAGCTTGATGGCACGGGTTGACACAGCCTGTGCCAAGGCCGCGGGGAGGTCACGGTCAGGCGTGCGGCTCCTCTACGGAAGGATGTCCATCCCGACAACTGCCATCCCGACAACCGCCATTGCGACATTGCGGTCTACCGGCGGGGGGGGAGCGGGCGCGCTTACATAGGGCACCTTCGCCGCAACGGGAAAAGGGGGGGTACCGCGTACCCTTTCCTAGGGGAGCCGGCTCGGCTGGAACTGGTCGCGGACATCTCCGCTAGGATGCCGTCTGGGGCTGCGTACGGGGTCGTCCCCCAGCCAGATGGACATCCCGACCACGAGCAACAGTTGGTACCCGTGCCCGGTGTAGCCGTCGCCGTCACTGTAGTGGACGAACTCACCTCGGACGGCCGGATCGACGGAGATCGTCTCCGACAGGAACCATTGGGCACCCAGTTGTGCGCGCAGGCTGCCGCCGAGTGTATTGTGCGTGGACTCCTCGGTGCTTGGGCTCAAGAGCCGGCTCTCGGCGCTGGGGTCGGTCAAGCGGTAGCTGTCCCGTCCGGCGAGAAAATTGCCGCCGAGCTCCAGCGTTAGGCGCGTTTCCGCTGCGCTGGCTAGGGTGGCGCGCAGGAACGGGCCCACGTGAACGGCGATACTTTGATGCTCTCTCACATCGCCGCGAACGTAGCTGAACGACAGGCGCAGACCTGCGGCCAGCCAACTTGCGATCTGGCGACTCGCCAACATACCGAGCTCGGCTGGAAACAGCACCGCGCCATCGAGCACCTTCGTGGGCGGTTTCTCGCCGTCCAGGCCTGTCTGTGCACCGAAGCCCTCCGGTCCCCGCACTTCGGGCAGCTCCAGCGTCCGGTGGCGATAGCCGATGGGTGAAAGCTCCCCGCCCAGTTGCCAGGCGGGTGGCACCGGATCCGCCTGGACCGCATCGGGCCAGTAGGCCCGGGCCAGCAGCATCATGACGAGGGCGACGGGGAATCTAGGAGGGGGGGCGCGGAACATCTAGCGACGAAACCAATCAGGTACTCTACCATAGTCAAGCTCCCCACATGTGCTTCTGGTCGTGCCCCAACTGCCGTGAAAAGGGGCGCCGCGGGAGGCGTGTGCGCGCGTATCGTGTGGCTTCCCAGATTCGGTCAACTGGCAGATTCGGCTAGCGGGTGAGATCCGTGCGCGAGAGCGGTGGGGCGAACCACCGATTGTTGTGTAAGTTCCTACGCGGTTCGTGGACCGCGGGAGCTGGGCGTGTGTGCGCTCGGGGCCGTGGGCACGCTCGGCACGCGCACCCCCAGAAGAGACAGCAGCGAAGGAGACGCAACACATGAAACGATGGAGGGCAGCTGGTTTGGGCGGCGTGCGCTGGGCCGGGTTGCTGGCAAGCGCCGTGCTCGCGTGGGCCTGCGGGGAACCGGAATCAACAAGCGGGGGCGTCAAGACGGCGACGACGCCCAGGGTCGTTCATGTCGTTGTGGGCGACAGCGGCTACAACCCCTCCCAGGTCAAGGTTCTCGCCGATGAGCCGATCGAGCTGATTTTTCGGCGCACCAGCGACAGCGCGTGTGGCAAGGAGCTGGTGTTTCCCGAACGCAAGATCGTCAAGCAGCTCCCGCTCAATCGGGATGTGAGCGTGCAGCTGATGGCCAAGGCCGAGGAGACGATTCACTTCACGTGTGGGATGGGCATGCTCAAGGGTTCGGTGGTGGCCGTCAAGGCGCTGCCCGAGGGCGCGTAGAGCGTGCATCGCTGGGTTGCCCACGGTCGCGAGGCCGAGGCTGGCAGGGGCAGTGCACTCAGGAGCGCAATGCATGCGTAGGTTGGTCTCCCCGCAGATAGTGCAGCGTGTCACACGCCACGGACCGGCGTTTGCGGTTCTTTTGCTCGGCGGTGCGCTCGGGGCGGTGGCCGTCTGGCTCGGCGATACGGGCGCTCGGGAGGTACCAAGCAGCGTCCGCGACCTGCAACCCGATGCCCGCGCGGATGACGTACCTTCTGTCTGGACATGTTCGATGCACCCGCAGATCGCAAAGGCAGAAGCCGGGCAGTGCCCGATTTGCGCGATGGATCTGATCCCACGCGGCTCGCCGGAAGGCGGGGCGCGTTACGACGGGCCAGGTGTCGTGCTGTCTGAGCGCGCACAGGAGATCGCCGGGGTGAGGGTCGCGCCCGTGCGCCGCCAGGCGGATGCATCCGCGGAGGTGCGGCTGCTGGGCCGCGTGGAGCCGGATGAGGCCAGTTTGAAAGTCGTACCGGCCTGGACCGGTGGGCGCATCGACCGTCTGCACGTCAATGTGACGGGTGAGCAGATCCAGGCGGACCAGGTCGTCGCAACGCTCTTTAGCCCCGAGGTGTTCTCTGCCCACCAGGATCTTCTGACGGCCAAGCAGCAAGTCACCCAGTTGGAGCAGGGGCCCCAGGCCGTGCGCGAGGCTGCCGCGGCGGCCCTGGACGCCGCGCGAGAGCGTGTGCGTCTTCTCGGGCTCTCCGATGCGGAGCTGGCGCAGATGGAAAGCCAGGAGGCCCCCACGCGTGCGGTCGACATTCGTGCGCCTGCTGGTGGAACCGTGATCGAGCGGGTCGCGACCGAGGGCGCCTATGTTGCGGTGGGATCTCCCCTCTACCACATCGCAGATCTGAGCTCTGTATGGATCCAGCTCGATGCCTATGAAAGCGATCTACCACGGCTGGACCTGGGTGACCGCGTCAAGGTGCATGTCGAAGCGCTGCCCGACCAGGAGTTCGAGGGCAGGGTTGCGTTCATCGACCCGGCGGTGGATGCAGTGCGCCGTACCGCCAACGTGAGGGTGGGTGTTTCCAACGCAGATTTCCGGCTGCGGCCCGGTATGTTCGCCGAGGCTGTCGTGATGGCCGAAGCCGAGGATGGGGAGCGTACGCCGCTCGTGATCCCCACGACGGCGGCGCTGTTCACGGGCGGTCGTTCGGTGGTCTACGTCGCGCGTGAACTGGATGGACGAACGGCCTACGAGCCGCGTACGGTGCGCCTCGGACCACGGCTGGCTGAGGTGTATCCGGTTGTTGCGGGCCTGGCCGAGGGTGAGCAAGTTGTGGTCCGGGGTGCTTTCGTGCTCGATGCTGAGCTGCAGATCCGCGGCGGAGCGGGCATGATGGCGGTGGCGGACGACAGCATGCAGGGCCCTTCGGACCGGGCGATCGAGTTGCCCCAGGCCCAACGGGACGCGCTTGCGCCGGTGGTGGCGGCCTACCTGGCGGTCCAGCGGGCCCTTGCCGCAGACGACCTTGCCCGGGCTCGGCAGCAGGCCAAAGCCCTGCGTGCACATGTGGACCGAACTCGGCTGACACGTCCGCGGTCGGCGGCGGCCGTGTGGCCGCCGATGGCGGAGGCTCTGCAAGGCCATGCCCACCGCTTGCAGCAGGCCCAGGCCCTGCAGAGTGCTCGAGCCGCCTTCGGTGGCCTGAGCCAAGTGGTTACGACGCTGTTGCGGCGCTTTGGAAATCCCCTCGCTGCGCCATTGCACCTGGCGTTCTGCCCGATGGCGATGGGCAGTCAGGGGGCATCCTGGATTCAGCAAGGAAGGGAGATCGACAACGCTTACTTCGGCGCGTCGATGCGTTCGTGTGGCGAGGTGCGCCAGGAGCTCGCGCCCGGTGCCTACTTGCGGCCACCGGAGGAAAGCGCCGCTGGCAGGCCGCCCCCAGGCGCACGGCCAAGTGAGGCGCCGAACGCACCCATGGAAAGGCACCCATGACTCCACCCGATGAACGGCCGGCAGGTGTCCCGAGTCCTGGACCAGGCCGCGAGCATTCTTGGGAGCGCCTGATCGGGTGGTTCATGGGAAACAAGCTGGTGGTCTTTGTGCTGACCGCATTGCTCATCGCGGGCGGCGTCCACGTCGCGCCCTTCGCCTGGCAGGGCGGGGGCTTGCCGCGCAATCCGATTCCCGTCGATGCCATCCCGGATGTCGGCGACAACCAGCAGATCGTGTTCACAAAGTGGTCGGGTCGGTCGCCGCGTGATGTCGAAGATCAAATCACCTATCCGTTGACCGCAGCATTGCTTGGGATACCCGGCGTCCGCACCGTCCGCAGCGCCTCGGCGTTTGGGTTCTCTACGATTTATGTGATTTTCGAGGACGACGTTGAGTTCTACTGGTCGCGCTCGCGTGTGCTGGAGAAGCTGGCGTCGCTTCCGCCGCGAGCGGTGCCGGATGGGGTTACGCCACAGCTCGGGCCAGACGCGACGGCCCTGGGTCAAGTCTTTTGGTACACGCTCGAGGGCCAGGATGCCCAGGGGAACGTGGTCGGCGGGTGGGACCCGGACGAGCTGCGCAGCATCCAGGACTGGACAATACGCTATGCGCTTCAGGCCGTGCCGGGCGTAAGCGAGGTGGCCTCGGTCGGTGGCTTCGTGCGTGAGTACCAGGTGGATGTGGACCCCGAGGCCATGCGGGCGCATGCGGTGACCTTGGCGCAGGTCGCCGACGCCGTGCGGAACTCGAATCTCGACGTGGGTGCGCGCACGTTGGAGATCAACCGGGTGGAATACGTGGTGCGCGGGCTCGGCTTCGTGCAAGGGGTCGAGGATCTGGAGTCGACTGTGGTGGCCGCGCGCGAACACACGCCGATCCGCGTTCGCGACGTGGCCCGCGTGGCGCTTGGCCCAGCTTTGCGCCGAGGCGCACTCGACGACGAGGGAGCCCCCGCCGTCGGTGGGGTGGTCGTGGCGCGGTTCATGGAAAACCCGCTTTCGGTCATCTCGGCGGTCAAGCAGAAGATTGCACGGATCGCGCCCGGGTTGCCGCGCCGGACCCTGGACGACGGGACGGTCAGCCAGGTCAAGGTGGTTCCCTTCTACGACCGGACCGAGCTCATTCACGAGACGATCGCGACGCTGTCGACCGCCCTCTACGAGCAGATTCTGATCGCGATCATCGTGGTGCTCGTTATGCTGCGCAACCTACGCAGCTCCGTCCTGATCTCGGCGATGCTGCCCTTGGGCGTGCTTACGGCGTTCGTGGCCATGAAGTGGTCGGGGGTGGACGCGAACGTCATGGCGCTCGCGGGTATCGCGATCGCCATCGGAACAATGGTGGACATCGCGATTGTGTTCGTCGAGAACATGAACCAGCACCTGGACCGCGCCTCGCCGGACGCCGATCGGCGGACGATTGTGCGGGCAGCTGCTGTCGAGGTTGCGCCGGCGGTACTGACCTCCGTGTTGACGACGGTGGTGAGCTTCCTGCCCGTGTTTGGGTTGTCTTCGACCGAACTTCGCCTGTTCGCACCGCTCGCGTTTGCCAAGACGTTCGCCATGGGCGCGGCGCTGCTGGTGGCGCTGCTCGTGCTTCCCGGAGCTGCCCTTTGGGTGCTCCGCCGACGACCGGAGCCGGCTTTCAGTGATTTCGAGGCAGGCAGACTCACGCACTTGCGCGCTTCACTCTTGCGTTCGGAGCACTTGCGCGACTTCGTGCTGATGGCGGCTGGCATGGCGCTGGTGTTCTACAGTCTCGTCGGAGGGCTGATCGTCATTGCGCTCGGAGCCTACCGCCTGGCACGTCCCCTGTTGTCACCGTCGCTCAATAGCCGCGCCATACAGGCGGAGAACATCATCGCGGTGCTCGCCGTCACGTTTCTCCTCGCCAAGGATTGGCTGCCGCTTGGCCACGCTGCGGGCCTGCTCGCGAACGCGTTGTTTGTCGCTGCGCTGGTCGCGCTCGTCATGGGCACGTTTCGCCTGTTCGAGCTCTGCTACCCTTTCCTGCTGCGCGCGGTTTTGCGCCGCAAGCTCGCGTTCCTGTCGCTGCCGGTGGCTGTGGTGCTACTGGGCGCATCCGTGTGGCTCGGGTTTGACCGGGTCTTCGGCTTCCTGCCTGGTGGACTTGCTGCTAGCGGGCCGGTGAGGGCACTGGCGGGAGCGTTCCCGGGCCTGGGGCGAGAGTACATGCCGCCGTTTGACGAGGGCTCGTTCCTCTACATGCCCAGCACCATGCCCCACGCATCGATCGGCGAAGCGCTGGATCTGCTGGCGAGTGTGGATGCGGCCATCGCAACAATCCCGGAGGTGGAGCGGGCCGTCGGTAAGATCGGTCGTGCCGACACGCCCCTTGACCCCGCGCCCGTGTCGATGCTCGAGACCGTGGTCACGTACAAGCCGGAGTACCGGGAGACCGATGGTGGAAGGCGAGTTCGGCAGTGGCGGGACCACATTCGAACACCGCGGGACATCTGGCAGGAGATCGCAAACGCCACGGAGCGGCCCGGGCTGACACGAGCGCCCATGCTCATGCCAATCCAGGCGCGCCTGGTGATGCTCCAGAGTGGGCTGCGGGCGCCGCTCGGGATCAAAGTCCATGGACCCGATCTGGAGACGATCGAGGCGTTCGGCCGCAAGCTCGAGGGCATTCTCAAGCAGCTTCCTTCGATCCGTCCGGAAACCGTGTTTGCTGACCGCGTTGTGGCCAAGCCCTATCTCGAGATCGTGCTCGATCGCGAAGCGATCGGCCGCTACGGTCTGTCGATCGCCGACGTGCAACATGTACTGCAGGTAGCGCTTGGGGGCATGCCACTGACGCAAACGGTGGAAGGGCGGGAGCGATATGCGATTCGTGTTCGCTACATGCGGGAGGAACGTGACAGCATCGAGGCGCTCAGCCGCATCTATGTGCCAGCATCGGGCGGGGAGCAGATCCCGCTGAGCCAACTGTCGGATATCCGGTATGTGCGCGGCCCCCAGGTCATTCGGTCAGAGGACACGTTTCCTACCAGCTACGTGCTGTTCGACACCACGCACGACGTGGCCGAGGTCGAGGTGGTCGAGCGGGCACGGGCGGCGATCGAAGGTCGGATCCGTGACGGGAAGCTCGCGGTGCCTGCGGGCGTCAGCTATGACTTCGCAGGAACCTACCACAACCAGGTGCGCTCGGAGCGTCGGTTGTTGATGCTGGTTCCGGTCGCGCTCGCCGTGGTTTTCGTTCTCCTGTACCTGCAGTTCCACAGCGTCGCAACGAGTGTCATCGTCTACAGCGGTGTTGCGGTGGCCGTTGCTGGGGGCTTTGGGCTGCTGAGCCTCTATGGCCAGCCGTGGTTCCTCAACTTCACCGTCTTGGGCGTTCCCATGCGGGACCTGTTTCGGGTCGACACGGTCAACATGTCCGTTGCCGTCTGGGTGGGCTTCATCGCGCTGATCGGGATTGCCACCGACAGCGGAGTCGTTATGTCGACCTACTTGAAGCAATGCTTCGATCGGGAACCGGCCCGCACGCTCCAGGACGTACGCGAACGCACCATGGAAGCGGTGCTACGGCGCATTCGTCCTTGCCTGATGACCACGGCGACTACCATTCTGGCGCTGCTACCGGTGGTCACCTCCCATGGGCGCGGTGCCGACGTCATGATGCCGATGGCATTGCCTTCGATCGGCGGTATGGCCGTACAGTTGCTCGCCCTGTTTGTTGTGCCCGTTCTGTACTGCGGCTTCGAGGAGCTCAAGCTACGTCGCGGAGCACG
>JAPPOR010000358.1 GCA_028817905.1 Myxococcales bacterium
GCGTACCCCTCGATGCGGCGATCGCCCATCTCCCGTGCGATCTGTAGGCACTGGCTTGCTGAGGTGCGCCCACGGTCCTGGTGCCGCCTGCGCGCGAACGCCAAGGCTAGAAGCGCCATGCCCTCGGCGGCCCGGTCGTTCAGCTCGCGGGTGATGGGTAGCGCCCGTTCGCAGCACTCGCTGGCCAGATCTAGCTCGCCGAGCACTCGGTAGCCCCATCCGAGCATGACCAGGGCCATCGCTTCTTCCGAGCGGTCGTTGTGCTCGCGTGCGATGGCAAGCCCGCGTTCGGCGTGCTCGATCGCTTCCGTGGGTGCGCCCACGGCATGATACGCGTCGGCGAGTGCCAGTAGAGCTGCCGCTTCGATGCGGCCTTCACCGTGTTCCCGCGCTAGCGACAGTCCGCGCTTCGCATGCTCGATCGCACGCCGCGGATCGCCGAGATCCTGGTAGGCGCGCGCGGTGTCCACCAGATAGCTCGCCTCGCGGGGATCGCTCTGCTCCTCGTTCATCAGTTCGAGTGCGGTGGCATTCCATGCGATGCGCCGGTCTGGAGGCAGGCGCAAGCGCAGCAAGGTGCTGGCTTCCGGGGCTGCCCTGCACAAGCTGGCGGACTCCGGGTCCGAGGATGCGCGTTCGCAGCTGAAGCTGTACCCGGCTTGAATGTGCCCCCACTCCTGGTCGATGAGCTTGAGCGACCGAAGCACGCGCCCACCCCGGAGAGCCGTGGCATCCCGCTCCGCCTTCCGCAGGATCTCCATATAGTGGGCGGCGTGACGTTTGGCTGCTGTCACCCGCTGTGCTTCCTGGAGTCTGCCGGTCGCGAAGAGACGCACCAGATCGTGCAGCCGGTAGCGTGCGGCATGCCCGGCTCCGCTTGCTTCGATCAGGTTGAAACGTACGAGCGTTCCAATCCGCGCATCGGCAGCCGGCTCCGGCAGATCCCAGATCGCGGCCGCCGCGGCTCGATCGAAATGTTGTGTGCACACGGCCAAGGCGCACAAGCCCGCGCGGTGCTCTTCCGGCAGCATCTCGTAGCTCAAGGCAAAGGATGCCTCGACCCCGCCGGCGCGTTCGGCCGCATCCAGTTGCTGGAGCCGACCCTGGTCGTCGGCTAGCCGGGTGGCGTACTCGTGGGGGTCCAGGTCCGTCCGCTCGGCCAGGGCGCGCCCCGCCAGGCTCAGAGCCAGGGGAAGGCCACCGCAGGCGGTCGCCAAACGATCGAAGACCTGCTCCGCGTGGGGCGCCAGGCTCCGTATCAACGCTCTTGACTCCCCCTTGGGCAGTGGCGTCAGGGCGCATGCCCACTCGCCCGGCAGGGCAAAGCGTAGGCGCGAGGTGAGCAACAGGAGGGATCCCTCGGGGGGCATGAGCGGGGCGACCTGCTCTCGGGACGCCGCATTGTCCATCAGCAGGAGGCAACGCTTACTGCGCAAGATCGTACGGAACGCCGCCTCGACTTCCGCGTCCGTGGTGGGCTGGCGGCGCTGTGGCTCCATTGATCGGATCACGTGCAGCATGGCTTCGACCGAGGGCGTCGGATCACTGGCGCCTCGCAGGTCGAGGTAGAACTGCCCGTCCGGGAACTGGTCGGAGAGCCGCTCCGCTGCGACCAAAGCCAGCGCGGTCTTGCCGATTCCCCCCATCCCGTGAATGGACACGACGGCAGCGCCAGCCGTCGTCACCTCGCCCAGGAGCTCCGTTAGCTCTTGCTCTCGGCCGGTGAAATTGCGCGGCGGGCGAGGCAACTGGTGCAATGCGGGCATGGGCGACGGGCCCGCTTGGTCGAACGCGCCCGCGGCTTCGAACAGTTCTTCGGGGCGCAGCCCCAACGCGCCGGCGACCGCTGCCACCGTCTCTGGGTGGGGCGTTTCCGTTTTTCCGAGCTCCAGCCGCTTCAGCGTCTTCTCACCGACCCCGGCACGACCTGCGAGTTGCGCCTGGGTCATGCCGCGCTGGTAGCGCAGTTCGCGGACCTTGATGCCTAACAGCTCTGTCTGAGGACTGGGCACGGACTACCCAATGTAGCACAAACGCGCTGCAAGTGCGGCCGGATGCGTGAGCGCCCACGGGCCCCCCACCTCGGGTTGAGAGTACGCAGATCGGCGTCGCGTTGCTCTCCGCATGGGTCTGCCTCCGTCCCACGCCAGGGAGCTTTTCCTTTTTTGTTGCGGTCGAGTAGCGTCCGCCAGCTCACCCGAAGTGCAACCTCGAACCAGGCGCTCATGACCGAATCCCAGACCGATGCGAACAAGGCCGTGCAAGCCCCCTCCCAGGGTTCTGAAGAGCCTCCCTATCCCTCGAATTTCTACGCCTGGTACTGCGTCTTTGTCCTGCTTGGGATCTATTTGAATTCGTTTCTGGATCGGCAGATCCTCGCGCTGCTGGTGGGGCCCATCAAAGCATCGATGGGCCTGTCGGATACAGATATCGGTTTTTTGCAGGGAATGGCGTTTGCGCTGTTCTACACGATTGCCGGATTGCCCCTGGGATGGCTCGCCGATCGCATGAGCCGCCGAGTCTTGATCACCATTGGCCAGATCTTCTGGTCGATCGCCTCGGTGAGCTTCGGCTTGGGTCGGAGTTTCACTCAGTTGATTGCGGCGCGCGTCGGGGTCGGCGTGGGCGAAGCCTCCTTGTCCCCTTCGGCCTATTCTCTGATCGCCGATCTGTTCCCGACGCAACGGCTCGGGCGTGCCCTGAGTTTGTATTCGGCGGGCATCTATCTCGGCGGAGGGCTTGCCAACGTTATTGGCGGGCAGCTCACCACCTTCTACGAACCCGGGAAGCTCTACGACTTCCCCGTCGTGGGCGAGCGATTTGGCTGGCAGGTGGTGTTTTTCTTCATTGCTCTGCCGACGATTCCGCTGACGCTCATGTTGCTGACGCTCAAGGAGCCAGCTCGTCGCGGCATGGCGCGGGCCGGTGGTGGCGCCGCAACCCAGGTTCCCGTGGGCGAGTTCTTCCGCTACTGGTGGGCCAATCGCGGAGCGACCGCGACCCATGCGTTCGGCTTCGCGGCCCTTTCGTTCTCCGGCTACGGTGTGGGCGCCTGGCTTCCCGAGTTTTTCATACGCACGCATGGATGGACGCCCAGGCAAGCCGGGACCTACCTTGGCTTGACCGCCATGGTACTGGGACCGATCGGCCTGTTTTCGGCAGGCTCGATCGCCGACTACCTGACGGCTCGGGGGCGTTCGGATGCCAAGATGCGTGTGGGCCTGTGGTCTGCGGTGGCGTGGTTTCCCTTTGGGATCGCAGTGCCGCTTATGCCGACCGGTGAGCTGGCGTTCCTCGCGTATATTCCGGCGTTCTTTCTTTCCGCCTGGTCCTGGGGTGTGGCGCCGGCTTCTCTGCAGGAGATCATGCCGAACCAGATCCGCGGCCAAGCTTCAGCACTGTACCTATTTATCCTCAACTTGATCGGCTTGGGGCTGGGTCCGTGGGTGCTCGGGGTCGTGACCGATTCCGTCTTCAAGGATGAGAATCAGATTCACTTGTCCTTGCTCTCCGTGACGGTGGCCGCCCACGTGGTCGCTGCGTTCCTGCTGTGGAGGGGACTGCCCCACTACCGCACCGCCCGCAAACGCCTCGAGGAGTGGGTTGGCTAGCTAGCCCGGATCATTCATGACTACGACGCCGCCTCGCTTGTCCTTCGACTCCACA
>JAPPOR010000297.1 GCA_028817905.1 Myxococcales bacterium
GAAAGCCCTGCGGAGTCGAGCAGTTGTGCGAGGGCGCGTGACTTGGTGATGGATGGGACCCCCAGCTAGGAGAGTAGCTTGTCGATGGCACGCAGGACGTCCCGGCGACTGAGCTGACCGACAACGCGCCCGTCCGCAACCACGGGTAGGCGCCGGCGACCACGGGTCATAAAAACGTGGGCGATGCCATAAAGGTTGAGGTCGGGATCGATGGTGGTCACGTCTGTGCTCATGAGCTCCGCGACGGTACGCTCGCCGTCGACCGGATCACCTTCGTACGCTCCCGCAGCGATCACGCGCATGCAGTCGTACTCGGAGATCATTCCGACAAGGCGCATCTCGCCGTCGACAACCGGCGCACCCGAGATCTGATGCCGCAGCATCGAGCGGATCACCGCCGCCAGGCGCTGCTTCGGACGAAACGTGATCAACCCCGCCGTAACCATGATATCGCGGGCCTTGGGCATCTTGATGGCAGGCGGAATGCTGGACGTCCGCATGGCAGCCTGAATGCTGTTGCTGAGTGTTTCCATGGGCGACCTCCAGTTCCGAATGTGCCAGACCGCGTCCCCCATGTGGCGGTCTGGGCTATGCTCCCAGCATTGGGGATTCACACCCCGAATGGAAGTGGGGGTGCTTGCTTTCGGGACACTTCCCGGAAAACACCCCGACACTCACCCATATGAACCGACGACACGCACACGGTAGGTGCGTCGTGCGCTGCCCATGCGGATTCATTCACGAACCCTCTGCTGTCGCGGCTCCTCAGAATGGAGCAGTCGGCGATCGCTACGTACGCGCGTGTACCGGCCGCGCCGGCCCCGCAAACCCGTGCCCTACCCCTGACTCGAGGCCGGATATCGAGCTCCGCGCTGGCGACTGGTTGGAGCGCTTGTCCTTTCCCCAGACGGCGGTATAGGTCGCGAACGCCAGCAACCCGAAGGCCAGGAGCCAACCGATCCGGGGAATCTTACGCTTCACCACCGACTTGCAGTGTTTGCAGATCTTCGCTCTGGCCTGAATCTCTTCTGCGCACATCGGACACTTTCGCTTCACTGGTCTTCTCCGTGCTAGTGCGTGAAATCGCAGCCCTGTAGCAAAAATAAAGAGCTATCACATAGTTGGACAGTTAGGCAAAAACCCTAACACACGGGTTTCCCCTTTTTGAGCGCCGGACGCCAAACTGAGCGCTACTTGAGCTCTCCGATTGCCTGGTGAATGGTCTCGAACAGCGGCTCGACCTCATGCTCCTCCAAGCACGAGAAAGCGACGCGAAGATCACTACCCGAAGTCGAGATCAAACCCGTTTCGTGGGCGTCCAGGAGATGCGTACGCAGCTTATGGGCGTCGACTCCTTTGACCCTGATCAGCATGAAGTAGCCGCTGTTGAACGGGTATACGTCCCAGCTCTCGCGGTACCTGCTAGCGTGGGCGACACGGTGAACCGCCTTGGCGCGTGCCTCGAGCACCCGGCACTTGTCCGCCCGCTCAGCAGCGATCTCGTCACTGGCGAGCGCATGTTCCACGAGCGCCTGCGACAATTGGGGACTATTGCTGATCGCACTGCGAATTGCCCCACGGGCCTTGGCGTCCAGGACGGCCGCAACGGTGTCGGCAGTCTGGGGATCTCCGGGGCCAAACGTGACGAAGCCACACCGGAAGCCCCAGACGAACAGCTCCTTGGTCGCCCCATCCAGCTTGACCGCCATCAAATTGGGGTGCCGGCCGGTCAACCTCCCGAACATCGACTCGGTCATCGAAGGCCCGCCCAAGTGATAGAAGAGGCCAAAATACGCGTCATCGCACAGCACGACCAAACGCGTCCCGGCGCGCGCCTGGCCCTCCAGGGCCGCAACGATCGCGTCGCCCTCGGCCTCCGTGGGCATGTAGCCGGTCGGATTGTTCGGGAAGTTGAGCACGACGATCAGCTTGTCCCGCCCAGCCGCCTCTCGCTTGAGAGCCTCGGCGAAGGCGGTCACGTTCATCCCCTTGCCATCGAAGAAAGGGAAGGTCGCGATCTGCGCGCCCATCCGAACCTCGTAGGTGAGCCGGTAGTTGCCCCACAGCTGATCGGGCATCAAGAGCAGGTCGCCCGGCCCTACGAATAGGTCGCCAGCGAGGCTCAATCCGTGGGTGATCGCGCTGGTCACGATCGGCTCGCCGAAGCGCTTGCCTGAAAGGGACGGGTTCTCGGCCAGCAACTTCTTCCGCCAGGCTGCGCGCAGCGTGGGCCGGCCCGCCGGGGGCGCATACGGGTACGCCTCGGCCGGCGTGACACCGGACAGCTGTGCCTGGATCGACGGCAGATACATGGGCCCGTTGCCCTCTGTCGCGATGCCGATGGTGGCGTTGAACCGCTTCCCCTTCGCCTTGGCCTCTGCGCTCTGGCTCAGAATGCCTTTGGGGAAGTACAGCCGCCTGCCGAGGGGCGAGAGCATCGCAAGGACCGCAGGCGCGCTTGCGTCCAGGGACTGATTCAACTCGCCGGCCAGAGGATGGATCGATTCAGTCATGGGAACTCCTACCGCCGGCCTATGTAGCACGGCTCAGCGAAATGTCACCAGCTCGGGGTGCCCGGACAGATGCGGCAAACGGTTGAAACTGTCAAAGGAGAGGCGACTCGCGGAAAACACAAACTCCGACAGAGAGACATTGCGCACTCGCCAGTTCACGCGCAGGGCGTGGTCCATCGTGGCCCCCATGGCGGCCTGGACATTGACTCCGATCGGTCCGCCGGACGTAAAGACCGCCACACTGCGACCACCCGGCCCGTCAAAGATGCGCTGCCGGGCCGCCATCACGCGACTATGGAAGTCAGCGAACGACTCAAACCCGGGGTGCTCGGGTGTGAGCTCGCCCGCAACCCACACGTCCATCAATGCCTCGAGGGACCGCTGAAAGTAGCGGTTGCGCTCAGGCCCACCGGCGGCCGCCTCGGCATCTGCGGCGAGCTTGCGAAAGCGGGGGTCGCGCTCCTGCAGAACGGGCCTGAGACCCGCCATGATCGCACCGGCGTCGTACTCGTTCCAGCCCGGGTCGAGTTCGACATCGGGCCACGGCTTGCCGGCTCGACGGAAGGCCTCGGCGACCCCTTGCTCGGTCTGACGGTGGCGTCGGAGCGCACCGCAAATCACGGTGTCGAAGGTGACGCCCTGCTCGACCCAGTACTCTCCCAGCCGCGCCGCCTGCCGCTGGCCGAGTTCGGTCAAGCGATCCGAATCCTCTGAGAACGCGGCCGCCTGGCCGTGACGTACGAGCGTAAGCTGACTCATGCCGCGGGGTTGTGACACGGGGTCAGCCGGATGGAAAGGCCCGAAGCGAGCGGGAGCACCTGCGCTTGTCCCCGTGCCGTCCCATGCGAACGAGAACCTGGAGCCGGTCGCCGCGACCCGCGAGAGAGGAGGCCCCGCCGGCCGCCGGCGGGGGGAGAGGGCCGCGTGGTCCGCGTGGCCCTCTCCGTACACAAAAAGGGCCAGACCGCCCCATGGAGACCCACCCGTCCCCCGCCGGTGGCGCCGCTTCGCTTCGCTCCGGCTGCACACCGCCACCTCGAAAGACCAGTTTCCCGAAGGGAAGTTTCAGCCTAGCCCGGATGATTCATGAACTCTGCATCGGATCGCGCAGGGATTCGGCTTCACACGGCTTTTCGGCGACCGACGGGAATAC
>JAPPOR010000117.1 GCA_028817905.1 Myxococcales bacterium
AGCGGGGCGAGCCCACCTGCCCCGGGCACGCGATCGTGGTACTCCCGAGCAAGACGTAGCTAGAACCCGCTGAGGGTGGCGAAGCGGTCGCGATGAAAGGCTGCGTCGCCGAAGGTCATCTCGCTGGCGCGGGCGCGCTTCAGAAAGAAGCCGATCTCGTGTTCGTCGGTCATCCCGATGCCGCCATGGAGCTGAACCGATTCCTGGCCGATCAGCACGTAGGCATCCGAACAGCGCGCCTTGGCCAAGCACACCAGGTTGGCAGCGTCAGGCGCGTCCGCGTCGAGCGCGCGGGCCGCCGCCATCACCGCCGAACGCGAAAGCTCGGCCTGAATATAGAGGCGGGCGGCGCGATGTTTGAGTGCCTGAAACGTGCCGATGATGGCCCCGAACTGCGTCCGTTCCTGCAGGTAGGCGAGCGTCCGGTCGAGCGCCTCGTTCATGCCTCCCAGCATTTCCCCACATAGGGCGACGGTGGCCCGGTCCACCACATTTCGTAGCAGCTGGGCACCGGCGTCCAGCTTGCCTACCACATCAGTGGCACTGGCCCGCACGCCACGCAGCCCGACGATGGCGGCGTTGTTCGTGTCCATGCGCCACTGACGACCAAGTTCGACCCCCGCGCGGTCCGTCGGGATCAGGAACAGGCTGATCCCTCCATTCTGCGAGGTGCTGTCACCGGTGCGCGCCGACACGACCAACGCGTCGGCCCCGAAGCCGCCCAGTACGTGGTGCTTGTCGCCCTCGAGCACGAAGCCGTCTCCGTCGCGCCTGGCGCGTGTGTCGACCTTGCAGAGGTCGTAGCGCGCTCCCGGCTCCTGATAGGCGAGCGCAAGCATCTTCGAGCCGTCGATGATCGAGGGCAACCAAGTGGTCCGTTGCTGCGTGCTGCCACCCAGCGATAGCGCCTGCGCGCCCATCATGACGCAAGCGATGTAGGGCTCGGGCGCAAGCCCGCGACCCAGCGCCTCCGTGACGAGCACGACTTCGGCCATGCCCATTCCGAGCCCCCCGTCGGCCTCGCTGAACGGGATCGCGGTCCACCCGAGCTCCGCCATGTATTTCCACAGCTGGGGGGAGTAGCCGAGCTCATCCTTGTCGTTGCGCAGGGCGCGTAGGCGGCTGACGGGGCTCTGCTTGCTGATGACTTCGGACGCGGTCCGCGCGAGTAGTTTCTGTTCGTCGGTTAGCAAAAGTGGCATCTCGCAGCTCCTTCAGTCCGGCAGTCCGAGGACGCGTTTGGCGATGATGTTGAGGTTGATCTCGCTCGTGCCCGCGGCGATGGTTCCGCCGCGGCCGCGCAGGTATGCGCGCGTCTGCGTCAGCTCCTGTTCACTAAAGCCATCGCCTTCCCATCCCAGGGCCTCGGGTCCGTTGATGGTCATCATGAGCTCGTCGTGATGCTGGCTTACTTCGCTGCGGCACAGTTTGAAGATCGAGGTTTCCGGTCCAGGCTTTTCGCCGGCCTTGCGGCTATCGACACTGCGCTGCATGGTTAGCTGCAGGCACTGCTGGTCCATCGCTAGTTGCGCCAGCTTGTCGCGGACGATGGGGTCGCGAACCCGGCCGTCTTGCTCGCCGAGCTTGTCGCGCGCGGCCGCGAGCGCCCGGCTGATGGAGCTGGTGCCGGGCCGATTGCCCGGCCCGCTGCCGGAGCGCTCGTGCGTCAGCAAGACCTTGGCGACGGTCCAGCCCCGGTTGACACCGCCAATGACGTTGGCCGGGTCGGCCACGGCGTCCCTAAAGAATGTCTCGCAGAACGGTGAGGCGCCGCTGATCATTTGGATCTGTCGGACTTCCACGCCAGGCTGGTCGAGGTCGAGCAGGACAAAGGTGATCCCCAGGTGTTTGGGCGCGGTGCTGTCGGTGCGCGTGAGCATGAAGATCCAGTCTGCAAGGTGTGCGCCACTGGTCCAGATCTTCTGACCGTTGATGATGAAGCGGTCTTCCACCTGTCGGGCGCTGGTTTGCAGGGATGCCAGGTCGGAACCCGCGCTGGGCTCGGAGTAGCCCTGGCACCAGCGGATCTGCCCGCTTGTGATCTTTGGCAAGTGCTCGCGGCACTGCTCGGGGCTACCGACCTGCAGCAGCGTCGGCCCGATCATGCTCAGCCCCATGCCCTCGAGAGGTGGCGGCAACTTGAGGCGGGCCAGCTCCTGTTTCAGGGCCGCCGCTTCCTGAGCGCCGAGGCCGCCACCACCGTACTCCACGGGCCAGTCGGGCGCGGTCCAGCCGCGCTCGCGCATCATGGCGAACCAGCGCTCCTGCGCTGGGTGGTGGAAGCTGGCCTTGCGTCCCCCGCTGTAGTGCCAAGAAGGGTCCCCGGCCTTGCCGCGGATCTCTTCGGGGGCGTTTTGCTCAAGCCACGCTCTGGCCTCGCTTCGAAAGACCTCGATGTTACTCACGGACACCTCACCCTCGCGCTGGGCCCACCCTCGCCGGTACGCGCACCCTGGCACAGGTAGGACGGTTGCACATCCGAATTGCCTTGCTCCGTGGGCTTGCCCACAGCTCCCGTTAGCCGATTAGCTCCACTGGCTTCAGCTCGAACTCCTTCATGAACGATTGGATGTTGTCCACGCGACCGGTGATCTCCTTGGGTTCGCTCGCCGCGATAAAACGAACCGCTTCGGCGATCGCTTCCACGGGCGACTGGCGCGCCTGCGTCTGTTCGTTGACGAGCCCATGCAGCTCGGTCCCCGGAGTTCGGACCAGACCCGGCGAGATGGCGTTGACCGCGATGTTTTGTTCGTACACCTCGGAAGCCATGCCGGTCGAGAAGCGCTCCACTGCGGCCTTGGCCATGCCGTAGACCGTGCCGCCAGCGCGTCGCCGATAGGGCTTCTGCGGATGGCGCGCGGCGCCGGACGAGATGTAGACAATGTGTCCCTTGCCCGCTTCGGCCATACCCGGCACGACCATGGCGGAAAGCTCGAAGGGCGCCCGCACCTGGACCTCCATCATCAGCTGGTAGCGCTTCTCGGGGAACTCCGTAACCGGGAAGTAATAGGTGACGGCGGCGTTGTTCACGAGGATGGTGGCGGGACCGTAGCGCTCCGTGGTCTGCTCGATGAGCCGCTTGCGGTCCTCGGGTAGCGCTAGGTCGCAGCGAATCGCGTGGGCTTCTCCGCCGGCGTCGCGGATCTGGGCGACGGTCTCACTGATGCTGCCAGCGAGTCGATGTTGGCCTGGCTCGACCGTGCGCGCGCTGACCACCACCTTGGCGCCCTCCATGGCCAGGCGTCGGGCGATTGCTGCCCCGATCCCACGGCTGGCGCCGGTCACCACCGCCACCCTGCCCGCAAGCACTCCCTCGGGATTGACTACTGCGCTCATCGCCTACCTCCTGACCGTTCGTGGGGCCATGCTTCCCGAGGTCGAGCCGTGCTCGCCATCGGACTAGATCTGCTTGTCACGACCTTTCCAGTAGCGGGCCCGTACCAGGGCACGCTGCACCTTGCCGGCATCGCTGCGCGGCAGCGCCGGATCGTAGTCGACCCCGCGCGGGCACTTGTACTTGGCGAGGTGGTCCCGGCAGAACGCGATCAGCTCCTCGGTCAGCTGCTGAGTCGGCTCCCGTCCGTTTGCCAGCTGCACCACGGCCCTGACCTCCTCACCAAACTCGCTGTGTGGAATGCCCACCGTGGCCGCGTCGGCGATGGCGGGATGCATGAGCAAAACCGCATCGACTTCTGATGGGTAGATGTTGACACCGCCGGCGATGATCACCTCGGAGCTGCGGCCTGTCAGAAACAGGTAGCCGTCCTCATCCACGTATCCCTGGTCGCCCAGGGTAAACAGGTCGCCGCGGTAGGCTTGGGCGGTCTTGCCCGGGTCCTTGTAGTACTCAAAGGCACCTTCCTCGGGCGCGGCGAAATACACCGTACCGACGCTTCCGGTCGCGACCGCGTTTCCGTCGGCATCCAGAATCTCGATTTTGCGAGTCGTGACCGGCCGCCCAACACTTCCCGGCTTCTCCAACCATTCCGAGGAGGTGATGCCCGTGCCGCCACCCTCCGTGGCCGCGTAGTACTCATAGAGGATGGGGCCCAGCCACTCGATCATGGCGCGCTTTACGTGCACCGGCGTGGGTGCCGCACCGTGGGTGACCCGCCGCAGCGACGAGACGTCATAGCGGCCGCGCACACCTTCAGGCAGGGCGAGCAGCCGGTGAAACATCGTCGACACCATGTGGGTATGCGTCACGCCGTGGGCGTGGATGAGCTGCAGGGTCTCCTCCGGGTCCCACTTGTCCATCAGGACCACCGTGACCCCCATGTCGAGCGGCAGCGCCAAGTTCCCCGCCAACGGCGCCGCGTGGTACAGCGGCCCTGTACACAGGACGACCGATTGTCCGCCTTTCATGGGCTCCGGTCTGCCCTGCTGTGCCAGCACGCGACTCTGGGGAGCCAGGGGCGGCCTGCTGACACCCTTCGGTCTGCCTGTCGTGCCGGACGTGTAGAGCATCTGGCGCCCGAGCTGGGGGTCGACGATGTCGTCGGCCGAGCAGGTGTCGAGGGCCGCGTCATAGCGCTCGAACCCATCGATCGCGCCGACGGACAAGCGCGTGGCAAGGTCTGGCAGTCCAGTGGCGGTACCGATGGCCGCGTCGGCGACGCGTTCTTCGGCGACAAAGGCGCGCGCCTCGCAGTCTTCCACCACGTAGCGCACCTCGTCTGGCTGCAGATGCCAGTTGATGGGCGTGAAGCGCCACCCCCCGCGCATGCACGCCAAGCGTACCTCCGCGAACTCGGGGCGGTTGCTACAGAGCAACGCCACCGAGTCACCTGGACGCAGCCCGCGCTCCCTCAGTGCGCGAACCAGGCGGTTGGTGTTCGCGTTGAGTTCCCCGAAGCTGCGGTTCCCGCGCGCGCTGACGATGGCTGGCCGGTCGGGCGCTCGCTGCGCCGCATAGGCCGTCGCCATTCCCACGGCGCGCGCCTCCCTAGCAGAAGACCACATGACTCTCCTATCGCTGCACTCCGCCCTGCCGGGCATAGCAGGGAACCCGTCGGCAGGTCTAGCGCGGCGTCACGCCTGTTGCCCTATTCATGCTTTATGCGGAGAGCCAAGCGGCACCTATACCGAATGCCAACTGGCGCACGTCCGTTCATGCGGCCCAGTCATGGCGCCGTTGCCTGGCGTGCTCCCATCTTAGGGATCGGCCTGCCCTGTCCACACGGCGTTGGGACAGTCATCAACACAGCCACAGGGCTCGGCTTCTCCAGGTTCGCAGATGCCATCTCCGCAACGACCAGAGACACAGCCGTACTCGTATACCGGCCCCTGTGAGCAAGCGCGCTGGCCGTCGTGGACGCTGGCCGACTCGTACGGGACTTCGGTCAGTCCCGCGCAGCACGGTTGGTAGCAGCTACCGCTCTGCGGGGAGCACTTGCCGGCTTGGTGTCGTCCCGGACCTCGGCACGCTTGCCCGGCATCGCTCCGGTTGTTTCCTTTATCCTCGGTGCTGCACGCGATGATCAGGCAGGTCGCGAGTGCGGGTCCGAAGAAAAGGTGCCTTAGGTCACACATGGTGCGCGACCGTATCCTGCCCCGGTATCAAGTCCGGGGCTAGCCCTCGAGCTTTTCGACCACCAGGGCGATGAACGCACGTGCGTCGAGATCGCGGTAGGCGTAGCTGTCCTCGAACCAGGCGACGACAGGGTCGGCTTTGCCTTCGGCGACCTTGGCCTTGACGGAGCCGGGTCGGTTGCTGAGCTCGACGAGCCGTCCGATGACGCCTTCGGCGGCCGGGTGGTCTCCTCCGTAGCGCTTCCGCAGCCAAGTGAAGATCAAGTAGACCAGCGCTGGATCGGCTTCGTCGATCAGCTGAGCGGAGGTGGAAACGTCGAGCGTTCCGTTCTCTAGGCCCTCGAGCAAGCGCAGCGCTTCCCGTTGTTCTTGAGCGAAATCCATGTAGGGGAGAGCATGCCCCGATCGACGACGAAGTGCCCCACAAATGCTACGCGGTGGCCATCTTGCGTTCGATTGTGGAGGACTTCTGCACCCGGGCGGTACCTTGGTGACTGAGGAACCCCGCATCGTCCGCGAAGGAACCTCTTCCGCGTCGAAGATCCTAGATCCTAGATCCTAGATGCCCGCATCATCTTCCTCCGGGCTTGGGGCTCGCCAGAAGTCTTCGGAGTACGCCAGCTCGTGGATGGTGCGCACAAGAGATGCGAGTGCGGCGCGCGCGCTTGCCGTGTGCTGGATGGCGGCGTCGCGATAGGCCCACTGAACCGGGAGCGCGGGTTCATGGGGCGATGGGTATTCAGGCCGGCCTGAGTGGGTCCAGATGTCTGGTACCTCGACGTGCTCGATGGGCCCGTCGCCGCCCCGCGTATATTCGTGTAGCAGCGTGCTGCACGGCGCGCGGATCGACTCGATGAGCCCCCGGTCGTCGCGCGTGATGGTCGGTTCCAGGGTGCCGCACTCGCGCACCGTATCCGTCATCGTCCAGCCGCTCCCTCCGACCTGTCGATGGGTCAGGGTGGCCAGGTCACCATCCCACCTCCAGTCGGTTTCCACGACGACCTCACCAGGCCAATCTTCGGCCCGAAGCTCGGCTCGGCTAGACCGCACGCGCTTCTGGGTGTCGCGCTCGTACTGGAATTGCGTCGCCTCGATCAGGTAGTCGGCGTCGTCGGTCAGCCGGTTCGTGGGGTAGCCGAAGGCGTCGTATTGGATCGACCTCGGGTAGTTGTCATAGTCCACCAGCCGCCCCGACTCGTCGTACTTCCAAAGCTCGTGAAGGTCGTATCCAGTCGGCGAGGGGAAGAAGAACGAGCGCCGTAGCGGGAAGCCGTCCCGGGTGACGACTTCCTCCACCCCGAGCTCGTCGCGGAAGTACTGCCCGGTCCGAAAGGCGCGGTAGCGGCCGAAGCGTAGCAGTTCGTAGTGCTTGATCGGCGGCCCAACGGACCCCCGCCGGTACACGAAGATGTGCTCGCGCGCGGCATCCGCGGGCGGTCTGCCATGGGTAGGGGACCATTCCTCGTGGGACCGATCACCCATGGCAGACGTTCCATCTTCCCAGAACGTTCCATCGTCCCACAAATCCCACTGTGGGGGCGGTGCATCGTCCGCGAAGGAGCGCACATGATGCTGGCAGAACTCGGGCGAGCATCGGTACTGGAGTCGTTCTTCTTCGTCGTACACGAAGACTTGGCTGTTGCCGCCAAGCTCCTCGATGACCATTTGCTCCAGAGTGCCGTCGTCTCGATACCAATAGCGCCACTCCACCCGGTCCTCGTAGCGCAGCCACTGATCCGCCTCGCGCGTTCCGCTAACATGCGACGGGTCCTGAGCCAGGGCGAGCAGTTCGGCAGGCGCCCGCGGAACAGCGGAGCCCGCCGCGCCTTGGGACACCGGACCGAAAGCCGCGTCCGGGCCCGCGTCGCGCGCTTGAGACCCTTCCTGGTCTGAGGCATCCATTGCACTCGGAGACCGTCGCGTCCCCCGACCGGCGTCCATGCCGGTGTCCATGCCGGCGTCGGCCCAGGTCTGCGCCCCAGCGTCCGGCTCTACCGCAGCACCCCCACAGTCACAGGTTGGGCTGGAGCAGGCCGCTGAGCAGCTCACAAGGCTGATCAGTATGATCAAGGTCCGCATGTGCCGTCACCATAGCACTCGACTTGGGCGTGGCGGCAAAAGGTTGTGATTTGTCATGACGGAGCCGCGCACAGGATGCGAAACGGTAGCCATCATGGGCGGCACAACGTACCCGTGGGGAGGCCGCTGCCTCCTCGCTCGCAACCGTGTTGTGCTGTTGGGCTGAGTCCGCTTAGTCGGCGTCGCGGTCTTGTGTAGGCGTTCGGTTCGCTCAGGATGGATCGGAAGGAAACAGGTAGGCGAGTGAGCAGGTGCGCATGGAGGTACGTGGGGATCGCGAGCGCTGTGCTCGTCGGCTGCAGTTCGGAGGCGGGCTCGGCTACGCGGATGGAGTTCGCCCGCGAACGGGCCCGGCCGATCGCTGCGGGAAATCCGTCAGAACCCACAGGGGCGAGTGCGCCGGCTGTCAACGCGGGGCGCGCGCCGGAACACAATGCGGCAGGAACCGGGGCGCCTTCACCCGCACCTGCGACCACTACCATGGATGGCTGCGGGACATCCGTTACCGCAGAGCCCGTGGACCAGCCGCGGGTGGATATTATCTGGGTGGTGGACGCATCCGGCTCGATGCTTGACGAGCAGCAGCGGATCGGAAGAAATATCGCCCAGTTCGCCGATGACATCACGAGTGCGGACATCGACGTCCGCATCGTGATGCTCACCACGAGCGCCGCGATCCCGGTGATCTGTCCCGTGACAGACCCGGACCCGGCTGCCGCGACCCCGCTCGCCGGAGACCCGCGGTACACGTTCTTCAACTCGGACGTGGACTCTGACAACTCCCTCAGCATCGCTGTTGCGAGGTTTCCTATGTACTCGGACGTGTTGCGGCCAGACGCCGCTACGCACTTCATTGTGGTGTCCGACGCTGAGTCCATGTACCCGGGAGGGGGGCCGGCCGGCCGTGCGATGCAGTTCGAGAGCGATATGCGCGGCCTGCTCGGTCACGACTTTCTTCTGCATACGATCTCGAGCGAGGGGCCTATTGCCTGTCGGGATCCGAACTGCATGCCCGATCTGAACACGGGGATCTGCGCCTTCGTTATGTTGGGCTGCGGGGCGGCCATGCCCGGGCTGACCTACTGGGAGTTGGCCAATCTCACCGGTGGCCTGACCGCTTCCATATGTCAGCAGGATTGGTCGAGCATTTTCGAGCCGCTGACGGAAGCGGTCGTGGCGAGTGCTCCGCTTCCGTGCAACTACCCGATCCCCGATCCCCCGAGGGGCCAGATCTTCGTTCGCGACAAGGTCAACGTGGAGTACGTGGCTCCCGGGAGCGCTTCCGAGGTGTTTCCGGCCGTGCGCGACTCCGGGGCATGCTCGGATAGCGTCGCCTGGTACTTTGACGATCCTTCGGAGCACCCAAGTGAGGTGCTTCTGTGCCCGGCCGCCTGCAGTGCCGTCGCGGCGGGCGGGACACTCAACGTCTCGTTCGGGTGCGACACGGTGCTCGTGCAATAGGCCCGACCCACGGCACACAGCGCTTCGACTTGGGTGGCGTCTCCCGCTCCGGCGGCTTTGGCCAGTCGGTCCGCTACTGCGCGCAGTCGCCACCGGTGGTGCGCGCCTTTGGCAAGGCGTCCGCCGTCCGTATCACAGCGCGCTCTGCGTCCGAGGAAAAGGTGTTTTAGGTGCCCTTCGCCCCCCGCGTATGGGATCTATAAATATATGTAACAAAAAAGAAAAGGCGCACTTCCCAGCTTCCTCAGGTGTATTCTGAAGGGTACAAAAAGCGAACTAGGCTGGTGGCGCATCGGGGCCAGGCGGGCAATTCTAGGGACATGGCGCGACGGGCGGTCATCGACGTGTTTCGGTACCTGGACTACCGCGCCTTTCTCTGGGACCACTATCGGGCCCGCAAGGCTCGAGGGTTTTCCTACCGGCGCTTCTCGGCTGCCGCCGGCGTGAGCTCACCCAACTACCTCAAGCTGGTCATGGAGGGGCAACGCAATCTCACCCCGGCGATGGCGGAACGGTTTGCCAGCGCTTGTCGGTTGGACGGCGAAGCCGCGGACTACTTCGTGGAGTTGGTGCGCTTCAATCAGGCGCGCGAGGACAGC
Source organism: Myxococcales bacterium (assembly GCA_028817905.1). Taxonomy (GTDB): domain Bacteria; phylum Myxococcota_A; class Polyangia; order Polyangiales; family JAFGIB01; genus JAPPOR01. Next base: position 9,672 of record JAPPOR010000117.1, read on the forward strand.
GAGCGCAACGCCGCCTACCAACGTCTCGCCGGCTTTCAGCGCTACCGGCGGGCACAGAAGCTCGAACTTGCCCACGCCGCCTATTGTGCCAACTGGTACATGCCCGCCATTCGCGAGCTGATCGCGAGCCCCGACTTCGTCGAAGACCCGGCCTGGATCGCGGAGCGGTTGCTGCCACCGATTACCGCCCGTCAGGCGGCCCGTGCACTGAAGCTGCTGTTGGAGCTGGGGCTCGTGCGTCGGGGTGAAGGGGGCTGCCTGGAGCAAACCAACGTGGTGGTCTCGACCGGGGCCCAAACGACCAGCCTGCATATCGGCAACTACCACCGTGGCATGCTCGAGCGGGCCGCCGATGCCATTGAGCAAATCCCCGCCGAACGGCGCGACGTGTCCTCCCTGACCCTGCGCGTACGGGAGAGCTCGCTGGCCGACCTCAAGGCGCGCCTCGCCCGCTTCCGCCGGGAGCTGCTGGATTTCGAGGAAGGCGAAGCGGAGGGCGACCAGGTGGTGCAGATCAACCTACAGCTCTTTCCCCTGACCAGCCCAGGGGATCGGGAACCCACGGACCCGCGATGATGCATGGTCCATGCACGGGAGGCAGCAGATGAGAAGATGGGTGCTTATGCTTGGGCTTGTGGGGTTGTGCGCGTCCTGCGCCAAGGCCACTGCCGGGACCGAAATCGGCAATCCGCCGGTTGTGACCCCAAACCTCATATCCGTCATGCCTGCTGGGGATGAACGCGTTCGGGTGGCGGGCAAAGCGGGCGCCATCAGCCCAGGGCAAGGGACGGTCGAGGTCACCAACGTCAGTCGGGACGACGGGCCCGTCACGGTCATGGTGGCATCCGATGGCTCCTTTTCGGCCGAGGTCGACGGGCGCGTCGGAGACGAGTTTGAGGTGGTCGCTTCCAACGCCCGCGGCAGGTCTGCGCCGCGCAGCCTTCCCGATCGCAGCGGACCGGATGACGGTAGTGCCGGCTCGGGAAACGTCGACGATCCCACCGTGGGCGGGGACGGGGATGGCGATGGAGACGGCGATGGAGACGGCGATGGAGACGGCGATCCATGGGCCGGGGTGCACCTGTGCCCCGACGATGATCCATGGGATCCCGTGACGATCTCCGAGCTTCGGATCGAAGGGGACACCTTGCGCCTACGCGCCAGCCACGCCGGGGGATGCGAAGAGCATCGCTACGGCCTCTGCTACACCGGTGAGTGGCTAGAGAGCTTTCCCATCCAAGTGGGGTTCAGAATGCTCCATGACGGCACGGGCGACACCTGCGAGGCATTGATCTCGGAAGACCTCAGCTTTGATCTGACTCCCTTCAAGCAGGCATACGCCGAAGCCTACCGCACCGAAAGTGGTGCCGCGTCTCTCGGCTTCAGCGATTGCGCTCGACAAGATGGCACCGTCGGTGGGTGCACGGTACTGTACGAGTGGCCAGAGGAGCGCCTGGACGTCAGCACGTCGGTCGAGGACGCCTTCATCCACCTAGAGTTCCAGGACCCCCAGGGCCTTTACTACATCACCTGCGGCGACGCCTTCACGGCGACCAAAGCACAGGGCGATGACTGGGTAGCCCTGGTCGATGAGCGGCCCTGGAATACCAATGGCGCGCACTACGTCGACGGAGAATTTCGGGAGTCGATCATTCCGGGCTTTCCGGGCGAGGGTTGCGACGTGACCGACTGCACCGAGTTGACCGACCAGCGGCTGTCCATCACGGAGTACGTCCAGACGGGCTCGATGCCTCCCCCCGAGGATGCTCCAGACGTGTCGCAGCTGCCTCCGGAAGTCGCCGTCATCGAGACGCGCACTGCGCCAGGGCCGTGGCGCGTTGAGATTCGCTACTACGCCGACGACGGTTGTGGTGGGGAGTTGGTCACGGCGGTCGAGGTCCCCCTGCCCACTTCCGAATAGCTAGCCCGCATCCATCACCAAATCACGCGCCCTCGCACAACTGCTCGACTCCGCAGCGCTTTCGCTTCAGTCGAAAATACAGCAAGTATTCCCTCCTTCACCGAAAGCCCTGCGAAGCCGATCACTTGCACGATCATAACGTGCCTTGGTGATGGATGCGGGCTAGGAGTCCATTTCGGATGGACACGAGCTTGACTACGACGTCGTTCATTCGTTGAAGCGAAAGCGCGACGCAGTCGAATGATTGTTCCGAGGGCGCGAGGGCGGTCGAGCGATGGGGGACTGCGCACCCGCCTGGTCTCCTGCGTGACGGGCGCGGCGTAAAAGACCGGGGCGTGAGGAACCGCACGGGCGGGAGAGGTCACAGCGTGGCGCCTGCGACTCCATCTTGTAGGCACTCCTTTCGCAGGGTGCCGCGCCACGAGAAGCCGCAGCTGCCGGGGGGGCGGCTATGTCGAGACACTCAGTGCTCGCTTGATAGGTCCCACAAGCTGGCTTGTGGCTTCCGTGTCGTCATCGCGAAACCCCACCTCAACCAACCGCACAACGAGGAATCGATCCATGAAGACCGCGACACTCCTATCAAGACCGCTTGTCCATCTACTTGCGTGCCTGGCGCTCTGCCTTGCCGCCGCGTCGCCCGCTGCAGCGGACACCGTAGCCACCTTCGCCGGCCGCAAGGTCACCTTCAGCAACGCTAGTTTGAACGGAACGGGCACGAACGTGGTGACCGTCGCTCCTGGTTCGCTGGTCAATCTGTCGCTGACGTGGAGCTCCGAGTACGTCTCCAACTACTGCCCGGGATGCATTCAGCAGTTCTACATCGGTGTCAAGGACCAGGCTATCGACTGTATGTACTCCGGCAACACTGCCTCCAACCGCTCGGGTCCGGGAAACCTTAGCTTCACCGCACCAAGTGAGCCCGGACTTTACCCGGTACAGGCTACCCACTCTTTGCAGTACTCTTGCACGCTCACCGCCGACCAGATGTCCGACAGCGTGACCAATGCCGTCGCATACATCTTCGTAGATGACTCCGAGCCCGTCGTCGAGCGCGGGATGAACGGCCGCACGGTTACCTTCAGCGACATCTCTATCAATGGAACCGGTACGCCAGATATCCGCGTGGCGCCCGGGGCCGAGGTGTCGGTGACGCTCGACTGGGGCTCCAAATACACCTCCAACTACTGTCCCGGATGCATTCAGCAGTTCTACGTTGGCGTCAAGGACCAGGCCATCGACTGCATGTATTCCGGCAATACGTCAGCCAACCGCTCGGGCACCGGTGACTTCGCCTTTGCGGCGCCCGAAGCTCCAGGCATCTACGTTATCCAGGCAGGATCCTCTCTTCAGTACTCCTGCACGTGGGACGAGAGCTCGATTCCGTCGAACGGTCTTAACGCGCTGGGCACCATCGAGGTTGTCGCCCCCTAGGGGTGAGCCAGCTTTGAGCGAACACCACGCGATCGCGCCACGCCCCCCGGCCACGGCTGGGGGGCGTGGTCTGCTTTCTGCTTCCGTGGGGCGTTCCAAAGACCGTGACCACCCACGGCCGTGGTATCTTGTGTGTTGTGCCCCTGCAGCGTTGGAGGGAGCGTTGTGCGGCCTTCGCCCCCTCGGTCGCGAGCGGTGGCGGTGACGGCGAGGATGCGCAACTGGGGCGGCATGGGTCCATGGCGGCGATGCCTGCCGGGACCGCGGCCATGGGACTGGGCTCGCATTGGGGACCAAGCGATCGCGGCCGGGCCAGGGTGCGCCGTATCAGGGTACGCCGTATCAGGGGGGTGGGATCATCCCGCAACGCTGCGGTGAGCGAGCCAGGACGGCTCGAGACACCGCTGCCGGTGAGGGGATTCGGTGAGCTAGGGAGGGGCGTGTTGCCATTGGGGCCAGCCCACCCTTTTTGGCGGTGGGACGAATGAAGAATTCGGGTACGATGCGCGTCGCTCGCGCAACGCGGAGGGATCATTGTGGGAAACCTATTCCCGTCGATTGTGCTCGCTGCCACATTATGGCTTGTCGGGTGTGGAGGGCAGGCCGTGCCGCCGAAAATGTCGCCAGCGCCCAGTGCGTTGCCGTCCAACCAACGTCTCCTGTTCCAGCCCACAAGCGATGCGGAGGGGCTGCTCGGGCGGCCGGTCACCATCGACGAGCAGGGCGAAATGCACATCGGGCAGGAGCGCGCGCCGGGTTGCGAGTTGCTGGCGTCGGAAGCGGTGCCTCAACGCTTCGAGGAGCACTACGTGAGCGACGTCGGTTCCTTTCTAGCGGCCGGAGCCGGCATCGAGCACCTGGCCAAGCTACGCGCGGACCGGTCTGAGAGGCTTGTGTCGACGTTGGACATTCAAAACGAGTTCATGTTGCGCGGGCGTCTGCACGGCCCCTGCGGAGATACGGTGGTCCGGGCCGTCCTCGTGGGCAGCGGTCGCCGATCCATGTTTGCCCGGCAAAGCGCCCAGGGGATGGCGGAAGCGGGTGTTCCGGACGTTGGGTTAGGGGCTTCCATGGGGGCCAAGGGGCACCAGTATGTGGACCAGGGCCGCCATTGGAAAGACGCACTGGCCTGGGCGGTCGAGCTCGGTCAGGTCAACCAGGAGCTTCAGGTTGAGGTACGGTTGGAGCCGATGCGGATCGAGCACGGTGGCAGCTACCGGATCTTCGCTCGGGCGAACCAGCCAGTCACGCTGGTCGTGGTCGTCCAGGAGGATCGCGAAGTGGGCGACGCCGCTGCCGTGCTGATTCCGGGGCTGGGTGGGCGTCAGGTCCAGCTGCGGCCCGGGGTGGACACGCCATTGCCCGAGGCGCGCGCGATCCTGCGAGATCCCACAAGGGCGCAGCACGACATGCTCTATGTTTACGCGTTGCGCCATGAGGCGGATCTCGGCCCGCTGCATCTGACCGCCGGACTCACTGAAAAGCAGGCAACCGAAGAGGCCCTGCGCGTCATGGAGATTCTCAACGGACTGCCGGGCCATCGGGTGGCCCTCAAGCGACACGGCTACGATATCGTGCCGAGCGGAGAACTGTGATGCGCTGGTTTTGGTGTTTCGTAGCGATCGCTCTCGCTGTCGCATCCGGGTGTCAGCGGCGATGGAACTGGCGTGGTAGCTCTGGTAGCTCTGCTAGCTCTGCTGGGGCCGACGCGGCACCAGGACTGCCCACCCATCGTCCGAGCCCATGGCCGGCGTTTGGAGCGCAGCCAGCTCCCAGCGTAGGGGGCGGGGAGAAGGATACGGTGGTGATCGCAGCCATTGAGCAATACGACCACCTGCCACCGGTGCGTGGGGCGCTGGCGTCGGCGGAGGATTGGTATCGCTACTTCGTCGACGTGCGCCGCGTGCCGCCAGGGCGAATTACGAAAGTCGCCTCGACGCCATCCGGGGTCACGGTCAAGAAGATGCGCGGATGGGTGCGCGACGCCGCCGACGAGGCTCGTCGGGCGCGCGGCAGGCTCTGGTTCGTGTTTATCGGCCACGGTGCCCCCGTACCGGACCCGTCGAACACCAGGGCTATCGATGGTCTGCTGGTGGATGCCAACGCTCGACGGGACGAGCTCAGTGGGCTGCAGCAGGGGGAGCTACTCACGTTGATGGCGAGCGCGTCGAGTCCCGGTCAGCAGCCCGTGGCGATCCTGGACGCGTGTTTCTCGGGTACCTACCTGGGCGACGACGGTCGGGTACAGTCGGTCACTGGATCCCAGATGTCTCAAATCCCTGACTTCATGCCCAAGACCAGGCAGGGAGTGACGGTGCTGAGCGCCGCGGGCACGGACGAGCAGGCGTATCCGCTGCCCAACCATACGACCATGCGCCCGGCTTTCTCGTATCTGATGTTGGGGGCGCTGCGCGGCTGGGGGGATCAGCAGGGATATGGCAATCAGGACGGTTTTGTGACGACCGGCGAGGCGATCGGTTTTACTCGAACCGCCCTCAATGCCTTCGGAACCGCCCAGCGTCCGCAGCTCTCCGGCTCCGGGGACGTGAAGCTAACGGCCGCGGCCAAGGTGCCGCCGATCGACCTGTCAGCTGTGGCGGCTGCCAAGACCGGCGGCCAGCCCGGGTGGACACAGACGGCGCAGACGCCGCCGCAGTCGCAGTCGCAGTCGCAGCAAACGCAGTGGCTGCCACCCGTGCGCCCGGTTGAACACCCGTCCAGCCAGCGCGGTGCTCCCCCCCCGCTTCCGGCGGCCGCGCACGCTCACACGGGCACTGGGCAACAGCCGGCAGCCAGCACCCGGCCCCAGGGCGGGGGCGGGCACGCTCCAGGCGTAGCCCATGCCCGGTATCAGCCGGTGCCCATGGGGACTGCTGGACCGCAGACCGGCTCGGTGCCCAACATGCCTGGCCACGTTCATCTGCAGACGACGGTCCAGGGCATCTTCCATCAGTTCTGTGTCAAGACCGACGGTAGCATCGGGACGATTACGCAGCTCGTGCCGCACGACCACAGTCCCCCTCTATCGATCGCTCTCATGCGTTCGGGCGATCGCGAGTATGTCTGGGCAGGCCGCCAGATCATGGGCTACAACGCGATGACGTTCGTCCTGCAGGGCGGACAAGCGGGCAGAGGGGCCTGGCGCTTCATGCGCATGTGTATTCAGGAAGCGGGCGTTTGCTTTCCGGTCCGCCAGATGCGCCCACAATAGCAAGCCGCCCGCTTCCGAGTCGGCAGCGAAGGGCGGGGCCACCATCAAGCGAAAGTTCGCTTCACAGGCTCGGCTCGGAACCACTTGTCAGCCAGCTCGCCTGCTGGTCGGACAGCAGGCCGCGCAGCCTCGCACTATAGTCAGCCAGCATGGTGTCCGAGAGTACGTCACGAAACTGGCCGCTCTGGCCCTTGTTCAGAAAGCGCTCGGGATCGCGCCAAAGGTTTCCGTTTGCGCGCGGAACGAAGCGGGTGGCTCGCGCTTTCATGTGATCGAAGGATGCGGCCTCGCTCAACGCCGCGAGCAGGTCCCTTTCCACTTCGAGCCGGAGCGCTCGGGCCACAGCTGCCATCTCCGTGTGCAAGTCGCGCTGCAGGTCTGCGTAGTGAAACAGGTGGACGTTTGGAAGTTGTCGGTAGCTCCAGAACGAGGAGAGGTGGTGGGTCACGTACTCCAGCGCAAACGCGTCGGCATCGTCAGGCCGGAACTCCTTCGCCAACCAGTACTCGAACGACTGCGACAAGGGAAGCCCGCGGGGATCCGACTTCATGTCGCGCTTGATGTTGCCATAGTGGTTCAACATCGAGAAAAAGACGTCGCGCGGGTCACGATAGACGGCGAGATACGTGCAGTTGGCAAAGAAGGGGAGCCCATCCAGGGGCGTGTGAGTCTTGATTACCCTGCGCTCCGTCTGGGCCTCGAAATGGGCCAGCATCTCATCTTCGGCAGTGAAGCTCGAGTCGAGCCACAGCGCGCGGTCGGCCGGGTTGAAGTCGAGCTCAGGCTTGCCGAAGATCAGCAACGCGGCGATCGCTTGCATCCAGGTCGTGCCGCTCTTGGGTGGGGTGCAAACAAAGACGTCGTCCTCGCGGTGCCGAAAGGCCCGCCAACGCGATCCATCTGTAACCGCGCCCCGGTATGTATGTAGGCGACGGGGCCTATCATGAAAATTTGCTGTCATGTTCTCATCGATGGGAAGTTCTCTGGAGCGGCGCGGTCGCGAGCCTCGCACGGGCCATGTACTTCGGCAAGATCGATCCGGGACCCCCTGCCGTACCGCGCGGTCAGCGGACGGCGCGTTCCCTGTCCTCGCACCTTCTCGACGTTGAGCATCCATCCACCCTGGTGTGGGGTCAAGGTGCCTCGCACCTACCGCGTCGGCGTCTCGGTCCTTCCGACCTCTACGCTTGGCGCGAAATTGCTGTCTGTTTCGTGAAGCCCTGCCTGCGACAGCCAAGGCAGGGACCTGAACAAGGGGCCCCTTTGCGCTCTTTGCGCGCCGCCCGCTTTCGGTTTGGGTGAGGCGAGCGACCTGCATGCTTGTGCGCCGTTTGCCCATTGGCCCAGCGTTTGTCACGATGGTGGTCTACAGTGGGGTGGAGGTTGCCTGTGGGGACGGTTCAAGGGGGAGTACACCTGGATGTACGCCTGATGCGTAGGGGATGGCTCGGCGCACGCCGGGAGGACGTAAGATGGTTGGGCGCGCTGCTGTTGCTCGCGAGCACGTTGAGTTGTGAATCGGGGGACGGCGGCGGCGACGCCTCGCCGGGCGATCAGCCGTCCGGTGCGGGTGTTACACGCCAGTGCGGTGGGGGCTGCCAGACGGACTTGGGTGCTGCGCGGGCTAGCTTGGAAGCCGGGGACTTCGCCGGGGCCTACGAGCTCTATCAATGCGCCGACTCACCGGAGGCCGCTTTCGGTGCGGGCTTTTCGCGTATTCTGAGCGCGCTTGAGTCCGACAGCGGCAAGGCCGCCCTTGCGGATTTGGGTTATGGTCCCATGTCAGCCGCCGACTTGCTTGGACCCGACAGCCTCGCCAGCCGGTGGAACGCACGCTGGTCCGGCAGCGCCCAGCTGGCTATCACTGGAGACGTCGACCTCTCGGCCAACCTTCGTGTCGAGCAGGAGATCCATGAAGACGACGGCGAGTACTTGGACGTCGATCTCGAGGGTGTCGATATGGAGAGCGAAGCGCGGGTCGAGCTGCAAATCTACTATGGGGGCCGCGACCGGTCGCAGCTTCCCTCCGCCGGTAGCCTGTTCGAATCCAGCTTCGACTGCCAGTCCGGTCTCCGAAGGGCCAGCGGTTCGAGCCCTTCCGTGTCGCTCGGGTTCACCCACGAAGGCGTCCGCTACTATTGCTCGGCAGCCAGGGCCCAGGCGCCGGACAACTGCAACCCGGACGGCGGTAGCATCACGGTCGTGCAGCCGGGGCACACGGTCGGAACGCCGGCCGAGTACCGGCTTGAGGATCTACTCGTCGCTTGCGAACTGGACGGCTATAGCGTGAACGTTGGCCGAGTTGCGGCGCCTGCGCTCACGTTGCGCGTCAGCGGCAACGCACAGACCACCACGGTCAGCTCTAGATTGGACACCACCGGGCTGCATCCGATCTTCGGGGCCTCGGACGTGCTCGGGCGGATCCCGCCGGATGTGACGGTCTCTCAGGGCATCTCGCACCTCGCTGGGGTAACCGACCAGTGGGCCTTGGCATCCTGCTACTTCGACCGCGCCTCCGCCGGCACCGGCACCGTGTTCCAGCTACCCGGCATCCTGTATGGGGGCGACGATGTGTCGTTCGCTCCGGGGGACGCCAAGGTGCTCGCCGGCCTGAGCGCGCTGTTTGCCGCCGCTGGTCACATGGCCGCCGCCTACAGCGTGGACATGCCGCTGGGTGCTCTGCTGTGCGAGGAGAGCTGCCCGGCCGGGGACGAAGTCACCACCATGTTCAACCAGGTCTTCGCGCAGGTCTTCCATGCGGACCGCTTTGCGGCGGCCAAGCCGTTCCTCGAAGTTGGCATCGCGCGCCTGTCTGCGGGCATCGATGCGCTGGACGGAGACAGCCTCTTTCTTCGTGACAGCACGACCGAGCCAGGCCTGGTCGAGCTGCGAGAGCTGCTCGACGCGAGCGCCACCTCGCTCCAAAGCGGCCAGGTCAGCCTGCCCAACTTTGAACCGGCATTGCGGGTCGACTTGCGGGCGTTGTTCGATCGGCCCCCGAGCCGCACCGGCATCGGAAGTCTACCCCTGTCGCACACGAGTGATTGTGATGGAACCGGAACCTGCTACGAGGACACGGAGCTCAACGAAGCCTTCTTCAGGGACTTCCTCGGCGGTGTCGTCGAGTGGGACGAGGATGTGGAGTGGCGCGCCGCCGACGCGGTGGACGATAGCCTTGAAGAGATGGCGCGCAGCTTCCAGCGCAAGGGCGTATTGGTCACTGACTGAGCGCGCGATGCTGGCTACGTGTCCTCCACCCTGCGCCCCAGGCAGCCCGCCGGCGGTCGGACCGGTCAGACGTAGGCTGGGGCCCCCACTCGCTGGCTTGTTCCCGCGAGGCGTAGGAGGGGGGGTGGTCAGCTACTTGGCCTTGGCCGGATGGCTCGTGGGCTGCGTGGCTGGCTGCCAGGAATCCACCGCATCCCAGCTGCAGGTGGAGGACCTCTCGGGCGGGCGTCAGATCCGCGCTCGATGGAGCTATCGCAGCACGGCAGTCGACGTCGACCTCATCGTGACCACCCGAGAGACCACCGAAGACTGCATCACTGAGGCCGTTCTGCGAACCGATGAAGCCATTGCGGGCACGGAACGCCATACCCTGGAAATCCCATGCGACGAGCTGCGCCTGGCGGCCTCAGGAGATCTGGTGCTGCTCGAGCGCGAGACGGGTCATGATTGGTCGGCGGAGGCACTCGACGTGCACGCCGGCGCACAGCGCATGCACTTGGGCCCCTGGTGGAGTGAACCGCCACAGTCGCAACGCTATCGCTTTACGGTGCTCAATCGGGAATGCGGTCGCTGTGACTGTCCCGAACTGCGTGGCGAATTCGGGCAGGA
>JAPPOR010000445.1 GCA_028817905.1 Myxococcales bacterium
TAAGTTTCCCGCTTGAATGGGACGGGGCGCCAGCCCCGGTGCCTGGGCTAGCTAGCGACCTTGAGGCAGCGTTTCGTGGGCGTTTGCGTCGAGGTTGATCGCGTTGCCTTGATTCGATGCATCTGGACAACGTCGCTAGGTCGCGCTGGCGCGCTCCGGGGATGAGCTGCAAGCGACGGCGGCTTCCGGTGCCCCGGGTCGCATGCCTTGTTGGGGAAGCTGACCACTCTACCCGCGCCGTGCGCAAAAACGGCAAGTGTTCGGTCGGCGAAACCCTTGCGAAGCCGATCACTTGCACGGCTCGGGTACACACCAGGGGCATTTCGGCTTCCCGTCGGCGAACGGGGCGCCCCGGGGAACACTACATCAGCGTTTCGGGGGAGGGATTGCCTGATTTGGGGGTACTGTGGGATATTGTGGCAATGTCAAACGAGCAGGGCTTGCGCGCCAGGGTGGCGGAGCTGGAAGCCGCTCTGTCGCGAGAGCAGGGAAAGCTGCGCGCCCTGCAGGACATCGGCCAAGCCCTCGGCAGCACCCTCGACCTGGAGGATCTAATCGAGCTGCTGCTCGCACGCATCTCTCGCATCATGGATGCCGAACGGGCGACCCTGTTCGTGCTCGACGAGGAATCGGGAGAGCTATGGTCGCGCGTAGCGCACGCCGGTCAGACCCTGGAGGTGCGGGTCCGCGTCGGGCAAGGGCTGGCGGGCTGGGTCGCCAAGTCGGGTCGCGCGCTGAACGTCAAGGACGCCTATCAGGACGTACGCTTCGATGGGGAGTGGGATCGCCGCACGGGATTCCGGACGACCTCGACCCTGGGCGTCCCGGTCAAGAACCACCACGGCCGCACGATCGGTGTACTCCAGGCGCTCAACAAGCGCGCCGGCTATTTCACGGTCGACGATGAGGGCATGCTGGCGGCCCTGGCAGCCCAGGCAGCGGTGTCGCTGGAAAACTCGAAACTGTTCCTGTCCGTTGTGGGCAAGAACATGGAGCTGCTCGAGACAAAAGAGATGCTCGAGCAAAAGGTGCGCGAGCTGGACGTGCTGTTCGAGATCGCGCAGGTCTCGGCGAGCGCGATGCGTCTTGATGACCTGCTCGAAGGAGTCCTCGCACGCGCCATGCACGCGATCGGCGCCGAGGCAGGTTCGATCCTCCTGGCCGACTCGGACACGGGCGTGCTGCGCTTTCGCTGCGCCGTCGGGGGGGTCCCCGACGCCGTCAAGCGGCTGACCATCCCCGCCGAAGAGGGCATCTGTGGCTGGGTGGCGCGCACCGGCCAGCCCCAGGTCGTCAACGACGTGGACCACGACGGGCGCCACTCCACGGCCATCGCCGAGGAAGTTGGCTACCAGGCACGGTCGGTGTTGTGCGTGCCCCTGCGGCTGGATGGCCGCGGAGGGGCCCTGGAGCTGCTCAACAAGGGCCAGGGGCGCAGCCACTTCACCGAAGACGACCTCAAGTTGGCCAGCGTGATCGCCGGCCACGTGTCGACTGCCATAGGACTGTCCCAGGCCCGCGAGCGGCGCGAGCTTCAGGAACGCCTATCGACCATCGGCCAGCTCCTATCGAGTGTCGTGCACGACCTGCGCGGGCCCATGTCCGTGATCAAGGGGTACGCCCAGCTGCTGCGGGCGGATGAGAGCGAACACGTCCGGCTTGAACATAGCGAGGCAATCCTGCGTCAGATCGAGACCGTCAACGCGATGACCGGCGAAGTCCTGGCGTTCGCTCGAGGCGAGACCAAGCTACTGATGCGTAAGGTATACCTCAAGCCGTTCTTCGAAGAGCTCGCCGGGCAGCTCCGCTCGGAGCTGTCGGGACGCTCGATCGATCTCTCGCTGAGGCTCAACGATCGGGGAGTCGCCTGGTTCGACGAACACAAGATTCGCCGGGCTGTGCACAATCTGGTGCGCAATGCCGCCCAGGCGATCGACGGTGGCAACGGCAGTGGAGGGGGACAGATCGAGCTTGTGGTGGACAGGGACCCGTCCGACCAATCCCTGTGGCTGTCCTGCACGGACAATGGCCCGGGTGTTCCCGAAGAGATCCGCGCCAGCATGTTCGAATCGTTCACCTCCCACGGCAAGCCCGAAGGCACCGGCCTCGGACTCGCGATTGTGAGCAAGGTGGCGGCCGACCACGGCGGCCGCGTGGACATGGACAGCCATCCGGGCCGCACCACCTTCCGGGTGCACCTGCCCCAGGAGCGCGCGAGCGACTCGTTGCGCCCGGGGACCCAACCACCGGAGGCCGCGCCGGAGGTGACGGCGTGAGCGAGGCCTTCGCCCAAGCGGGCGAGCTGGCATCCGCCTTGCCACAGGTTGGACGGCGACAGATTGGACGGCCGCGCAGAGCCCCTGCGCCGTTGCTGCTGCGAGCCGCCCTGTTGGCAGGTGCGATGGCTTGGGCTGCGGGCGGCGCTGCCGCGCAGGCGGACTCGATGGCACAGGGCGAGGCTTCGATCAACGTCCGTTCTGACATGCGCATGTCGCTTCGGGGCACCAACGGCACACCCCGGGCACGCCTGCAGCAGCTTACGGAAGTTGTAACGGGCAAGATGCCGGCGGTGCGGTCCTGCTACCGCAAGCTCGTGGCCAAGCGACCGATCGCCGTGGGCGCCTTTCGGGTCACGATCAACCTGGCGAAGGGACGTGATACCCAGTTGGCGGTCGAAGAACGCGGGGGCAGCGATGCGGAGCTGAAGCGCTGCGTGCTACGCGCGCTGCGCAAGGCGCTGTTTCGCGGGGTAGAGCGTCCGGCCGCTGCCGTCGTAAAGCTCGAGTTCAGCAACTCACGCGCCGATGGCCAGGCCGAACTCCAGCGCCGCAAGGCCGAACAGGACGATGTCGCTGTGAGAGTCGACGAAGGCGGGCGCGCCACAGCCATCTGGCGTCACAGCGGCGGCAAGGTCGCCTTCGAGGCCCACGCCAGCGGCCCCGGCGCCAAGGACACAGTCGCCAGCGCGATCCTCGGCCTGCGCAACGGTTTTGCGGCCTTCTTGGACTGCCGCCGCCGCAACGACAAGGACGGTCTATCCCCCGCGGGCAAGATCGACGTTCAGCTGCGGCTCTCGGCGCGGGGTGGCAAGGCCAGCATGAAGCTCAAGACCTGCACCGTCCCCCACAAGCGTGCCCCTCGCTGCAACGAGCGCGCTTTCCGCCGCACCAAGTTCCCGCCAGCACCCCCTGGCGCACGCGCAGATGTGACGATTACGTTCGGCGACTAGGCTGAAGCTTCCCTTCCGGAAGCTCCAGGCCAGTTTCTTGTGTACGGAGAGGGCCACGCGGCTCAGCATTAGTCACTTCTTCCCGAGAAGCTCGACGGCTGTGGCGCGGCGATGACTTCGCGCATGCCGCGGCCGATGGTTATCGTCCCCGCTGGCCCTCCGGACGATTTGCCTGTGTAGCCGCCGACTTGCGCGATCAGCTCGACGGCCTGTTGCAGGGTCAGCTGGTCACCCGGCTTGAATACCTTGGTTCGCCTCAGCACGATTGCGACGTCGACTCGAGTCTGTGTCAGGTGCAGCGTCGCGTCCACGTCGGGCGTCGTGCGGGATAGATGCTTGAGGTTTTCAATACGGGCTGCCACGGCGGCTAGGATGCCAAGACGGCCCTGCAAACACGTGTGCTTCCACGGGTCACCCATTC
>JAPPOR010001026.1 GCA_028817905.1 Myxococcales bacterium
AGGCAACCTGCGCCACCGTCTGCTCCGGGTGGGCCGCAAGCTGTGCCCCCAGGCGTTCGGCACCCTCCCGCAGCGCCCCCGGCGCCCGCGCCGAAAGCACCACAAGCTGCACGCGCTCAGTCTCTTCCAGGTCCGACGCCCGCGCTCGATCCGACTCCGCTTCCGATTCTGGTTCCCGGCCCGGCACCGCGTGCGACGCTGGTTGCAGCATACCCTCCGCGTGCCCCGCCTCTGCCTCCACCCCGTCCTCGGGCGGCGCCTCCTGCAGCACCACATGCGCGTTGGTCCCGCTGACGCCGAAGGAGCTCACACCCGCAATGCGCGGTCGCTCGCCCTGCGGCCAGGGCACCGGCTCCGACGCCACTTTCACCGGAAGCTCGTCCCATGGGATGTGGGGGCTCGGTTCGTCGAAGTGCAAGCTCTTGGGGATGCGTTCGTGCTGCAACGACAGCACGACCTTGATGATGCCCGCGACACCTGCAGCTGTCTGGGTGTGGCCGAAGTTGGTCTTGACCGAGCCGATCACCACTGGCGTCTCGGCGCTGCGCCCTTTCGAAAGCGCCGCCCCAAGCGCCTGTGCCTCGATCGGATCGCCCAAGGTCGTGCCCGTGCCGTGGCACTCCACGTACTGCAGATCCGACGGCGCAAGGCCCGCCTGGGCCACCGCCCGGCGTATCACCGCTTCCTGCGACGGTCCATTGGGGGCCGTCAGGCCGTTGCTGCGGCCGTCCTGGTTGACCGCCGAGCCGCGAACCACGGCCAGCACGTTGTGGCCCCGCGCGCGCGCGTCCGACAGCCGCTCGAGCACCAACACACCGCAGCCCTCAGCCCAACCCGTGCCGTCCGCCGAAGCCGAAAAGCTCTTGCAGCGACCGTCCGGTGACAGGCCTCGCAGACGGCTGAACTCGACGAAGACGCTTGGGGTCAGCATCAGGGTGACCCCACCGGCGAGCGCCATCGAGCACTCGCCACCACGCAAGGCTTGACAGGCCAAGTGCACGGTAACCAGCGAAGACGAACACGCCGTGTCGATGGTCACGCTTGGCCCCTGAAGCCCCAGGACGTAGCTGATGCGGCCGGAAGCGACGCTGGCGGAATTGCCTGTCCCCACGTAGCCATCGAAGGTCTCCAGGCCACGGTCGAGCAGCGAGCCGTACTCCAGGTACGAAAGGCCCATGTAGATGCCGGTGCTGCTGCCCACCAGCTGCTCTTGTGCGATGCCGGCCCGCTCCAGCGCCTCCCAGCTGGTCTCGA
Organism: Myxococcales bacterium; assembly: GCA_028817905.1. Taxonomy (GTDB): domain Bacteria; phylum Myxococcota_A; class Polyangia; order Polyangiales; family JAFGIB01; genus JAPPOR01. The sequence continues at coordinate 1,255 of JAPPOR010001026.1, forward strand.
GCAGCAGGCGCTGCTGTGGATCCATGCTCGCCGCCTCGCGCGGCGAGATCCCGAAAAAGCCAGGGTCGAAGCGGTCGATGTCGCGCAGAAATGCACCCGAGTGAGCGGTCATCTTGCCAAGCGCATCGGGGTCCGGATCATAGAGATCGGCGATGCCCCAGCGTTCCGCGGGCACCTCGCCCACGGCATCTATGCCCTCGTCCAGCAGACGCCAAAACGCTGCCGGGTCGGCCACCCCGCCTGGATATCGGCAGCCGATGCCCACGATGGCGATCGGATCGCTCTGCCGCGCCTCGAGATCGGCAACGCGGGTTTTCAGGCGGCGAATGACCGTAGCCGCACGCCGAAGGGATTCTGTCGGGTTCAGGTTCTCAGACACCGATCGCCTCATAGTCTTCGTCGATTAGGTCCATCAGTTGGTCGACCGACATCTCGGCCTCCAGATCCGCGCTCTCGGCGCTCGCGTCACCACCGGTATCCGCTGGGCTCGACAAACCGAGTCGGTCCATGAGGTATGCTGCGACTGCCCGCGGCGTGGGGTGGTCGAAGACCAGTGTCGCCGGCAGCGTGGTCGCGAAGGCCTTGGCCAGGCCGGCGCGCAGCTCGACCGCCATCAAGGAGTCGAAACCGAGCTCGCCTAGCGGGCGCGCCTCCTGCACGCCTTCAGCACCTGGCAGCCCGGCGACCTTGGCGACCTCGACCAGCACACGGTCGACGACCTCGCGGCAACAGCGGGCAGCCGGTAGCTCGGCGAGCGAGCGCACCCAACTCTGCTGCTCGGCGAGACCCTCACGTGACTCGTCGTCGGGGCTCCGTTCCAGTTCGGCGAGCAGCGGGCGGGTACCGAAGGCTTCATACCCTTTGCGAAAAGCGCCCCATTCCACGTCTGCGATCACCAGGTGGGCACACGCGCGGGACAGGGCGTTGTCGATCGAAGCGATCGCCCTGTCCGGATCCATCAGCGGCAAGCCTCGGCGGGCCAGGTACTCGCGGGCATCGAGCTCCGCGGCCCTGCCCGATCCGCCCCAGGGACCCCACGAAATGGAGAGCGCAGGGCGACCCGCCGCCCGAGCCTGCTGAGCCCAGCCGTCCAAAAACGCATTGGCGCCTGCGTACGCGGCCTGTCCACCCGAGCCCCAGGCGCCGGCGATCGAGGAAAAGCACACGAAGGCATCGAGCGTCCAGTCCCGGCTCAAGCGCTCCAGCGTGCGCGTCCCTTCGCATTTGGCTCGCATGATCTCCTCGATGCGCGCGGGTGTCAGCTGCAACATGGGCGTCGCATCCACGACGCCGGCCAGATGGAATACGGATCGGATCGGGGTTCTGATCCCAACCATGTGTCGTTCCATGGCCTCGAGGTCGGAAACGTCCACCTGACAAACCGTAACCTCGGCACCGAGGGCTTCGAGCGCGCGCACGGCTTCCTGCGCGCCGGGCGCGTCGTGACCCCGCCTGTTCGCGATCACGAGATGGCGTGCGCCGCGCGCGACCAGCCAACGGCACACGTGCAGCCCCACCGCGCCCAGGCCCCCCGTGACCAGGGCCGCGTCCGACGTGGCCCAGCGCGAAGCGGCCGACAACTCGGTCCGCCGGGTAGGGACCAGCCGCGGAACGAAGCCATCGGCTCGGCGAAGGGCGATCTGGTCCTCTCCCTGCCCGTTGCACAGGCTAGCGACCGCTCGATCGGCCAGCGCATCATCTACGGGCCCCGGCGGGAGATCCATGAGCCCGCCCCACGCACGCGGGTGTTCGAGCGAAAACGCTCGACCGATCCCCCATATGGCACTCTGATCCGGTCGCGCGACCGGGTCATCATCCGCCGCCGCGACGGCGCCTTCGGTCACGAGCCAGCAGCGCACCGGATGCTCCGAAGCGACAAGCGAGCGCAGGGCCAACAGCGCATCCGTGCCATCGATCGCACGGGTCGGCAGCACCACGCCCGCGCATGGTGGAGACTCGGACCCCAGCGCCTCGCTCAGCCCATGCTGAGAGATCAGGCGACAGCGCTGTCCGGCTCGCTCGAAGGCGTCGCGCAGGCGTGCGGACACCTCTGCACCTTCTTCGAGCACCAGCCATTGGCCTGACCGGGACTCGGTCACATCCGCAGGCGCCAGCGCCCGCCACTTGAGCTCGTACATCCAACGCTGCGCGCGGTCCGTCTCGAGCAACTCGACCAGCCGCGTGACGGTGCCGCGCTCGCTCTCCGACAGGCCGCCCACCGACGACAGCTGGCGCAGCACCGTGTCGAGCGAAGGCGGACTGGCCTCCGACCCCCGCTTTTTCTCTGATGCCCAATAGCGCTGGCGCTGAAAGGCGTAGGTCGGCAGCTCCACGCGCGCAGGCGCCGTGGGAAACACCGCGGGCCACTGCAGCTCGCCTCCCTG
>JAPPOR010000529.1 GCA_028817905.1 Myxococcales bacterium
GAGGCCTGCGGGCGCTGAAAGTCCAGCTCCACCTCCATTTCCGGCGGCAGCGCGCTCCGGTCGTCCCCGTCAGGCTCGGCTGCGTTGCCCGCAGGCATGCCACCACTGGGTGCGGTCGCTGGCCCCGCAGGCACGCCCATGGCGGCATGCATGGGCACCTCATCTCCGATGTGCGCCACGTTGGGCCCGGCCCCCGAGTCATCTTCCCCGCAGCCCAAGCTGCACGCCAGCACCGCGGCCAGTGGCACCACCACATGCTTCGTTGTCATGCCCGAAAAATAAGCACAAAACATGCCGCGCATGACCACCGGCGCGCGCACACCCCGTCTTGTCATCCATTCGCCTTCCCGGTCGCGCTTTTGTTGCTTTTTTTCCCTCCCATGCCTGGCTCAAACCAGCCATGCACGATGGTCTCGGCAGGCTCCATGGGTAGCATGCCGAAGTGTGCCACCTGAACCTGCAGCGAACGGGTGTGACTTCTATGCCACGTCTCGAAGGCGCGATGTTGGGGAGATCTGCCGGCGAAGTCACGGTCGAGCAATCGCCCATCCAGCGAGGTGTCCGTGCCTGCGCGCGGGTGTCAGGGCGACTGCGCGGAGCGACCACGGTCGACAGGGGCACCTGTCCAGTCCTAGAATTGAGGGCGTGAATGAGCAGGGCGTTGGGGGCGCCTGTCCAGTCTATCCCGACTTGGGGGAACGGTACCGGATCGATCGGCTCCTTGGGCAGGGCGGCATGGGTGAGGTCTACCAATGCCGCGATCAGGTCACCGACCGCACCGTCGCGCTGAAGCGTTTGAGGCCCGATGCCGTGGAGAGACGGCCCGTCCTGCAGGTGCTTTTCGAGCGTGAATACCACGCACTGCGCGAGCTCGCCCATCCGAGCATCGTGGAGGTCTTCGACTATGGCATCTCCCCGGACGGGAGCGCCTACTACACGATGGAGTTGCTGGGCGGCCAAGACCTGCGCGGGTTGGCTCCCCTGCCGTGGCGGGAAGCCTGCGCATTGTTGCGCGACGTTGCTTCATCCCTGGCCATCATGCATTCGCGACGGTTGTTGCACCGCGATGTCAGCCCGGGCAACGTCCACAAGGATGCCCTCGGGCGCGCCAAGCTGTTGGACTTCGGCACGATGGCGACATTTGGGGTGCAGGGCCAGATCGTCGGAACACCGCCTTGTATCGCGCCCGAGGTGGTCCACAACCAGCCGCTCGACGCGCGTTCGGACCTGTACGCCCTCGGAGCGCTCGGCTATTACTTGCTCAGCGGCCGTCATGCCTATCCAGCGCGTCGGATCGACGCGCTGCGCGACTTCTTTCGCTCGCGCCCGCAGACGCTGACCAGATTGGTCCCCGATGCACCGGAAGAGCTGTGTGACCTCCTGACCAGCATGATCAGCCTCGACCGCATGGCGCGGCCCACCAGCGCCGGTGAGGTGATCGAGCGCCTGACAGCCATCGCGAAGCTTCAGGATGCTGGATGCCCAGACGAGTCCGCCGACGTCGCCCGTGCCTACCTCAAGACCCCCCCACTGCTCGGACGCGATCCTCAGCTGGTATGGCTGCGCAAGCAGATGCTGCGGGCAGCCCGCGGGCGCGGCAGCGCATGCATCATCGAGGGCGCCTCCGGCATTGGCCGCACGCGTATGCTCGATGCGCTGGAACTGGAGGGCAAGCTGGCAGGTGCAACTGTGCTCACCGCTGCCGCCTGCGCTGGAGCGCGCAGTCCCTACGGTGTCGTGGCAAGCTTGGCACAATCGTTGGTAGTTCAGCTCCCCGACTTGGCTCGCAGGCGCTTCGAGCCCCACGGCCCCGCCATTGCGCCGGTCCTCCCGGAGCTCGTGCAGCAACTGTCCCACAAAGAGCCTTCGGTGCATCCTTCAGCTGGTCGTGCGGGCGACATGGACAGCGTAGCGATGGCCGCGCTGGCGGACTGGATTGACGGTGTCGCCGATGAACGCACGCTTGTTATCGCCGTGGATGACCTGCAGGGCGTAGACGAGCCATCGCTGGGTATCATCAGCGCCTTGGCCCACCGGGCCGGCAGACGCCGCATCGCGCTGGTCACGTCGGTCTCTACCGAATTGCAGGAGCCGCCCGCAGTGACGCGATTGCGTCGCGTTGCCGCCTCCATCAAGCTTGCGCCCCTCGATGACGAGGACATCCGCAGGCTCGTTCACTCCCTCTTCGGGGAAGTCCCGCATGTGGCAGCCGTAGCGGAATGGGCAAGCCGGCTCGCGCGGGGCAAGCCCCGCAGCTGCATGGAACTATGCGAGCATCTGGTCGAGCGAGGGATCGTCGAGTACAGGCGGGGCGCTTGGGTGCTACCGGGCTCGTTGCGCGAAGAAGAGCTTCCCAAGAGTTTCGAGGACGCCCTTCGCGCTCGTCTGCAGGCCCTCAGCCCGGATGCTCTTGCGATCGCGCATGCCGTGGTGCTCACGACCCTTCCGCTCACGCCTGGTGACTACGCCGAGCTGCTGGAACGCACCGAGGATAGCCAAGCCCGGTCGTTCGCGGCGGTTGGTGAGCTGGTCGCTGCGGGCGTTTTGGTGGGCGATGGGCCCACCTATCGGCTAGCAAAACATGCCTATATAGAGGCTATCCGTTCCACCCTTGACCAAGCCAGTGAGCAACGCGCCCATCGCCGGCTCGCAGAGATCTTCAGGACACGTGGCAACGTCGTGGGGGTAGCAGACCACTTGCTCATGGCCGGTGATGAGCTGGAAGCGCTCGGGTCGGTGGTAGCGGCGCACGGGGTTGCAACTGGCACGGCTGGGTCCGAAAACGCCGCGGCGGCCATGCGCCACGGGCAGGATACCACGACTGCGGTCGAGACCCGCCGCCGACTGCTTGAGACGTGCGAACGGCACGGGCGCCCGGAGCACGAGCGTTTCATCCTTCGAAGGGGCATCGTGGGGCTGGCCCACGCGTACAACGTTTCTGCCGGGCTCCCTTACGTCGATCCGCTCATCGAGCAACTCCGAAGTGCCCTGGGGCTGCAGCATTGGGATGCGCTTGGCGCTGAGGCCAGTGATGCCGAACGCGTCAGGCATTGTCTTGCGAAGGCCCACCAGGCCTTCGAAGAGGCTGATGAGCGCGATCGGGTGCTCCGACCCATTGAAGCGATTCCTGCCGCCGTTAGCCTGATCGGGGCAGCGCAGAGCATGGCGCGCCTGGCCTACGACGTCCGGCTTCTGCGTCGCCTCGGCGATTTCTTGGGGCGCCTGCTGCCGTTGTCACCGCGCCTCGAGATGATTCGCGACACGGTCGCGCATTCGCACGCGTTGACCACGGGGCGCGTGGACGCTGCCTGGAAACTTCGACAGGAAATGTTGGAGGGCTATGAACAGGCTGCCCTGCCCGACCCAGCCAACCCCGACTACGCGGTTGCCCAGATCGGCCGGGCGATCGCCCTGCATGTAGAGGGGTACTACTGGGCTACGCGTGGCAGCTCGGCCGCTGAGCACTGGGCGGCCCTGTTGGAGGATCCAACACACGGTCTACCGGAAGAGGGCAACGCTGTGGGCCATCTAGGCCACATCTGGCTACGCCGCGCATCGGAAATTCGGTACCTGATGCACCTGTACAACGGCGACGCCCGCGAGGCACGCCGCGCCCACAACGAGATCGACAA
>JAPPOR010000519.1 GCA_028817905.1 Myxococcales bacterium
TACTTACACTACGCTCTCGAGCACCTGGCGCGCGACGGGCGGGCACGGCCGGTCGACCGCGAACGGTTCTTCAGGGGCTGCGGGCGCTGGCCCGAGGGGGGGCCGCCGGAATCAGACTACCTTGAAATACCGGGGGGCAGCTTTCAGATGGGGTCGGAGCACGGGGAGACCGAACGCCTGTCCAACGAGCGCCTGCACACGGTCAGCGTGTCGACCTTTGAGCTCAGCCCAACTGTGGTCACCAATGGGCAGTACGAGAAGTTCGACTCGCAGCATGAGCGAGAGCTCTTCGGAGGTCGGCTCACACCGCAAGAGGCAGCCGACCACCCGGTCGTGAACGTGAGTTGGTGGGGAGCTTACCTATACGCCTGCTGGGTAGGCGCGGAGTTGCCGACCGAAGCGCAGTGGGAATACGCCTGCCGTTCAGGCACGAGCACGCCGTTTTCATTTGGCGAAACCATCACGCCCAAGCAGGTGAACTACCACGGGATCTTCCTCTACGCGGGAGCCGACCGGGGAGAGTTCCGCGAAGCGACTGTGGTGGCTGGGTCGCTGCCCTCCAACGGGTGGGGGCTCCATGAGATGCACGGAAACGTGTGGGAGTGGTGTCAGGACTGGTACGGCGACTACGACGACGCTTCGACTCCCGATCCCTCGGGGCCGGCGAGAGGCACTGGCCGCGTGCAGCGGGGTGGCTCCTGGCGCCTTCACGCGGACCGCGCGCGTTCGGCGCAGCGCGACCGCAACGTACCAGGCAATCGCTACCGCGACATCGGCTTTCGTGTGTCCCGAGGTCAAGCTCAAGCAGGTCCGCCGCGGGACGCGGTGGCACAGGGAAAGGGGGTGGAGCCCCCGGATGCCGCGACGTGGGAGCGTCGCGGCTAGTTCGAGGCGCCCAGGAAGGAGACAGCTCGTGCGAATGCGGTCTTTCAAGGTTCCGCTTCACGGAGGACAGGCGGAGGAAGGGCTCAGGCGTGGCGTGATCGATGCCCTGGCGCTCCAGCAGGGGTTCGGCTCCGTGCTCGCGACCACTGCGCATGCCCATGCCAGCGGATTTCGCCAGCTACAGCTGTCGCGATCGCCATGGCTTGGGGACGCGTGAACACATCGGCTTCCACATTATGGGTCGCAGTCATAAGGACACTGGCCGGGTGTTGCGGGGTGGCTCCTGGAACAATCACGCCGACAACGCCCGTTCGGCGCAGCGCAACCATAACGAGCCGGGCAACCGCAACGACAACATCGGCTTTCGTGTGTCCCGAGCGCGAGGGCGGGTCGGAGGACCTGCGCTTGACCCGACTGCGATCCCGCCCGTCGGCCGGTGCGTCCAAACGCACCAGAAGGCGGCAAAAAGAAAAGGGGCTGTGGTGTGCTAGTAGGCGGGGCGGAGCCCCTCGCGAACGCTCACCACGTGCTCGATTTCTTCCAGGGTTGAAGGGCACGTCCGGATCCACCCGCCTTGTGTCCGCTGCAGCCGCCGTGCAATACGATGGGGGCTTACCGTGATCGCAGTCTTGCTGGCAGGCGCCGCCACAATAGTGGCAAGCGGCTGGACACTCAAAGAGGTCGCCTCCTTGGTCGCGGTGGCCACCGCGGGCGTCAAGGTTGCCCAGTGGGCCTGGGGACAATGGCAGGTTCGGCGCGGCGCCGCGCAGGCAGGCGCCCGCCTGTTTGGTCGCGAGGCCTTGCAGGAGGTACGGGCCCACTACATTCGGCCCAATTGCAGCGCGATCGATCCGACCAACGAGGTCGAAGTGCAGCAGGGCGTGCGGATTGAGCGGCCGCTCTTTGAGGTCGTGGACGAGCATCTTGCCAAGCAGTCGCCCTACCTGCTCGTGCTGGCTGACTCGGGCATGGGCAAGACCGCCTTTGCCATCAACTACTACCTCAAGGGGCTGGGCTTTCGCATGCGGCCTCGAGCCGCCGTGGTCCCGCTTGGAGACCCGAAGGCCAAGGAGGAGATCGATACGATCCGACAACAGCTCGACCCCAAGGACACTGTGCTGATTCTCGACGCCTTCGACGAGTACCCCGGTGCGGTGGGTGACCACGAAAAAGGCCTGCGTGAGCTCATGGAGTGTAGCCAGGGCTTTCGCAGGGTGATCGTGACCTGCCGAACGCAGTTCTTCCCGCGGGAAGAGGACCAGCCGCGGGACTCCCACGTACTGCGCGTTGGCCCACGCAAGCTGGGTGATGGCACCACGTACGAGTTTCGCAAGTTGTTCCTGTCGGTCTTTGACGAGAGGTTGATCGGCCGCTTTCTTCGCCGCAGGTACCCCCTGTGGGACATCCGCTTGTGGTCGGATCGACGCCGGGCCAAGGAGCTGGTTCAGCGTGTGCCCAAGCTGGCTCCCCGGCCCATGCTGCTTGCGCATGTGCCAGAAGTGCTAGCCCGTGACAGCGGCGAGCCGTCGACGGCCTATGACTTGTACGACCAGATGGTTGAGGGTTGGATCGACCGCGAGGCGGGCTCCAGTGGTTTCAGCGTGGACCCCGACCAGCTGCGGAAGTTTTCTGAGCAACTGGCTGTCCTCTTGTGGTGTGCTGCGCATTGTGAACGCGATACCAGCCACCAAAGGCGGCAAGCGTAAGCGACAGCCCCCCCCAATAGCCATGACGCCAACCTAAAGGCCCATTTGGACGGTTCAAGACCCCTATGTAGTGCATCTGATGAAGCGCAACACGCGTTCGTAATTCCGCGTACACCTTGCGAACGGCCCCAGTTCCGTGCGCCCTACTGTTCAGCCAGCGCCGCCTGCTCCCCGCGCTGCTGGGCCTCGACCGCTCGGCGAATACGGTCGTCAAGCCTGCGCTTCTTGTCCGCGATCACGGCCTCGAATTTCGCGCGCTCTCCCACGGACCACTCCGTGTAGCGCTGATGCGCCGCTCGTGCTCCTTGACGGTCTCGACCTTCGTCTATTCTTTCACGGTTGCTATCGGAATCCCGGGTCGCACAGCCGCACGGCTGGTCGACCGAAAGGTTTGCGACCGAACCCGGCCGAGAGGTTGCGCTCACTCTTCGATGCGAGCGGAAACGTTCAGTTGAAAGCTGACACGGTAAAACCTCACATCATCGTTCCCGCGAAGAGCCAGATTTACATTGATCCCGTATTCGCTAGAGGCGTCAGGCCCAGGCGATTCAGGAAAAAAAGCATATACAGACTCCACGGCGAACCCTACAGCGTCTCTTCTGCCTGATTCCCTCGAATAGATAGATGCCAGTGAGGCTGTTTCGACGTGGTCGACGACCTGCGCTTGGACTAGTCGTGGTGGCCTCTCAAAAGAGTGATTCAGCGGTATGCGTAGAGTCCCCCTTTCCCAGCTATCATCGCCGGACCCGCGCCAGTCGAATATCGCGATTCCCGAAAACATGTACAATCGGGCTGCGCCACTCGGACCATTCACATTGACCCACAGCATCTGCGGATGCGCTATCTCCCTCAAGTCTGGCATATGCTCTGCTACCTTCGTGACTCAGCTGACAGGCAAGTATAATTAGTTGTGATTCCTAGCACTAACGGACGCACAGTTCGTCGGCGGCCTTTGCAGGTCTCGAGCGTCTAGTCCAACGTGCGGAGGTATTGCCAGAAGTTGTGGATCGGGAAAAGCAGCGGGCACATGAAAAAGGCG
>JAPPOR010000062.1 GCA_028817905.1 Myxococcales bacterium
CGCACTGGTGCGATACGCCCACATTCTCGCGAACATCACCAACAATGGCTTCGAGGATTGGGCGCGTGAAGTCCGTGTGCCAGCCGTCTTGGTCGGAGGAGACCGGGACCCCATGGTGAACCTTGAGACACTCGAGAGGGCCCGAACCCTGCTCGAGCGAAGCGAGGTACGCCTGGTCCCTGATTCCGACCATTACTGGATCTTCACAAGAGAGGTGTTCTTTCGCTTGCTACGAGATGAGGTGAGCACTGAGCAATGGGGACAGGTCGGCACTCGCTCACCGCGAGGCGGCGCAGAGAGCGCCCGCCCGTGGAAAGATGCCGGAGCAGGCTATCGTTCGGACAACGCATGAAGCAACTGATGTACATAAGAAAGGGCACCCTTGAGTGGCAGGAGGTGCCGGACGTCCCGCTCGTCGAGCCCAGCGATGTGATCGTTCGACCGTTCGTTGCGGCAAGGTGCGACAATGATATTGCGTACCTACACTTCGACGTCAATGCGTTGCTGAGGATCGGGATCGCGCGGGGTACTGTCGATCCGGCCGTGGTCCACTATTTGGGTGAGTCACCCTTCAGGGGACCATTTCCGTTCGGCCATGAATGCATTGCGGAGGTTATTGAATGCGGGGAGGACGTACGTCGTTTTCGGCCGATGGACAAGGTGGTCGTGCCTTTTCAGATATCGTGCGGGCAGTGCCGTCTCTGTCGCGGGCGCTCGACTGGAACCTGCAGCGCGGTCCCAGACAACTCGCTGTTTGGCGTGGGGCAGACCGGTGGTGACTGGGGTGGCGTCGTAGCGGACAGGCTGCGAGTCCCATTTGCGGATCACATGCTCGTGCATTTCCCGCAGCACTTGGATCCAGTCAGTTTTGCCAGTCTTTCGGACAATATAGCGTGCGGATGGCAGGCGGTCGTTCCAGCGCTGCAGGCGAAGCCGGGCGCTTCGGTCCTGGTGGTCGGAGGTGGCGCAAAAAGCATTGCCCTCTACGCAGTCGCGGCCGCCCTGTTTCAAGGGGCCGAAAGGGTCGACTACATGGACACCAACGCTGACACGCTGGCGCCGCAGCGCTTCGAAATCGCGGCGGCGCTCGGCGCGCAGATTGTCGAGTCGAGCGATATGTCGCAGGTACGCGAGCAGTACGCCGTGTCGGTTGACGGCACGATGATAAAGCAAGGCCTACATTTCGCGGTACGGTCGCTCGAGCCCGACGGCGTCTGCAGCAGCCCATCAGTGTACTACGACAAGGAGCTGCCGATGCCACTGTTCGAGATGGCCATGAAGAAGGCCACGCTTAGGCTCGGCTTCGGCAACGCCCTAGAAAGCATCAGAGAGATTCTAGCGCGTCCGAACGTTCAGGACCTGGCCCCGGAAAAGGTAACGACTGTGTGTGCGGCCTGGAGCGAAGCTGCGAGCGCTTTTCTAGAAAGCAGCACCAAGGTAGTTGTACATAGGGATCCGCTCGCCGCGTAATCTCCTCTTGATATGAAACAGTGGATGCAACTATGTCTGATATCTCGAGACAGCCAAGTGCCCGTGCACCTGAGGCGGGCAGCTATTCATCAACTGGAAACGCCGACAACGTGCGTCAGACCGTTCTCGGGTTAGTTAGCAAGCACTTGAGAAGCGTGGCGTCTGCATCAGCCACGTTGGAACCGGCTGACAAACTGGTCGAACTCGGACTGTCGTCGATCGAGCTGCTCAACATTTTTGTGGAGCTAGACATGATGCCGGGCTTCGATATCACGAAGATTTCGCTTGAGGAGCCGCCACGGTCGATAGCGGACCTACTGCTGCTCGCAGGCAAGATGCACCACGAGTAGTGGCGCGCATGTCTGCTTACTCGTCGGTTCGTCTCTCTGGAGTACAAAGTTCGCGGCGCGAGGCCGAATGGCACCAGCGGCATGCTCGGGTCGAGTGCCTGGCGGAGGAGACGGTGAAGCCGGAATCGGCAGTGAACTGATCAGGGTCGAGCAGTGCGCCACCACGAGGTGCGGGCTCACCACGCGCGGTCACCAACGCGGACCACCAGCCGCGTACCCCGTCGCAAGTTGCAGGAGACGTTCCAGCGTACAGCCGGCCTTCGCTAGGCATAGGCAATGGACATGTGCTTCGCCACGCAAAGCCTTCGGTGTCGCTCAACGGTCCCCGCGGCCTCAGCATATGAATCCCTACAACGACCGCGGAGGCGACGATCGCACGAAGGCGCTCACATGTGCAGACAGGAGGACGACATGTCAACAATAAAGAAACGCTCTCAAGGGTTCCCGCTCGCCGCAGTGGACTACCTCTTCTGCGAAAAGCAGCATTATGGAATCACGTTCGTGCTCGAGTTCGCGGACACCCAGGATTTCGCCGCCCTGAAAGAGTCTTTGCCTGGCGCACTGGAAGCGTTCTATCCAGCCAAGGGTCGGATGTTCCGCGACGAGCGTGACGAATACTACGTATCGGACGACGTTGGAGGGGCGTTCGGTGCGGTGAGCTTCGAGTTGCAGGAGGCGCCGCCCGTGGAGCCCGACGAGCCACTGGGCCTGCTACGATTTGCAGCGCCGATCGACGCCGCGCTCGGGAATCCGGTGTCCCATTTCAGGCTGACGAACACGCCTACGGGAAGCTACCTGAGCGCGAGCATTGCGCATGCGGTCGCCGACGGCTATGGCTATGTGTTGTTCCTGTCATATTGGGCGGCGCTGACACGCCGGGGCGAGCTGTTCACGCCTTCGCACGCTCGAAAGAGGCTAGCGTGGACTTCCGCAGACTACGGCGACCTGTCGCCTGCTGCGGTGCTGAAGGCCACGGGCCATTCCGTAATGGACGCCCCCCACCCTCCGTCTGCTGTCCACTCGTACGCCAGTCTGAAATGGGAGGACGCCGAGCTCGCCCAATACAGGTCGGAGGCGACGCGGGAGCTCGGTAGGAGCGTCTCGGGCCATGACCTCGCCTCGGCGCTGATGCTCAAGGACTGCGCGACGCGCTGGCACAAGCCTGGGGACCGCATCAGGATGCACTGCCCGATCGATTTTCGGCGCTTTATTCCCGAAATCACGCCTTTCTTCTTCGGCAACGCAATCCGCGGGGTCCCCTTGGAAGACACCTACGAGACGATCACGCGCTCGACCGTGCCCGCGCTCGCGCTCCGCATCAACGAAGGCATCTCCGGGATCACACGCGCCGATATCGACGATCACCTGCGCACTATGCAAGGGGTAAAGGAAGTGGGCGGTCAATCCTTGATACGCCGGATGGATGGATGGCACCCGGACTTCGGTATGCTCGTGACGAACATGACGAGAATGCCCCTGTCTCAGATCGATTTTGGGCGTGGTGCTCCACGACAGTTCTGTCCAATCGGTGCCCCGCGCGCTTACGTCATGTTGCGGCGCCCGGGAGCGATCGAAGCACTGGTTGGGCTCCCAGCATAGTTCCGGACACATCCCGGACAATTCACGCGAGACGAAAGTCCCCCCGAACGTTCAGGCGTCGGGTCCTTCAACGATCGAGGACGCGGGTCCGGACCCCGACTGGTTCAGAGCCGTTTGGGGGCTGACGATGGGCGCAAGAGCGTTCTCCGAGTTGCCTGCTTTGACGTCGCACCCGCGTGTTCCGAATCAGTGACCGTGCGGTGACACTTCC
>JAPPOR010000580.1 GCA_028817905.1 Myxococcales bacterium
TAAGTTTCCCGCTTGAATGGGACGGGGCGCCAGCCCCGGTGCCTGGGCTAGCTAGCTAACTCACCGCGGCGGGTCGGTTTACAATGGGGACCCTGAGCTGGCGTATGCGAGCCAAGTGTTGATGATCGATGGCGGTGCCGCGTTCGGGCACGGCGAGCATTCCATCGATCAGCTCCGGGGAGAACAGCAGCGCTTGACCGCGGCCGTTGTAGCCCAACTGGACGAGGGTCTCCGGTTCAAATCGGCGGCACTGCTTTTCGCAGCAGTGGAACGGCTCGGCGACCCGGTAGAATCCCTCGGGAGGCAGGGGTTCCAGGTGGGCGATCGCTTCCGGACTGGGCAGGGTGTTGCCTCGCTCGGAGATCTTGGCGCGGTTGTTGTGCCATCCCGCAGGCAGGTACAAGCCCGGTCCTGGGTCCCCATGATTGTGGAAATAGACCAGTGTTTCCGAAGGAATGGCTCCGATTGCTGCGGTCGTTCGGTAGAGCCCGCAGGGGGGTAGCTGGGTGGTCATCCCAAGCTGTATACCTTAATAGAGAACGCGCCGATCGCGGAGGGCTGAACGTCGGAAACTGGACGCAGTATCAGTTATCAGCAAAGGTAGGCACATGATCGATGCCATCGAGGACCGGATTCTCCACACTATCTATTGTCTGTCGCGCGATACTCGCCCGATCGACGCTGTCATTCTCGGTCGAGCCGTTGCGATTTCCGCCACGGCGGCGGCGGAGGCCCTGGTTCGGTTGGAGCGGGCGAGTCTGGTGGACGCGAGTCGGGCGCGGCTAACGATGCTCGGGCTGGCGCGGGCCTGTCAGATCGGCGGCCAGCTGACAGGGGCTTCGGCTGGCCCGGGGGCGGTCGCGGCAGTTCCGCGTCCGGCACCCGCGGCGCCACCCCTCGCCGCTGGCAGCGGGCAAGCCTTGCCGAGCCAAGCACTTGCACGATCGTCGCATGCCATGATGATGGATGCGGGCTAGGGGGTACCGCAGTCGGTCGTCGACGCTACTCGCCAAGCAGGGCGGGAATGCCTGTGGCCTCCGAAGCTTCGGCTCCAGCCAGGGCCACGAACGTCCCGATGCGAGCGCCCACGCCCGTGCGGTCGATGGGTGCGTGCAAGACTTCCAGGCCGTGCTCATCTTCCACGTGGATCATGGCCACGCGCAGGCTCTGACCATCATCCACCTCAGCCTCGGCTTCGACGCATAGGGCGACCGCGAGTGCGCCCAGGCGTTTGGCCTCCGAGCGAATCGCATCGAGCCAGGCAGTGTGCTCACCGTCCTCAGACGAGCCATCGAGCACGTGTCCGATCGCCGCGGGCCGGGACATTGGGGCACCGGTCTGCGGATTGCAGCGGACCAGCATGAACACAGCAGGGCGAATGAAGCCCTCGTGCAGCAGGTCCTGTTGGGCGTGTCGCTGTGCTTCGCGTACCACGCTTCGTTCGTCTTGCTTCATGCTGCTTGCTTTCGACTGCCCGTCCTACCTGGGAAGGCCTCCGCGTCGCCGCAGGGCATCGGCGATCCCCTGGTCGACCAGGGCCTCCATGAGCGCCTTCATCGGCTCGGATTGCCCGTGGCCGATGCCTTCGAATTCCTTGAGCCGGATGTCGAAGCCACGCGCAGCCAGGGTTTTCACCATTTGCCGTGTGGGCGCAAGGGGCACGATCGAATCGGCCGTCCCGTGGGCCGCCACGATCGGAGGGTTACGCACCTTTGGACGCGGGGCCGCCGGCCACAGGGAGGGAGGAAGCCAGCCTGAGACCGGATGGGCGAGTCCAACAAGTTGTGGGTGCCGTAGGGCCAACCCAAAGCTCAGGATCCCGCCCTGGGAGAACCCAGAAAGCACCGCCCGCCCGGCGGTGGGCTTGTCATGGGCGAGATGCTTGAGCAGTTGAGCGAGCTGTTCGATGGCACCTTCGATGGCGGAAGGCAGGGCTGGGTGCTTGGTGCCGACGCGGTAGGGGAACCAGGAGAACCCCTTCCCGTGGGGCTGTGGGGCGCGCGGGAGAATGTATCGCGCGGTCGGGGCATCCGGTTCGATCCATGCGGCCTGGGGATGGTCGCCGAGGCCGTGGATGAACACCACCATGGGTAGGCGCGCGTCGGCTCCGGGTCCCGCGGGTATGACCTCGAGGAACTCTAGGCCTGCGACGGTTTGCCAGTGTTCGACGCGCGGCTTCGGTAGGTGCGCAGCCGGCGCCGCATCGCAGGCAGCAAGGGCCCACGGCAACAGGTAGGCCAAGAGCCCGAAGCGCGTCGGCGTCGCCGGGCCTCCTGGCGGGAGACCGCTTGCTCGGAGCTGCGGGAGACCGCACGCTGTGAAATCGGAGGCCAAGCGAGGCGTCGCGATGCGGGTGGGAGTAGGTGGGGGATCCGGTTTCGCTAGCCGCGATGCGAGCGGGCGTGCTTGTTGTTGTAGAGTGCTCGGTCGGCGGCGGCTGTGAGGTCCTGTTCGTCGGTGACCTCTTCGCCGAGACGGGCATGGCCATAGCTGACCTCGATCGTCAAGCCATCCGGGGGACGCTTCGCGAGCTTGCGCCGAACGCGCTCGCCGATGCTGGCGGCTTCGTCGCCGTCCGCCTCCGGTAGGATGACCGCGAACTCATCGCCTCCGAGGCGCGCCACCTGGTCGGTGTCCCGGACGGCTGCGACACAGGCGTTCGCCACCGCCTGAATGGCCCCGTCTCCCGCGGGGTGA
Organism: Myxococcales bacterium; assembly: GCA_028817905.1. Lineage (GTDB taxonomy): Bacteria > Myxococcota_A > Polyangia > Polyangiales > JAFGIB01 > JAPPOR01. The sequence goes on from JAPPOR010000580.1 coordinate 2,698, forward strand.
CCATGCATGTCGTTGATCGCTTTGAGCCCGTCGAGGTCGAGCATCAGCAGCGACAGATTGCGACCGGAGCGCTGCGCCCTGGCGACCTCACGTTTGAGGGCTTCGTTGAAGCTGCGCCGATTGGATACACCGGTGAGCTCATCCCGTCCCGCCAGCAGGCGCTGATGCTCGAGTGCGCAGGCCCGCTCATGAAGGGCGTCGACCAACTCGGCGGCGCCGTCCCCGTCGGCCCCAAGACTTCGGATCAGGCTCAGGCGCAGCCGTCCCGCCTCTTCTGAGGTTCGCACGCGTGCCAGTTGGACCATGAGCGAAACCGTGGTCGCGTCCAGGACAATGTCCTGACCCTTGAGTTCCCGGATTTCGCTATTTTCGGCCCATTCGTGTTCGTTGTTCCCGTGGCCCTGAGCCGTGTCTCCCACGTCCGCTGTGCGCTTGCTTGCCGAGGTCATGTCACCACTCGCGACAGGGGCTCCTTTGGGCATCGGTTGGCGCGGTCGCACCCCCGGACGGTCCGCTTCATCAGGGACAACGTCTGGGTCGTCCGACTTATTCGTGTCGTGCGTCATCACTGCAGCTCGCGCACTTCCCCACCAGGTGAATGGAACTGTCGGTCAGATAGCACAATAGCAGACAATGTAAGCCCCTTGTTTGGTGCTACCGACTACAGGCCCGTCGATCTCCTCAGTCGGGCTGCGAGGCTTTTCATATGTGAGCAGTTGCAGTACACCCCCAGGGGCCTCAGGGGTGAAGCTGAATGGATCTGCGCTGCATTACTGGAATTCTTCTAGTCCTATTGACGCTGACATCGCCCGGCGCTGCGCTGGCGGAAGACGACGACGACGACGAAGTGGACTCGGCCGAGTCGAGCTCGGAAGACCCCTGGGAGCGGCCCCCCGAAGAGGAAGAGGAGGCGCCCGGAAAGGGTGCGGCCGGTGCGGGCACCCCGTTCGGAGACGGCAGACCCCTGCAGGTCGGGTTGGCTCTGGGCTACGGCTTCGAGACCGAGAAGAACCGCTACGGCGCCCACCCCTACGGGTTCGCTGGTGGTTTGCGGGCGGGCTACACGCTCGACATCGGCGTGTTTGTCGGTCTGTCGACGACGTATTTTCTCGGTAGCTCCAACGACGGCGCGACCGCAGCGGTCGTGTCACGCGTGATCGAGAACTCGGTAAGCGCGTGGCTCATCAATCTAGAGGTCGGTTATGACCTGTGGTTCGGTCCGGTGATCTTCCGCCCTGGCGCCGAGATCGGCATGGCGCTGACGTTTGTTGGTTGGGACCAGCTCACCGGTGCCAGCAGCACGCGCGCAGGCCTGGTTCTCGTTCCGGGTGCTTCCCTGATCTACCCGTTCGACGAGCTGTACCTGGGAGGCGACATGCGCCTCATCATGCCTGTGGGGGACTCCGCGCAGGGCTCGGTGACGGCGATGGTCGTTGGTGGCATGCGCTTCAAGACCAAGCTGTTCTAGCTAGGCTAAGCTAGGCTACCTGGGGGTCGAGTCGAGCGACGATGGTTTCGAGCGCGTCGGCCATGGTAGCGCAGTCGGGGAACCGGTCCTCCGGTTGCTTGGCGAGGGCGGTTAGCACGACGCGGTCGAGAGGTTCGGGTACCTCCCGACGGAGGCTGGAAGGCGCCTTCGGCTGCCGCGCGATGTGGCCCGCGATTACCGCCATCACGTCCGGATGATCGAAGGGTGGCTCCCCGGTGAGCAGTTCGTAGGCTACGGCGCCAACGGCATAGATATCGGTAGCCGGCGTTACGAGGCCTGCATGCTGGATCTGTTCGGGCGACATGTAGGCCGCTGTGCCGGTGAGGCTGTTGGTGTGTTCTGTGGCTTCCGAGCGCGCGGCGGTTGCGAGGCCGAAGTCCATGATGCGCACCGTGTCACGCTGCTCCACGAAGAGGTTCTCGGGCTTGATGTCCCGATGTGTGACCGCATGTGAGTGCGCATGCTGCAGTCCCCGACAGACCTGGGTCAGCAGGGCGATCGCACGCCGCACTTCCATCGCGCCCGCGGTTAGCTCGTGGCGCAGGTCGTGTCCCTGCAGCCACTCCATCGTGATGAACGCCCGACCGTTGTCCACGCCCAGGTCGTAGGTACGAACAATGTTCGGATGCGCGAGTCTCCGGGCCAGGAGGAGCTCCCGCCGGACCCGTTGCTGCGCCGGGGCGTCGAGGTTCGCGGGGAAGAGCTTGAGCGCGACGTCGTGCTCAAGGATCTGGTCATGACAGCGGAATACGGCAGCCGTGCCGCCGACCCCAAGTGCTTCCTCGAGGCGGTAGCGCCCGGCGATACTCGTTCCCAGCAGTTGGTGCGTTTCGAGGCGAGCGTCCGTGACGGCTGGTCCCGGGTCTGGCTGCTGGTCCGAAAAGCCGGACGCCTGCAGGGCACTGCCCAGACCACCCTGCGCCCTTTGGCGAGCGTATTCGCCCACCGCGTCCTGCAGCGCTTGGCGCAGCTGTGCCCGCGGACAGGGTTTGGTCAAGTAGCGAAAGACGTAGGCTTCATTGACGGCTGCCATGGCGGAGTCGAGATCCGCGTCACCCGTCAGCAGGATACGCACAGCTCGCGGCGCAAGCTCACGCACCAACCCGAGGAACTGTGCCCCGTTCATGCGCGGCATGCGCATGTCGGACACGACCACAGCGTAGTCCGGCTTGGCAGCGACCATCTGAACGGCCTGCGAGCCGCTCTCCGCGATATCCACCTCGAACTCGTCCCGCAGGGACAGTTGCAGCATCCGCAACTGGTCGCGGTCGTCGTCGACGTAGAGAATGTTCGCTCTGTTGGCCATCCCGCCTGTTGTCAACCGTGCGCATGTGGGGCTCGAACGTACGGCGTTTGGCCTTCAACGGCGGGTTCACCTCGGACCTTGAGCCCCGAGCGCAACATCAGGCCGTGGCGAGTGGGATATCGGTGGGTCGCGGTACTACTCTTGAATGCACGCTCCTACTCCTGCTTGTAGCCATTGTCTGACGGCGGCGCGCTCGCTTGGATAGGTCAGGCGCTCGACCGCCTGGCGCGCGGGAAGCCAGGCCACCTCGGATACCTCTTCCGTATCAGCCGGTGGCCCGAGGATCTCGCACAGGCGCATTCCGTAGAACACCACAAGCTTTGGAGTCTCTCCCACAAGATAGCTTATAGGTGCCGCGACGCAGACGATCTCAGCGCGGCATCCGGTCTCTTCCAGGACCTCTCGTAAGGCGGCCTCACCAAGCGTTTCGCTTTCCTCGGGGTGGCCCTTGGGAAGCGCCCAGTCCCCATGCCGAGGGCGTCGCACGATGCACAGCTCGGGGCCTTCTGCTCCAGGCCGCACAAGGAACCCACCGGCGGCGACGTCGATCTCTTCAAGGATGCGTGGAGAGGGCGGCATCGGGCAGGTCTCCTAGACGGTTGCTGGGAAGCCGCAAGAAGAACGCGGCAACCATAGCGACCAGGTACAATCCCGCGAAGGACTGAAACGCGACACCATAACTGTGATCGCGGTCGAAGATGTAGCCCGCGTAGGGGACGCCCAGGCTGGTGAGGGGCAGCATGAAGGGGGTCATGAGGCCCATGACGCGCCCGAACGCCTGGCGCCCGAAGGCTGCACCGATCAGGGCGCCGTGTAGCGGCACCACACCGCCCATGCCAAAGCCGAAGGCGGCGCCCGCCACCAGCAATGAGAGATAGTCTGCCGCGTCCAGGAGCAGAAGCAGACCGACCAGCTGCATGCCGGAGACCAGCCAGACAACCGCCCGCTTGTCCAAGCGGTCCGTAATGCCGCCGAAGATGGGCTTGCCCAGCGCACCGGCGCCCGCCATGACAGACAGCAGCAGCGCCGCGGCCGCAGGTGAAAAGCCAATGTCGGTTGCGTGCGGAACCGCGTGTGTGAGGAGGGCGCCCATGGCGCAGAAGTTGAACCCCACCACGGTGGCGGTCAGCCAGAAGTTGCGCTCCCGCAGCAGGTGCGACCAGGCGGTGTTCGGCAGGGCTTGCTCGGCCGGGGCCAGGCTCGTGCGCCCGTCCGGCCGCTGACCCACATCCTCCGGTCGCTGCACGATCCAGCGAGCGACGGCCGGGATGACGAGGATGCCCGCCGTGGCGGCGTAGACCAGGAATGTACCTCGCCAGCCGATCTGGGCGATCAAGCCAGTGGCGAGTGGGGGCATGAGTACGCCCGACAGGGAAACGCCCATGGTCGCCAAGCCCAGGGCAGCGCCACGTCGGTCCACGAACCAGTTGGCCACCAGCGTGGTGCTGGGCAGCACGCCTAGCATGCAGACGCCCGGGCCCATCACCAGGGCGATGACGAGGTAGAAATGCCACAGTTCGGTGATCGCCGAGGCCAGCACAAATCCGACCCCCATGAGTCCAGCACCCACGATCATGGTGCGCTTGATACGTCCGGCGTCGAGCCACCCGCCGACCTTTGGGGAAAGCAGGGAGGACACGACGTTCATGCAGGTCAGTCCGAGGGACACACCCAGTCGCGAGCCGCCAAAATCCGAGGCCAGTGCCTTGAAGAAGACGCCGTAGGAGTAGAAGACGAACCCTACCGAGATGAAATTGGTGAGGAACGCCAGCGCAACCATTCGCCAGCCGAAGAACATCGCCGCCATTCTGGCCTGATTAACGGCGACGACAAGCATTCGTTTCAGTGATTCGCATCGAATGGCCGTGCTTGTCGGTGCACAAAACGCGCGAATGTTGTCCTCCTTTTGCGCATCGCCGGTAGAGTAGCCGGAGGGGAAGGGGTCATGGCACCACGTTCACAAAGGCCGAAGCCGCCATCACGACCCCCGGCTGCCAGTGGCACGGACCGGGGCCGTATCCTTGCGGGCAAGTACGAGTTGGTGGATCCGGTGGGTCGCGGAGGGATGGCCAGCGTGTGGCTAGCCCTTACCCACGGCGAGGCTGGCTTCACGCGCCCGGTCGCGATCAAGCGGGTTCTTCGGCACTTGCAGCGGGATGCGAAGTTCGAGGCCATGTTCGTCGAAGAAGCCCGCGTCGTGGCCGACCTGCAACACCCCAACATCGTTCAGGTGCACGACTTCGGTCGCGACCAGCAGGGCGGCTACTTCATCGTGATGGAGTGGGTCGAGGGCATGAACCTCGAGGGCTATGTCCGCTCCTTCGCAACCGTCGGCGAGGTGCCCCCCTGGCAGCTGGTGTGCGCAATCAGCATAGAGGTCCTGCGCGCCCTGTCCGCGGCGCACGAGCGCAATGATCCCTATGGCAACGTATCTCCTGTGATTCATCGAGACGTGGCGCCCGCAAACATTCTGGTTGGCAAGAATGGCAACGTGAAGCTCACCGACTTTGGCTTGTCGCGCGCGATGGACCGTCCCAGCACAACGGATCCAGGCATCGTGAAGGGCAAGGTCGCCTACATGCCACCCGAGTGTCTCGAGGGCCAAGCGGCAACGCCTGTCTCCGATCTGTACAGCATGGGTGTCGTCCTGTGGGAGGCGCTGGCGGCGCGCCGGTTGTTTGGTGGTCAGGGCACGGACGTCGACATCGCCATGCGGGTGCTGCAAGAGCCGATCCCTCTGCTATCCGGCGAGCGCCTCGATTTGCCGCAGGCGCTCATCGAGCTTGTCGAGCAGGCCACCGCCCGCGATCCCGCCCGTCGTTTTGCGCGCGCGACCGCCATGGTCGAAGCCCTGTCCGGCATTCTGCGCCAGCAGGAAAAGCCCACCGACGACGCGGTCCTGGCCCAGAGCGTGCGCGCAGCCACCCAGCGCCTGCGCACGGGCAGCTAGCTTAGCTAGTTAGTTAGCCCGGAAGGGACTTATGGGACGCCAATCCCTTGGGGCTGTCAGGGAATCTCCCGTCAGAGTCCGAAGAACCCCGTGGTTTTTTGGGGACCGGCCGGGGCAAGCTGTTTGTGGGGGTGACCGCTAGCTCGCACATGCAGACGGTTGCTTAGGAACTTCACGATGTGCGTCCCGCGCATGTATGAGCTCTTGGTCGTATTTTGGAGTGCCCCCATTTTCGGAGTCTTCGACTAGATGGGTGGAGTAGAAGTGCGAAGCTCGGGCTGCTTGCTGGCTTGTATGGGCTGGATGTTGCTGTCCGCCTGTGGTCCCGAAGAACCGCGCGCATTGGGGGTACTGTCGACCGGTGGCGGCGATTCCGGACGGCCGATGCGTCTTGGGGCCCTGCGGGACCCGGATGGTGGGTTGCCGGACAGCGGAACAGCGCGTGATAGTGGCTTCAGCTTCGCGCATCTGGCGACCGATGCTGGGCCGGTTCCGATGGTCGATGGTGAGTACGACCCGGCACCGATGACGCCTGCCGAGGTGCCCTGGGGCTGGACCTGTGCGCCCGTCTTCGGGCTCGACGCCATCTGCGACTGTGGCTGCGGCGTTTTCGACGGCGCCTGCGATGCGACTGCATGTGTCGGCCCGGGCTGCTCCGCGGCAGGGTGCGACGTGTGCCACGACGCCGCTGGCGCCTTCATCCCCTGCGGCGAACTGGACACATGGACCTGTGCCCCTGGGCGGGTGGAGGACGGGGTCTGTGACTGTGGTTGCGGCTTGCCTGATCCGGACTGTGATGCCTCGGGGTGCAAGGTGCCCGGTTGCGACGCGCCCGCTTGCGAGCGCTGCGTCGATGGGGCGGGTCGCCCGGCCCGTTGCGGCCCGGCCGACGATCTCCGGTGCGACGAGGAAGTCTTCGACGACGGAGCGTGTGACTGTGGTTGCGGCCAGCCCGACCCGGACTGTGGCACGGGCGCCTGCACAGATGCGGGCTGCTTCGGTGGCGGCTGTGACGTCTGCCACGGGGCTGACGGGGAAGAAGACGTCTGTGGTGCGGCTTCGGATGGACACTGCGCTGCAGCGACCCGTACCGACGGCGTATGTGACTGCGGCTGCGGCCTGGCCGATCCGGACTGCGGCGGGGCTGGCTGCCAGGAGCCTGGCTGTCGAGATGACGCTTGCCAGGTCTGTCACGACTCGTTCGGGCGCGTGATTCCCTGTCCGGATCAATGGTCGTGTCTCGCACGCCAGTATCGGGATGGGACATGTGATTGCGGCTGCGGTGCGGTGGACCCCGACTGTCAGGGCCAAGGGTGTGGTGACGGTGGCTGTCAGGCAGATGCGTGCGAGCGCCGCTTTGACGCCGAAGGTCGCCAGCTGCCTTCCGACGGGTTCGCCTGCGACCCGGAGACCTTCGATGCGGGGGACGGCTGCCACTGCGGGTGCGGCGCACCCGACCCCGACTGTGGGCCCTGGGCCGGCTGCACGACCCCGGGATGTCGGGACCGCACCTGTGACGTTTGCTTCGACGGGGACGGTGCTCAGGTTCCCTGCACCTGGACGTGCGATGACGCGCTACTCGGGGATGGCCGCTGCGACTGTGGCTGCGGCACCCGCGACCCGGACTGTGCGGGTCGCCCCTGCCATGAGCCGGGTTGTTTCGCTCCTGCGTGCGAGACGTGTCACGACGAGAGCGGGGAGGCGATCGCATGTGACCGCGGCGCTTGCGCCCCTGGGTTCGACCGCAATGGGGTCTGCGATTGCGGATGTCGCGAGCCAGACCCGGAGTGTTCCGGCGGTGCCTGTGTGGGGCCGGGCTGCTCAGCGAGCGCATGCGGCGTGTGCCACGCGGCCGATGGCAGCTCGATCCGATGCCAGGACTGGAGCTGCAGCTTCGAGCAGCAGGGCGGTGCAGACGGCTGCAATTGTGGCTGTGGCGCGATCGACCCCGATTGCGCCCCGCAGCAGGGCTGCGCCGAGCCTGGCTGCGTCCGGGACGCGTGCACGACCTGCCGCGACGTGTCCGGTGCGCCCATGGAGTGCAACCCGTGAAAGGATTGATTGGAACACCAAGTCGGGGCTGCCTTGCCGGCCTGTTCGTGGTCGCGCTCGCGGGGACCCAGGCCGGTTGCGTCGTCGATGCGGGACCGGGGCGAACAGGGGGCGCACTCGTTGCAGGTACGGAGGAGCCGGCCGAAGGCTGCGACATACCCGGGATGGGTTGCGCCTGCGCGCGCAACCGTCCGCCGATTCCATGCAATGTGCCGGCTCCAGAGGGCTCCGCGTTGTGCTTCGAGGGGACTCGCTACTGCGAGGACGGTGTTTGGAGCGAATGCCGAGACATTCTCGGGTTCGCCAAGCCAGCTTCCTACGGCGCCGCGCTGCTGGACCCCGATGTCGACCACCCGCAGTGCAGTGACTGCGACGCACATTGCTATCGCGTCGAGGATACGCTCGATCCAAGTGCTGGCCCCCTTTCCGGGAGTCTGTTCAGTGGTATTAGCTACGACGTGAGCGGCAGCGGCATCGCCCTGAGCTCGATGGTGACGCCCCCGGATCCCATTGGTCCAGGCAACGCCCTACTGATGGCCATCGGTCCGAGTGGAACCGGTGCGCGCTCCCTGGAGGCGCGTTTCCATCCCGCAGAAGTCGACGTGTACTTCCTCGTCGACCGCTCGATGTCGACGGTCCTGTCGCTACAGAACCTGGCCTATCAGTTCAGCGGCAATGGCGACTTCGTTCCGACCGACGCCCGCTGTCACGACGACGACGATACGCCTCGCGCGTTTGGGCTGACCGGTGCCTTGCGGTGCCTATTCCCCCAGCCGGAAACGGGCCTGGGCCTGTTTCGCGACATCCCCTTCGAACCCTACGCGGTGGACCAGACCCTGCCGATGGCCGACCAGTTGCCGGACGCCTATGCCGAAACAGCGTTTCGGCACTTGCAGGACATGGACGCCGACGAGGCTCTCAGTGAGGCGGCGCTGTCCCTGCTGGGGGCTCCCGAGTCGAGCGGCGACCCCGACACGGCTACCTCAATGGTACCCGCGCTGCATGCGCTTTCGACCGGTTCGGGCATGTGGTTTGGCTACAATCGGACCGAGGTGCCGGACGCGGCTGCTTGCGCATCCGGGCGCGCGGGCTATCCCTGTTTCCGCGACTCGGCGGAATCGATCGTGGTCGCCATCACGGACGCTCCGATGCACAACGGCCCATGGGTCACCCCGACCCCTGCCGCACCGGATCCCGATGCCTTCGACTATGGGTACGGGTTTGGCTCCCCTCCCACAAACCTGACGGTCCTGAACGGTACGACGAATGCGTCGACCCAGGTGCCTGCGACCAACGACGACCTGGGGACCGCCTATGCACTCAGCTCGGACGCGACCCCGATCCTGGAAACGTTTGTCGGTACGACCGTGGGGCTGACGTCCACAGTCGACGAGTTGCACTTCGACGGCATGTGCAACGGAGACGTGACAACCCCAGACGCGCTCTTTGCTTTCCGGGTGGCGGGCACGCCCGGTGGTACGGCTGACATCATGTTGTCGACCGAGGGCTCGAGCTTCGACACGGCCCTCGCGGTGTACGACGGGATACCCGGAGGCGTGGTCACGACCGTGCCGTCCGACAACACCAATGACACCTTCACGAGCGCCGCGACGATTCCGGACGCGCTTACCATGTCTCTGCATGTCGATGGAGACACGGCGGCCAGTATGGCGGCCGACTACCAGGGTGACCTGTTCAGCGGTGCCTGCGGCACGGAGACGGCCAACACGCTTTCGCCCGACGCACTCTACTCGTTCAGCGTGAGCGGTACCGAGCCGGTCGAGCTGGAACTCCAGACCGACATGCCGGGCCAGAACCCCGTGATGGTCGTATACGAGGCGGCCCCGGTGGGGCAGGAATGGCCTGTGGCTGCCGGCGCGGCCACGCCCGTTTCGGGAAACGACGAGATCGTCAACGCCCACGTACTCCCGGATCCCGCGGGCAACTACTTCAGCGTTACAGGGAACACCTCGGCGCTTTCCGCCAAGTTCGACCAGGCCGATCTGGGAGGCGGCGCTTGCAGTCCCGATTCGAGCGCCAAAGACGCTGTCTTCAGGATCGACGTGGTGGGGACCCACACGTTGCGCTTCGACACCGAGGGCTCGAGCTTCGACACGGTTCTGTCGCTGCATGACGCGCCGCCGCTGACGAACGCTGGCGCCAGCCTGACGTTTACCGCGGCCGCTACCCACAACAACACGAACAACGACGTTGCCAACGCCTGGTCGACTGGCCCCGTTGATGGCCTGAATCAGGTGTTCCGAGGGGACACCTCGGGCATGTCCGCCAACTTTGGGAGCGAGCCCGGCTGTGGGGTAAAGCCCAGCTGCAACGATGCGGTCTACGAGATCGAGGTCCTCGAGACGACCACGCTGCGTCTGGGGGCCGAGGGCGTCGGTTGGGAGCCAGCCGTGTCCCTGACGCGGCACAGCCCCAGTGCGATTCAAGGCCAGCTGCCTCCGCTTGCGCTCGGGGCAGACCATACCTGCGCCCTGTCGGAGGGTCTGGTGTATTGCTGGGGGCGCAATGACTACGGTCAGCTCGGGGACGGTGCGGTGAGCCCCACGCCCTCGGCGGTTCCGGTCGAGGTCAGCGGCCTCGCAGGCGTCATCCAGGTCGCTGCCGGCAGGGACCACACATGTGCCCTCACCGCCTCCGGGGAGGTCCATTGTTGGGGCCGTGGCGGTCAAGGCCAGCTGGGCAACTCTCCTGTTCAGGACAGCGCCACCCCGGTGCAGGTCGACGCGTTTGGTTCCGATGTGGGCGACCTGGGTCAGGCCGTCCAGCTCGCGCTCGGGGACGGGTTCAGCTGCGCCCTGCTAGACAATGGCCAAGCAGCCTGTTGGGGTGACAACGGCACTCGCCAGCTAGGGTTCGTGGCGGGCTCGCCAGCGGCTCCCGGTCTGGTGGACGGCGGCCAGCGTTTCCGCGTGCTTGCCGCCGGGGCCAAGCATGTCTGCGCGATCGAGCAGGCCGGATCGCTCTGGTGTTGGGGAGCTGGTTCCGAGGGTCAGCAGGGCGATGGTGGGACGGCCGACAACGGCGTGCCCACGCAGGTGATCAACCAGCCCGTGGCTCCGACCGTGGCCACCCACGTGGTGGCGGGTGCGGACCACAGTTGTGCTGTGCTGAGCTCGGGCAAGGTTGTCTGTTGGGGTAGCCAGGCGAGGGGTCAGCTCGGCAACAACGCCGTGGGCGGCATCGCCACCACTCCGCAGTGGGTGCGCAACTTCGACGCCGATGCCAGCGGGCTCGATACGGGCGAAGTCTTAGGTGGGATCACGGGGGCGTTTTCGGCCGGTGCCGGCCACACCTGCGTGCGCTCGGGCACCGGGTTTGTCGCTTGCTGGGGCGAGAACGCTGACGCGCAACTCGGCGATGGTACGGCCACGTCGTCGGCCAGGCCGGTTTTGGTGGACGGTATGCTGGATGCGCAGGCGGTGGTCGCGGCACATCGACATAGCTGCGCTCTGTCGACCGACGGCACCATCTCCTGCTGGGGTCACGGACGCTTCGGCAAGCTGGGAGACGGCGACGTCACCGATCACGTCGCGGACACGCCGGTGGCGTCGCAGCCCGACCCGATGAATCCCGTGGTGTTCGGCGGGGGCTTTCCGGCCAGCGGGACAACCCACGCATGCCGCAGCAGCGCGCGCGCTCCGGAGCCGGGGTGCGTCCGCGACTTCTATAGTGGGTCGGGTAAGGCCCACGCCTACTATTTCTGTCAGAGCCACGCGCGGCGCTGGGCGGATGCGGCGACCGCGTGCCGGGCTGTCGACATGGAGCTGGCGGACATCAACGCAGATGATGAGAACCTGTTCGTCGGCAACCGCGTTTCGACCGACAGCTGGATCGGCATGCGCCGCATGCTGGACGTCACAGACCGCGCTCTGACCTACTGGACCGACTTTGTCACGACCGACGGCGACGTGGCCTGGTGGTGGATCGACGAGATCTGCATTGATCCACTGCTTTGCACCGACTATCGGCTGATCGGCGATTTCGTTGGGCCCATGGCAGGCCTGAGCGATGCGGACGGAGCGGTATGGGATTGGCCTGGCGACCGGCCGAGCGGCAACTGGGGTCACAATTGTTCCCTCATGGCCGCCGGCAGCGGAGCATGGCAAACCGAAGATTGCGGCGCAGTTCGGCAGCCCGCTTGCGACCCGCCGTGGGGCGAGAACCCTGGCATACCATACTGCGACGAGCCCGATTATGTTGTGGCCCAGGACCAGACCGTGGCCGCCTGGATGCCTTCGGTCACCGCTTCCGACATCGCGCAGCGCTCGCTGGCAGGCGAACTCGCACTCCCCTACTACGCCGGGGGTTCGGAGCATGGTTACGCGTGTGAGGAGAAGACGCGTACCACGGACGTAAAAGTCGACCCCGGTAAGTACTTCTTGACGGTCAAGGGCATCGAAGACGGGACTGCCTGCGCCGGTGGCTACGACCTGTCGATCGCCGACCTCGGGAGCCCTTCGGGCGGTTTCGTCGCGTGCAATGACAACGCGGACGCGGAGGTCAATACGTCGGTCATCGAGCGCACCTTGACCACCGGCGCATACTATCTGGTGGTCAAGGGCAAGACGGCCACTAGCGAGGGCGCGTACAACCTGACCGTGCGGGACGTGGATGCCGTGACGGTGCCCCAGCTGGCCTGCGCCCTGGGCGATGGGTCGAACCCTGCGAGTGTGACGATGACCGCGGTGCCGGGTACCACCTATTACGCGATGGTGAAAGGAGACGCACCCAGCGATTCGGGCGCCTATAGTCTCAAGGTACGCGACACAAGCCCCGCGACGGCCAACTTCGTGGGTTGCGATGACGATGGTGGGATCGGCAGTGCCTCGTCCATGACCCTCAGCCTGGCCACGGATACGGACTACTATGCCGTGCTCAAGGGCGTCGACCCGAGTGAGGTGGGCGACTATCGCTTGACGATCGGTGGGGCAGCGGAGGTCGTGGAGCCGTTTTCCCCTCCGGACTATGCTGGAACGCTATCGGCGTTGGATAGTGCGAACGTGCACGTGGCGACGGTGCTTTCATGCGCGAGCGGAACATGCCCTGAGGCCGAGGAGCAGGCGGTCCAGTTGAGCGGCGACGTGGACGCGGGATCGGGACGCGCCGCCCATCGACTGGCGAGCGACCCGACGATGGTTGCCGCTGCTTCGGTGGACGCCGTCCTGGAGATCCTCGAAGTGGATAGGATCTATGCCTACGTGGACTGGGCGCCCAACTCCAACCTCGACCCGATGACCAGCGCCCAGTTGTTCGAGGCGGATATCACCACCTTGCCCATATCGAGCAGCCAGTGCGCGGGCAACGATGGGGTCGAGTTCACGAACTGTAGGCCGGGGGGCGCCCCCACGTTTGATGTGACGATTCGCGAGCTTTCCAAGTTGGGTGTGCCACCAGGTCCGCGCCCGGACGGTTCCTACGAGTTCACGGTGTACGTGGAGGCGGAGCGCGACGGAACGGTTGAAGTGATCGACAGCAGGCCACTGATCGTCAAGCCGAGTTTGGTCTCCCTGGTCGGTGCCTACGACGTGGGGTTCTACGCTCAGGACACCAACGGCGAGGGCTGCGAGGGCGACGTGAGCAGACGTCCCTCGTGGGATGAGCTGGTCTACGACGCGGATGTCTTACCAGACACCCTCCTGACGTTTTCGGTATGCACGGCGGACCAGGAAAGTGATCTGGGCGGGTGTCCGACCTCGGACCCGGCGACCTCCGGATTCATGCGTGTCATGACCCTTAGCGCGGGAACGGGGAACGGGACCGTTTGCACCGCGGCCACCGAGTCAACCGATTGCCCTGGCGGCTACTGCTCGCCGTACACCGACCGCTGCATCTACATCGAGGGGACCGACTGTTCGACCGACGCAGACTGTCCTGGGGGCGCCCCGAGTAGTTGCCGTGCGGGGCCGAACGCCGCGACCTTGGGGACCACATGTGAGGTGCCGGGTGGTGTGGGGAGCCCGGCGACGGCCCTCGGCCCCGACAATTTCAGACCCTACATGCGCATGCAGGCGGATCTCGAATCCATAGGTGACGGTAGCCGCACGCCTTCGTTGTACTATTGGGAAGGTCGCTACTTCTGTCGGGCGGTGGAGTGACGATGGGGTTTCGACGCTACGGTCGTGGTTTGCGATTCGGTGTGACACAGGTCTTGGCCCTGGTCGGTGTGGCCGGCGGGCTGTTCCTCCATGGCGGCTGCGGTCGTGATGAGCCACCAGCCGCACCGCCGGGTTCTCCCTCCAATCCGAACCAGAAGGGCCTGAAGGGCTTCGATGCAGGCACCCAGGATGCGGGTGCGGGCGAGGCGGACGCGGGTCATACCATCAGGACGGGCGACCAGGTGCTGTGCAGCTACCAGGACGCGGATCTATTTGCGTTTGCTGGCGGCGCGGAGGGCGGTGGCTTGGCGGTGGCGGCTGACGGGCGTGGCTTCGCGATGGTGTTTGAAGGGGGAGCCGGTGAGTTCTTTGCCCGTGCGGTTCCGCTTTCGGGAACAGCCGACGAGGCAGTCCGGATCGCGGGTCCGGACGTCCACATCGCGGAACCGCTGTTGGCGGTGGCCGGGGGCGATTTTCTGTTGGCCTTCCGGGATCGCGAGGATGACCGGCTGTTTGTGCGTAGCTTGGTGTCCGGAGATGCTTCGCCGCAACTTCGCAGCGACCAGGTGGCCACGGATGACCACGGTGGTGTACTGGTCGCCCTCGCCGCGAGAGGTGCAGGGTTCTTGCTCGCCTTTGTCGACGGCGAAGGGGTGTTGCAGCTGCGCCAGCTCGACGCTGCCGGTGGGATCGATCGGGCCGAAAGTCATGAAGACATGTTCGAGCGGGCGCCACGGGATCTGCATCTGGGCTTCTTTGAGGACGGCCATGCGCTCGTGAGTTGGTCGGCCGAAGACGCCGAAGGCGTTCCCGTACTGATGGGACGCATGCTCGACCCCGAGCTCGTATTCCGCGGCGCCGCATTCCCCCTGTCCAGTATAGAGCCGGACGGTTCACGCTTCGGCTTTGCAGTACATGGACAAAGCGCTGGGGTGATCTACGGGGCCGTAGAGGGTGGAGTCCGCGACGCGATCAAGTTCCAGCGCGCAGAGCGTGATGGCACCACCAGTGGGCCGCTGCTCAACATCGTCAACGGGCCGCGCCGCTCCCGTGATGGCGCGATCGCCTCGTTTGGTCAGGGCTACGTCGTCAGTCATCGCGTGTTGACCTCGCGGGGTGAGGCCCAGGAGCGGATCGAGGTTGCGTTCGTGAACCAGTTCGGGTCGATCGTGTATCGCGGTACGGTCGGCGATACGAGCGAGCGCGGTGGTCCAACAGTCGTCGCGGCTACCCAGGACGGGCATGTCTTGACCGCCTGGAGCACCGTTGCTCGCGACGGTACAGCGACCACGCATGCGGCCAAGTTGTATTGTCCCGGTGCGCTGATTCTGTGTGGCGGAACACTCTAGCCCGGAAATGATCAGGGCTAGGCTGGCACCGGACTGATCTCATGGCTTGGGGACACGCATCTTGCTGATCATGGCGCTGCCGCTGGCGACGTAGCACAGAACCAGCGGATGCATGGAAAGCGGTCCCACGGCCCACAGGCCGAATGGCAGGGCGTCCTCGATTTGCTGGCTGCCGAGTAGCGCCCCAACTCCGAGCACGAGCACCAGGCTGGTGGGGATCGGGGTGCCCTCGAAATACTTGACCTTGCCGGATTCGTCCGACATGGCGTCGGCGGTGGCGTTGTATCGGGCCAGGCGGCTGAGTCCGCATAGCACGAAGTAGACGAGGGCCAGGGCGTCCAGCTGCGTGCGCATGCCAATCCCGTAGGCCAGTACGGCGGGGGCTACGCCAAACGAGATGAGATCGGCCAGCGAGTCGAGCTGGGCCCCGAGCAGGCTAGCTTCTTGGCGCCAGCGCGCGACGCGGCCGTCGAAGTAATCGAGGGTGGCTGCCACGGGCAGGATCCAGATCGCCAGCCACAGATCGTCCGCATTCCGCTCGAGCAAGTAGCGGCACACGGCCAGTACCGAGATGAAGCCGCAGGCCCCGTTGCCGATCGTCAGGAAATCCGCCGCGGTAAAGTCGCGAATCATCGAGAAACGGCGGCGGCGCTGGGTGCTCATGGGCCTACATGGTGCCACATTCCTGCCAAGGAGGGGCAGTAAGCTCGGCCCGGACCATCCACCAACTCGGTCGAGTCGCCGAAAGCCGTGTGAAGCCGAATCCCTGTGCGATCGGTGGCTCGAACGTTGTTGTAGGATCAGCTGGGGCCGGTCTGTATGCGCGTCGTCACCTATCTCGCTGATCAAAATCCTCACCGAGACCGAAGTCGCGGGATTACGCGCATGACCGAGTGCATGCTTGGGGGATTGGCCGGGTTGGGAGTGCGGGTGATTCCGGTGACGTCACGGTCCTCAATGACGTGGCCGCACGTGCTGGGCGAAGGGGTGCAGCTCCCCCTTCGAACCGATCGCACGCTTCCGCGCGTATTGGTGGATGGGTTGCACCGCGTGTGGCCCCAAGCGACGCGTATGGACGCCGATGTGTGGCTCTATCCAAAGGGCTTCTTGCCCTGGCTCAACACCGGGGGTCTACCGGCGGTCGCGGTGGTCCACGACGCGATTGTCGCGCACTATGCAACGCACTACCCAGCGTACATGGGGCGTGCGACCACGGCCTATCTCGAACGCGCTTTGACCCATGCGCTGCGGCATGCGACGACGGTGGTGACCGTCTCGGAGCACGCTCGGCAGGAGTTGAACCGGTTCGCGGAGCGATCCCGGCTGAGAGTACGCGACATTCGCGTTGGCTACGCCGCCAGTGACTATGAGACGCTCCTGGGGACCGAACCCTCCCATGTTGCCAAGCGCGACTGCGTGGTGCACTTGGCCGCGACCGCGCCGCACAAGCAGACCTTGGGTCTGCTGGAGCACTGGCAGGTGCTGGAGGACCGCGGCATGGATCTGCCCGAGCTGTTGCTGGTCGGAAGCATCGCCCGCGATGCCCGTCGTCTTGCTGACCGCTTGCGCACGGTGCGCGTGCTCGACAGCCTGCCCGAGCGCCAGTTCCGCCGGACGCTTGCAGAGGCGCGCGCCCTGGTGATGGCGTCGGAGGTCGAAGGGTTCGGGCTACCCATCTTGGAAGGCTACTACCTCGGAACGCCCGGTCTGTATCCAGCGGAAACGGCCATGGACGAGTATATGGCGCCGGTGTCCAGCCATGGTCGTTTCGAGCGCGGCGATGTGGATGATTTCGCTCACGCGCTGGAGCGGACTCTAGGGCGCTCCAGCCAGGAGGTATTTCAAGACGCGTGTTCGCTGCGCAGGCGCTACTCGCGGGCCCAGCTCGCGGAGCGTCTGCGCGAGGCGCTTGTCGCAGCTAGCTAGTTCCTGTTCAAGAACGTGAAGTTCTTGTTATCTCGACGGAAATAGAA
>JAPPOR010000806.1 GCA_028817905.1 Myxococcales bacterium
CTCCACCACGGTCACCTATGAGCAAGACGGACTAGCAGCCAGAGCCGTGTGGTCCGGGTAGCTCCCAGCCTAGGCTCCATGGGATTCTTCGGAGCGACCGGAATCGCTGGAGCCAAACTATGAACGTGCCGCACATGGATGAGGCCCGGCCTGGCGGAGCACCGTGGCGGTGGCTCTTGCTTTCCCTGGCGCCCGGCCTGAGCAGCGACCTGCTCTTCAGCATGGTGTACTTAGGATCCAGCGGCGGCGAAAGGTCGCTCACGCCGTGGACCGCTGGACTTCTTTTGGGCGCCCTCGGTCTCCCGCTGTTGAGCCCGTTCTACCTGGCCGCGGTGGGTCGGCGGTACGTCGAGAGGCGGCATGCTGGGTTCCAGAGCGCTGTGCCTTTCGTCGTACTCTCCGGCCTCGCCAATGTCGTGCTCTGGCTCGCTGGCTTCTCCCTCGTGCTCTTCAGCATCAACCATGTGTAGAAGCACTGTGGCGCCGCCTGCTCGCTTCCTCTACATCTGGCGCGCGCGCTGCCACGACCAGACCCTAGCAGCCTAGAACGACGATGGGACTAGCGGCTGCTCACGCAGGTGCGGTACGCGCACCCCGGGAGCGCCGCGCGCGCGAGGGCGCGGGCACGGCGTCTGGCAGGGCGCCTCCACCGATGTCCTTGCGCATTTTTCGGAGGACTCCCTTTCGACCGCTGCGCCGGATCGACTGCTGGTGTGAGGGAGCCTATCGGGTTACCCCGCGCCCGGTGGCAGCCGGGGGTCATGCCGCAGCCGAGGCGCCGTTTGCGTTCGGCGCGCGCGACCGGGAGCCTTTGCCCGTGGGTTTCGGTGGGGGAAGGACTGCTCGCTGTGTTTTCGACCGAGGCGAAGGCGCAGTGGGCTCGCGCGGTTGTGCGAGGGCGCGCGAGCTGGTGGTCCGTCGTCACACCGGCGCAAGACAGAGCACCCGGAGCACGGGCGGCGCTGCTAGAAGAGCATCGAGACTTTGATACTCGTTGATCACGAGAGCAGGGTCATCCTCACAGGAGCCGTCCCACCAGAAGAGATAGCCCGCTCTGGCTTCCGGCGAATCCTGACGAACGATCGCGAAGTACGCTTTCAGGTATTCGCGAAAGTCGTCCGAGAACTCGTTCGTCTCATCGTGGAACTGCGCGAACCCGTTTTCGACCTCGATCAGGCTGAGCTTGGGAGGCAGCCGCTGCAATGAGTGCGTCTTGCGGTCGAGGTCCGAGAGCTCAACAGGCGGTGTCGCTTCGTCAAATGGTGCATGCTCAACAAAACGAAAGGTCCCGTTCCCGCCGCAGTACTGGGTGGCCGCCTTGGCCAAGGCCGCAATCAGAGCGCTCTCGAAATCGGCGTGCCAGTCAACACCGTCTACAGCAAGTTTCAAATACGCAGTCATCGGACGGTATGCTGCGAGCGGGTTCACGGGTATTGCGCCATGCCTTGTTGCTTCGCGCCGGGTGGCCTCCAGGCTACCGCATGCGGGCGGCGGAGCGAAGCCGCCACCCTGGCTCAGGTCAACGTCGCGGACGAGGTGGATGCGCCCCGCTGGTTTCAGTGGCTTGTCAGCCTGCTCCCGTCAGAGCCCGCCCCTCCAGTACGATATCAGAGGCGAGCCCCCTAGGAGCAGCAAGGCGGTCCCTACGTAGGCAAATCGAAGAAGGGCATCTGAAGAGCTGCACAACCGGCTGGAAAGCAAGCGGTCGCCGCCCAACCTAACAAGCACAACCCACACCAGGGCGGCCGCAACACCAGCTACTCCTTGCTCAGGGCCAACGACGCCAAGTGCAGCGGAGCCAAACCCCGCGCCGACTGCTCCACAGAGCGCTAGCAGCGGTATCAGGTCCTACAAAGCAATCATCGTCAAGAAAACCCCGGTCGGGACCCGGATTATTCCCCCTTGGCTTCCGCGAGTGACTGTGTCTACCGGGCCAACGGATATGGCAGCCAAGCTGCGGGGCGTCGCGCGGGGCCTCCGCAGTCTACCGCGGCCGGGGCGGAGCGAAACGGAGGGCCCCGAACGGGGCGCTGTGGACCTGCACGACGCTGGTCCGCCCGACAGCTTCAGCGGTTTGTTAGGCCGCTCCCTGTCAGACGATCCCAACCCCGCTTCTCGACGTTTCGTACGTTCGGAACCGAGGCCAGAGCGGCAATGTAGTCGGCGAGACGCGGCAATAGGTCGTCTTCTGGATCTCCGAAGAAGGGCGTTACTCTCACCAGATTGCCATAGTTGCGCCGGTGCTTCTCAGGAGAGTCGTCGACAACAATGGTCCGCTCGAGTGAGAAGCCACGGCGCCTGAGCTTCGCCAGATTCTTCGTGAACTCGCATTCCTGTGTCTCCGGGTCCATCCGTGCTGTGCACCGATCTCGCGCCCAGATGAACTTGAATGAGGCGATGTCATGGACAAGCTCGGCTGCTATCGCCAACGCGTACGGGGCGGTCGACGATGTCCAGATGGCCACGTCGTACGAGGCCAAAGCCTGTTCCAGGAACTCGTCCAGGAAAGGGCGCTTGTAGACAGAGTAGCTGCCAGCAGCAAAGTCGGGGCGATGGGCGAGTTCTGTCTCGCTCGCGTAGATGAGCGTTTCGTCGAGATCGAGGACTACGAGGAGAGGCTGCATGTCGGCATCTGTCGGCCTAGCAGGTTTCTATCGTGGCAGAGCCTCGCAGTCCAATCCAGCCCGCGGCCCGGCTGTGACGGCGTCCAGCATCGGCGAACCGGGCGGTTCCAAGGTGTTCGACGTTCTGCCGAATGATCGAGACCTGGATAAGGCGGACTGGGGGCTGCCAGCCAGATGGCTCCACGAGCTACGACGAATCCGAAAGTCCAGCGCAGGCATCGAGCAGGACGATGCTGACATCGTCGTCATAACTTCCGTCAGAGGTACGAGGGGTTTCGACGAGTGCCGACGCTGCTTCTTCAAGTGACGGCGCCCGGCAGGCGGAGAGGAGCTTGGCAGGGGAAGCGTGCCCCGTGAGCCCATCGGACGCGAGCAGGACTCTGCGTTCGCCGAGCACCAGAGGGCCAAAGTGAACGGGCCGGGATCGGCGACTACCGAGGCGCTTCCTGATCTGGTCTGCGGTCGCTATCTGGTGTTCGTCCCGGTCGACGACCCAGCATTCCGAGTCCCCGCAGCTCGCGCCGATGAACGTACCGCCGGCGGCGACCACCACGATCGCGGTCGTTTCTCCTGCCTGGTGGACCCGATGGATGTCCTCGTCGAGGCGCGTCAGGAGGGCGCAGAGGCCTTGTGGCGTCGAGGGGAAGGCTCGCTTGCGGCAAAGCTCGCGCACTCCGTCGACGACCAGCTGTGCGGCCTCGGCGCCGCCCGGCACCCCACCGGCGCCGTCGGCCAGCACGGCGACGACACGGTCGTCGTTCTGGGTGGCCCACACACGGTCGTCTGTGCTGCCTCGGCGGCGGGTCTGTCGTTGCACTACCTCCATGCGTCTTGGAAACGCCGTGGCCACGGGCTTCTATTCCCGGTTCGCTGCTGTAGTCGCAGGGATCGTTGCCTTTCCGCTGCGCACTAGGGTCTCCGGGAGTGTCCCGTGGCGCCGCACGTTTCGCGGTGGTCACGCCCGGAGCCCCGAGATGTGCTGGTCAGCGGTATCGACC
>JAPPOR010000790.1 GCA_028817905.1 Myxococcales bacterium
ACATCGTCAAGAAGGGCGAGCCGATTTTGAAGATTGAACCGGACGAACGAATCGTCGTCGAGTCCGCCGACGCGATCAAGGCGCGCCGCCGGGATATGACCGCGAAGCTCCTGGGCGGCGACGCTTCTGGGCGCTGACGCGCGCTCCCAAGCAGCGCCTAGTAGCGGCACAGGTTGTCGACGCACGCGGGTTCGAGGCCCTCGCAGGGGGGCGAGACGACATCCGGGCAGTCGGCAGCCCGTGCGGGGGTACAGCTCATGGCATTGGCGAGGTCGCGCGCGGCGTCGATGTCCGGCTCGCCGCCCGCCGCGATCGCGGCGCTGCAGCGGTCGTGGCATCGTGAGCTGTGCGCTACAGCGACGCAGTCCGCGTCGATGGTGCAGGCGCGATCCACGATCTCGAGGGCCGCATCGAGCTTGTCGGCAGCGCTGTGGGCGGCCCGTTCGCAGAAACGTTCGCCCCTGATTCCATACAGGTCGTTCATCTTGGCGGCCAGGGCGTCGCCCTCGGCGCCGGTGTGGAAATGACCGATCTCGCTGCGCGCGCCGCTTGCGGCCGCTTCGAGCTCGAAGTCGCAGCGATCGGACATCGGCCCGGTGCGGAAGGCCTCGTCGGCCTGACAGGCTTCCAGAATATCGTCCGGGAACCCGCTGGCGCCCTGCTCGGGGTGGTTTTCGAAGATCAGGTCGGCATGCAGCAAACGCGAGAGCGCAAAAGCGTCTTCCACGTCCATGGCGTTGACGGCCGCTGGCCGAGCGGCTTCGTCGCACAGGGTGTACTCGACCAGGGCCTCGTGCAGCGCGTGTTCCGGATCAGCGCATGCCCGCTTGACCCCGCGAGCGCCGTCGGGCCGCGGAATCATGTACGCCGTTTCGTCGGGCTTCAGGAAGATCCTCCAGTACTCGCGCTCGAGCTCCCGCTGGCAATCGGGCAGGTACACGTCGCTCGCATCCGGTGAATGGTACCCAAAGCGCCCGCCGTTGCCGTCCGCGGCGCAACTGCCGCTGGGGTTGAGAGCGGAGTCACCCGGTGTCCCGGTCGGGTCCTGGGATCCGTCGTCCGCGGCGAGTGCGCAGCCGCCATCCACGCACTTGCCGGAGCAGTCCGCATCGGATGAGCAGGCGCGCAGGCACACGCCGAAGTCGGTCGGGGGGGGCATCGCGGAGCAGGCATTCTCGAGCCCTTCCGAACGCCGGTCCGCGCAAACGGCGGCCGGCCCCCCGGCGCAGGCGTCGTCGTCGGCACAGGCGCGGGTGCATGTCCCGCAGTCGCAGACCAGGCCCCCGTCGCCGCACTGGGCGTCGGTACTGCACGCTTGCAGCCAGTGGCTCTCGCCGCCGACCTGGTCCTGGTTGCTGCGCGCGCATCCGGCGAGGCCGAAAGCCAGGCCCGCGACCAGCGTGAGCACGACTCTTCCTGTAGGCATTCTCGTCATCCCTCTTCCTCGCCGCTTTCATTGTGTTCGGGCTCGTCGGCTCCCACCACCGTTTGCCCCACGTAGGCGAGCACCCGGAGTGGCGCGGCGTCGCTGGGCATGGGGCGCGCTTGGATGTCTTCCTCGAGCTCGCGCCTGAGGGCCATCCCCTGCTCCCGCATCGACCGTAGGTAGCCGCGTATGCGCGCTTCCATCGGGTGGCCTTCCCACAAGTCGAATGCGAACGTGCTGCCACCGATCTGATCCTGCAGGTGTGCGCTGCACTGACCCTGGCGAAGCTTGCTGACGATCGACGCCACCATGGCCTGGTAGTGGTCGAAGACCGCGGCCTCCCAGCCGACCGCGTCGCCGAAGTCGATCAGGTATGACTCGCAGTGGTAGCGGGCGTGGCGACCGCGACGCTCCAGCGCGACCAGGCCATCGTCTACCAGGCGGCCGAGGGCTTGCTCGAGTGCCTCGGCCGGGGCTGGCACCAGTTCCTGGAGCGCTTCCAAGTCCACCGGGCCGACCTGGTGGAGCGCCACCAACAGGAGGCTCTCGAGTGCGTCCTCCGGGGGGGCATGTTCTCCACGCAGGACTGCGCTCGCGTCGAACAGGGCCGTCTCGTCGATGCCGCTGCACGCGACCAGCCCCGAACGCACCAGGTCCTGCAGGATCGAGCGGACCACGCTCTCGTCGTCGTGTGCGAAGCGCAGCAGGACCGAGGCGCGCGTGACCGGACCGTGCGCCTGGATATGGGCGAGCACGGCTTGCCACAGGGACTTGCCTTGCTCCGTGCGGCTGCTGCTGAGCCGGGCGAGGCGGCGACGGTACGTTCGAAGCGCCATGCCGAACATGTCGGCGATCACCTTGTTGCCGAGGCCCTGGTCGCGCAGTTCGCGCACCAGGTCAGCGAACACATGGTTGGCCACGTGCGCCAGCTGTGTCCGGTGTCCCGAGGCGGTCGCGAGTGAGGCGATCAGCACCGTGGTCTGACGTACGATCGAGTCGATGAGCAGTCCTGCATGCATGGTCTACACTCAGAGCTAGCGGGTCCACTGCCCGCTGACCAGGGTCAGTTTTGTCCCCCCCGTCTGTTTTCGCCGAAGGTCGCGGTCAGCGACCACCGTGGCTTCGCGGTTTCAGAGGTCGCACGGACCGGCCGCAGGCGCCCCTGGATTCGTTTCCGAGTTCGAGAGGTGACCCGAAGGCAGGCTCCGCACGGGCCCAGAAAGATGTGAGATCCCGTCGGAGCCGGTGCCCGTGCAGATCGCGAGAGCGGCGACCACCTCCAGGCGCCCACATGACCGGCTTGGGTGTGCAAACGGGCAGAGGGCGCGTGCCTTGGTGATGGATGCGGACTAGGTAGCGGCCGAACCGTCGGCCTCGCCTAGTGGCCCCAGCGCTCGCAGCACCCGTTCTGCCGAGCGCAGCCACTTGGCCACGCGTGCGCGACTCTCGTCCGTAACCACCGTCGACAACATCACGGCCATGCCGTGATGATACTGCGCCACCAGGCGTTCAGACGGCAACAGGCCGCGCGACCAAAGCACCAGGATTCCGACTCCCATCAAGTCCAAGTTCTCCGCGAACGGACGAACCGGGGTATTGCGAGCGAGGGAGCCCAAGGCGACCGCCTCCGTCAAGAGCGATTCTGCGATCGCCATGCCGAGCAGTGCGGCGTCCGGCACGATTTGCGAGCCGATGACCAACGCTCTGAAGTAGACCTCGTCGCTTGCGTAGAGTTCCGCGCACAGCTCCCAGGAAAGGAAGAACCGATCGATAGGGTGTGTCGACGGCGCGGATTCCAGGGTCGACAAGGATCGCCGCAGCAGTGCCCGAAAGACACCGCTCTTGGAGCCCAGCAGGTTGAAAGGCGTTGCTGGGCTCAGGCCCGCCTCGTCGGCGAGCACGCGCATCGTGAAGTTGCTGTCACCCCGCTTCCGGATCAAGCGCGCTGCGGCATCCAAGATCTCATCGACGCGCGCCTGCCTAGTGTCGGGTGCGAGTGCCATTCTCAACTTATATCTTGATCTAATTTGAGATTCAAGCCAGGGTCTATCCCCGCGAACAAGAGCTGGAACATGGGGGAGCCGTGAGAACCGAACTGCAATTCCCGATCAAGTTGGATGGCCGCCATTTCGGTGACCACAAGTACGACTACTACGCGTGGATGCGTGACAACGCTCCGGTCTAC
>JAPPOR010000250.1 GCA_028817905.1 Myxococcales bacterium
CGCTTCTCCAGGTGGGCCCACAAGTGCCAGCCCAGTAGGCTTGCGCCAGGCCAACCTGCGATCGGCAAGGGAGGCGCGTGCATGTGCTCCCTATGCACACGCACCAGTCTGAACGCCGGAAAGTCGCGCCGCACGTCCGCGACCGAGTAGACCTTGCTGTAGGGATTTTGGGGACCGTCTGTATTGTGATGGATGAAGCGATCCAGGCGCAGGTAGTTGCGGAGCCCAATGCGCCGCGCGTTGTCAACGTGGGCCCCGTAGATGCCGGGGGGCTTGAGCCCCGCAAGCACGAGTGCGGCCAGGCCCAGGCGACGGAGGACAGCGATGGACACCAGATAGTTGAGCGACCACTTCGCGTAAAGCATGGCGACCAGCTGTCCTCCAGGGCGCAGCACCCGGGCGATTTCGGCCTGGGCCCGACGGATATCCGGCACATGATGGAGCACGCCGTGGCTGTACACCAAGTCGAACAGACCGTCTTCAAATGGCAACTTGACGACGCTGGCCCGAACGAGCCCCTCGTGGGGTAGGCCAAAGGCCCGCATCCGCGCCGCCACGCGCGCAACCGACTCACGCGTGAGGTCGATCCCGGTCCACCGAGCCCCGCGCTCAATCAACTGCTGACTGTCGGC
Source organism: Myxococcales bacterium (assembly GCA_028817905.1). GTDB lineage: Bacteria > Myxococcota_A > Polyangia > Polyangiales > JAFGIB01 > JAPPOR01. The sequence continues at coordinate 633 of JAPPOR010000250.1, forward strand.
CCCCTGCCCGAGGCCGATCTCCAGGATGCGCTTGCCAACCGGCGAAAGGTCGTCCAGACAGCGCGGAATGTGCGGCTCGGCGCGATATCGGTAGGCATCGTAGCGCTGGAAAAACGCGGAGTGATCGCCATCGAGACCCGCAACCTGGTGGTCCCCACATGGGTGTCGATCCCAAAACGCGTCGATCGCCCGCTCATCCATACCATCACCCACCGGCAAGTCCGTGCTTTCCCTATTACTTCCCTAGCATAAAATTACCACCGAAATCCGTGAAGGACCACTCGGTGTTTGTCGGGGCGCAGCCGGGCGCTGGTCGTCTTGGCGATGCGAGGCTATGTTCCGGTTAGTGATACCTGAGCGCGGTGCCAAGGCAGTCGAACAAGCACACTTCAGCGAGGCGCTGCAGGGCCCGTTCGCCGACGCGCTTGCTGGCGGCGGCCGCCCTGCCACTGAACAGGGCGTCGACAGCTGCGAGCGCCAGGTATCGGCGCTGGCCGCGCTCCAGCGCTTGCAGAGCTCTGTCGAAGCCAGCAACGACCCGGCCCTGGGTCTGAAGGCAGCGCGCTGTCAAGCGTTTGGGCAGATCGGCATCATCGACTATCTGGTAGCAACGTCGGCCACCGTGGGCCATGCGTTCGACACCTTGGCCCGCTACTCCAACTTGGTCAACGACACGCTTCGGATCGAACGCGAGACAACGGACGAGCTAGCAACCATCTACTTCGTACAGCCCATCGGGGTGATGCAATCCTGCCAGGCGCAAGCGGCGCGAGCCGCTTGGGACTTTCTCCTGGGAGGTATCTACAGCTCCCATCGGGCCACGGTGTTCTGCAGGATACAGGCGCTCGAATGCTGGTTCCCATATCCCGCGCCGGACAACCTGGAGGAGCACAGAAAGACACTTGGCGAGACGACCTTGCGATTCTCGAACCTGGTTCCTGCATACCGGTTCCCGGCTGTTTGTCTGAAGCGGAGCCTCCCGCGGGCTGACCCCAAGCTACACGACATGCTGTGTCAACATGCGGAGCGGACCCAAGCTTGGCTTGCCCACGGTGACAGGATGATCGAGCGGGTCTTGAAGCTCATCGCCAGGCGCAGCGAACCCCGCATGCCGAGCCTCGAGGACGTCGCGGCCCAGCTAGACATGAGCCCGCGCACGCTGGGGCGTAGATTGGAATTCGAGGGCGCGACCTATACAGACCTGGTGGCCACGTGGCGCAAACGCTGGGCAGTTCACTACCTCAGCCAGCCATCCCCGAACCTGAAGGCGATGTCGGAACAGTTGGGGTACTCCCACCAGGTCGGCTTCCATCGCGCCTTCAAGCGTTGGACAGGCCAAACTCCGCTAGCCTACCATCGCCGGCTCCGCGAGGGGGTTCTCAGTCACGCCCGACCCACGTCGACTCACCGATACCCGAACCCCAGCGCGCAGTGGAGGAGTCTGTAGGACAATGATGCGTTCGGCTCCCGCTCACTGATTCTACAGATCGACACAGTATCCGAACTCCGCGCTACTCCCGGGCCCGATCTCTCGGTTCCAATCCACCCCCGCAAAAGTGACCTCACCGCTGTCGCCGGTCGGGGTACAGTTCCATGAGTTGCTTATGGTTCCATCGATCGTCAGTGTCACCGACCAGACCAGCGGGGCGTTGGTTGGATTGGTGACGGTCACGCGATCGCAATGGCCCGTCGGCCACGAGCTGTCGACCATAACCTCGTAGGTAGCCTTCTGCGGTGCCGGCATGTCGACCGCCGGCGGGGTCTCGGATGTCCCCGGCCCCGGGGGCGCGTCCGAGCCGGCCCGATCGTCGACGGGCTCGACAGTCGTCCCAGCGCGCCCACCACCCGCAAGCCGTTCCACCATGTGCACGGTATCGGCGGTCGCCACCAGGAGTGCCTTGATGTCGCCACCGGTCGCTGCGAAGTCAGCCTGCAAGTCGCCCAGCATACATGCAAGCCCGGCGTCCTCTGTCAGGCCATAGGCGTACCGAAACCACTGCAGAACGAAGCAATCCCGGACTTCGGAGCTTTTGCCGAGCGCATGGGCAAGCTCCGCCGCGCCTTCGAAGTCCGTGTCGGTCTGCCGGCTCTGGACCACGGATCCGGTGGCGTCGATCGAGTGATCCCCCTCCCGCTCGCGATAGCGCCCGACCCCGTCAAAATGCTCGAACCCCAATCCGATCGGATCGATCAGCCGATGACAACTCTGGCAGGGTTCCTTTTCCGAATGCGCCGCATAGCGCTCCCGCACGGACAGCTTCGGGTCCACAGGCGGGGGCTCCACAACTACGCCTGGAGGCGGCGGCGCCAAAGGCTGACAAAGAATTCGCTCGCGCACCAACTTGCCGCGATGCACAGGCGACGAGTCGTCGGGACGCGCGTGCGTCGCCAATACGGCGCCCAAGGTCAAGATCCCGGTGCGCTCCGGATCGGGACTGTCCACTCGTCCGAAGCCGCGCGCGCCCATCATCTCGGGAACACCGACCCCGTAGAAGGCTGCCAAGCGCTCGTTCACGAACGTGTAGCTCCCCGTCAAGAGCTCCTGAAGCGTTCCCTCGCCTTCAAACACGACGTGCTCCACAAAGCGCTCGATCTCCTCTGCCATGGCGGCACGCAGCTCGGGGTCAAACGAGGGGAACCGCTCGCTGTCTTTGGGCACCGACGAAAGCCGCTCGACATCGAGCCACAGGGATACGAACCGGGCCACCTGTACGCGCCCCCGCGGGGTGCTGAGCAGCCGCATCCCCTGCGCGCGCCGCTGATCGCTGGTCACGAGTTCGCCACGCTCGGCCGCATCCAGGAGCGCCTGGTCGGGCGTCGACCCTGTCAAGGCGTAGGCCAGTTCGGAAGCGATTTCATACTGCGAGAGCCGAGCGCGACCACCATCCAGTTGGCCTAGCTCGCTGCGATAGAGGAAGCCGGGCGCCTGCAGCATCGTGGACAGCACGAGTTCGAGACCGGACTCGAAACCGCCGTCCT
>JAPPOR010000155.1 GCA_028817905.1 Myxococcales bacterium
GCGCATGCCCTTGCCACCCCCCCCCGCAACCGCCTTGATCAGCACCGGGAAGCCGACCGCTTCGGCTTCGCGCTGCAAGCGCTGCGGGTCCTGGTCCTCACCCAGGTAGCCTGGCGTGACAGGAACTCCAGCAGCGGCCATCAGCTTCTTGGCCGCGTCCTTGAGTCCCATGGCGCGGATCGCTGACGCGGGAGGACCCACCCAAACCAACCCGGCGGCGACCACCGCTTCGGCGAACGCCGGGTTTTCAGACAGAAAACCGTAGCCGGGATGGATGGCGCTTGCGCCGGTCTGGACGGCGGCCTCCAGGATTCGGTCAGGCTGGAGATAGCTGTGTGCCGCCTCTGCTGGGCCAATGAAGACGGCCTCGTCCGCATGGCGCGTGTGCAATGCGTGTCGATCCGCGTCCGAGTACACGGCGATCGTGCGTATTCCGAGCAGCCGGGCCGTGCGGATGATACGGCAAGCGATCTCACCGCGATTCGCGATCAGCAAGGAGTCCATGGTGGTTACATTCGGAACACGCCAAAGGTGGTCGGCGGGACGGGCGCGTTGAGAGTGGCGGCAAGGGCGAGTCCGAGCACGTCGCGCGTTTGCACAGGGTCGATAATCCCGTCGTCCCACATACGCGCCGTCGCGTAGTAGGGGCTGCCTTCCTGCTCGTAGCGCTCGACCACCGGCTTGCGAAAGGCGGCCTCCTCCTCGGCACTCCAGGCCTCGCCACGTTTGTCCATCACATCGCGCTTGACGGTCGCGAGCACACTGGCCGCCTGCTCACCGCCCATGACCGAAATGCGACTGTTGGGCCACGAGAAGAGAAACCGCGGCGCATAGGCGCGGCCGCACATGCCGTAGTTTCCTGCGCCGAAGCTTCCGCCGATGATCACCGTCAGCTTGGGGACCTCCGCACACGCAACGGCAGTCACAAGCTTGGCGCCGTCCTTTGCAATCCCGCCAGCCTCGTACTTTCCGCCGACCATGAAGCCGGAGATGTTTTGCAGAAAAACCAGCGGACGCCCACGTCGGCAGGCGAGTTCCACGAAATGGGCACCCTTCAGCGCGCTTTCGGAAAAGAGCACCCCATTGTTGGCGAGAATCGAGACCGGCTGCCCCCAGATGTGCGCGTCGCCGCAAACCAAGGTCGTACCGTAGAGCGGCTTGAACTCGGCAAAGCGCGACCCGTCCACGATGCGCGCCACGACTTCCCGCACGTCGTAGGGGGCGCGTACATCCCGTGGGATGATGCTGTACAACTCCTGGGGATCGTAGGCCGGAAGCTCGGGCGCAACGGTCGCGAGGGCTGTCGGTGGCTCTTGGCGATTGAGGCGTCCGACGATCGACCGCACGATCTCCAACGCATGGGTGTCATCTTCGGCCACGTGGTCGACGACCCCGGACCTGCGGCCGTGGGTGTCGGCTCCGCCCAGTTCCTCCGCGGAAATGACTTCGCCGGTGGCCGCCTTCACGAGCGGCGGTCCGCCCAAGAAGATCGTTCCCTGATTGCGAACGATCACGGTCTCGTCCGACATGGCCGGAACGTAGGCTCCGCCGGCGGTGCAGCTGCCCATGACGCAGGCGATCTGGGGAATCCCCAGGGCGCTCATGCGCGCCTGGTTGAAGAAGATGCGACCGAAGTGCTGCTCGTCGGGGAACACCTCGGCCTGGTAGGGCAAGTTGGCGCCCCCGCTGTCGACGAGATACACACACGGCAGGCTGTTCTCTCGAGCGACCTGCTGGGCGCGCAGGTGCTTCTTGACCGTGAGCGGATAGTAGGCCCCGCCCTTCACGGTCGCGTCGTTCGCCACGATCATCACCTCGCGGCCAGCCACCCGCCCGATGCCCGTGATCAAGCCCGCGCCCGGCGCCTCGTCGTCGTACATCCCGTGGGCCGCGAGTTGGCCGAGCTCCAGCAGGGGCGAGCCTGGATCGAGCAGCCGCTCGACCCGATCCCTGGGAAGCAGCTTGCCGCGCCCAACGTGGCGCTCGCGGCTTGGCGCTGACCCACCCAGGGCCGCGGAGGCAACGACCTCCCTCAGCTCCGAAGCAAGCGAGCGGTTGAGCCGCGCATTGTCTTGTGAGGCCGCGCTGCTGGCGTCCAGGTCCGATCCCAACCGATTCATCCGGATTCACCGATGGGTCAACTCCCCAAGGAGCGCCCGGGGCACTCTATACTACGACCGATGGGCGCGGCAAAAACAGGCGCCCAACCTCGAGCTCAACGGCTTCAAACGGTGGGATGGCAGCGGTGGCTTGATCGTCGTAGCTGTCGGCGAGGATCCAGCGGCCTTGCTTCAAGGTAAAGGCCTCGACGGTGCGGGCATCGACATCGACGATCCAGTAGTGGGGCACGCCATGGTCGGCGTAGAGCTTGCGCTTCTGAACCCTGTCGCGAGCGGCTGTGCTGGGAGAAAGGACCTCGCAGACCCAGTCCGGTGTGACCGTGATCGGCCGCTGTTCTGCGGGGTCCGAAAGTCGTTTGCGACGCCAGCCGGCCAGGTCCGGCCGTACGATGTCGTGGGGGCCGAGGGCGATGTCGACCTCAACAAAGACCCACCACCCCCCCGGCCCGCCGTGCCCGTCGTCGTCATCGAAGGGGCCGCCGACGAAGCGGCGCAGGGCTCCTTGCGCTTTGGAGTGCTTGGGGAGCGGTGCCGGCGCGGTCACGACCTGCCCACCAAGGACCTCGGCGCGCACGTCTTCGGGCAGGACAAGGAGGTCATCGTAGGTCGCAAGGCGGGGGGCTGCGTCCGACATGCTGACCAACTTAGCATGAGTGCAATGGTCCCCACCAAAGTCCCGATCAGAGTCGTAGCGACAGCGGACGACTGGCAACGCCCCGAAACGTTATGTCCCTGTTATCGTTCGATTTCGCTAGTACGACTTGGTCACAACCGACGCACGCCTCGCTTGTCCCCGGTTTCCACAGGGTCCGCGGCCTCTTCGAAAGGGATCCACCCTTCCTTCATCGGCCGCGGACCCTGTGAAGCCCAATCCCTGCGCGATCCGACGCCGAAGTCGTGAATGTTCCGGGCTGGGCAGGTTGCGACACCACAGGGCGGTGTCTATCGTACTGCAGCCATGTCTCGGATGCCCCAGCCTCGATGGTTGTTGACCTGGCTCGCCGTAGGCGTCCTTCAACTAATGGGGGCGGTGGCCTCGAGCCCGAGTTCGGAGGACCCGACCCGGGGCCGCACCATAGCGGCCGAGGTCGCGTGGCCATCGACCTGCGGCGCGGTGGACGAGACGGGAGGGGGGCGCCGATCAGTCGTGCGCCCGGACTCGGTATCCGCGCAGGCGCGCCCCACCGACCTCCCCACGCAGGCCGCATCCTGGCGAACCAGCGCCCGGGCACAACGTGCGCCTCGACTGTCCACCCGGCACAGGGGAGCAGGGGTCCGCAGGCACCTTCGCCTGTGTGTACAGCGCTGCTGAGACGGGACTCGACCCAAACCACCGGTTGAGTCCACCCCAACAGCGAGTTTCAACATGCCGACAAGGCCCCGGCGCAGTCCGGGCCTGGTCTGCTGGCTCTGGCGACGGGTCAAGAGGGTCCTGTCCCTACTCTTCGTCGCCGGCATGGCAGGCCTGGCTCCCTTCGCGCCTCCACCC
>JAPPOR010000376.1 GCA_028817905.1 Myxococcales bacterium
AGTTCTCGTCCGAGGCGCGTCACGAAGAACTCGTATGCGTAGTAGTGCGAGTTCGAGCGGTGCAGCTCGGGCTCCCGGGCGAGTTGATCGAGAATGCCGATCGCCTCTTCGTCACCGGCGTACTTCTTCCGGAGCACTTTCACGCGCGCCGCCAGGGGCGTGTAGAAGTCGTCCCACCAAGCCTCGTTCGGTAGAGTGAAGTGGGCGATCAACTCGAATCCGCACCGGTCGATGATCGCAAGCACGTCGGCGACCCAACCCATGGTCGGATAGTCGAGATCGAATCCCGCTTTCACCTCTGGCGGCGGGTCCTCCTTGCGCCAGACAGCGTCCGTGAAAGCGAGATACCCTCCGGAGCGCAGCGACCCACGGCAAACCCGCAGAGCCTTCTCGATGCCCACATTGTAGAGGGCGCCTTCGGACCACACGAGGTCGAAGCTCTCGGGGGGTAGCCCCGGCTGCGCGATATCACCAACCATCGGCTTGATCCGCTCGAGCAGGCCACAACGCCCGACCATCTCGCGCATTCGCTCGATGCACCTGGCACTCCTGTCCAAGGCGGTGATGGGACCCGATGTCAGCGCTGCCAAATGCAGTGTCTGACCACCGACGCCACACCCCAGGTCGAGTATCGCCGGCGACGGGGGCAGTTCCGTACACAATCGCAGAGCACGTTCCGCGCAAGCGCGATTGCCGGGCCCCTGCCGCGGCAAGAACTCAAAAAGGTCGAGAAACACTTCCCAGAAGCGCGGCGTCGGTGCCATACCCTCACACCACCACAGCGGCGGCGCCGCTTTCCTGCACTACGCCATACTGTTCGATACGCCAGGACATGGGAGCCTCAGTCCGTATGGGCTCGGACCACGTTCAGGAGGTCATCGAGGGTGAGATTGAAGTCCAAGACGTGAAGCCCTACGACGTCGACAAGCAACTGGTCGGCCATATAATCGATCGGATCGGCCCGCTGGTCATCGTCGGTCGCGAGCACGCTCACCGCCAGGTAGGGCTGTCCATCGTCACTCGTGCCGCACTCCAGGCCGTAGAAGTCGCGGAATACGCCGAAGTACGCGGCGCTCCCGAGTGTCGGGAGCTTGGTGGTCCCCGTGAAGAGTCCGGCAGGTGCACGCTGGAAGAAGGCGCCTGCTGATTGGGCCTTGCCCCCACCCAGGGCTGCGGGGTTGGTGCATGGTGCTTCCATGCCGTCGGCGACCCCCTCGACCACCAAGCCGAATTCGTCCGTAGGTGGCATCCTGGATGGGTAGGCGTTGAAGCTGACGACGCAGCCGACTTGCCCGAGCCGGCTACACAGTGGGATGTCGTCGAAGCTGCCGCCCACCCGCTCGCCCGGGGGAACGGTGAAATCCCCCATGGAGCCAATCAACAATGCGACCGCGAGCTGGTCGCGCACCTCGCGATTGTCCGGACCATCGAAGCGCCGTTGTAGAAGCCGTCGCAGCATGTGTGAGCCCTGTGAGTGCCCGATCAGAACGACCTTGCGGCCCGCGTTGTACTCTGCCATGTAGTACTGGAATGCCTCGTCGATTTCGTCGTAGGCCAGCTCGAGCAGCTCCTCCTGTCGGGTTGTGTTGAAGTAGGTGCCGACGGTGGCCTGATGGTACAGGGGCGCGTAGACGTCGCATAGGTCCGCGAAGGGCTCGGCCTGGACGCGTGCCGTTGCCCAAATGTCCGCGACGTTCTGGAAGTTCGAAGCGCGTCCGGGCGTGAGTTGCAGGTCCACGGTGGGGTACACGTAGAAGCAATCGATGCGTTTGCGGCCCTGTGGCGGCGCGTCTACTGGAAGCAGCGAGCCGTCAGCAGCGACCTCGGTCGCGGGCGCTCGTGTCTGGCAACGGTTGGTCGTGGTGGCGGGGTTGCATAGCCAGTTGGCGTCGAGCGCGTACCTCTCACCCTGGTTCGCGTCGTCCACGGCATTTGATGGACTCCCCTCTTGCCTGGCGCCGGCACCACCCGTGCCGCTCCGACCATCCTCGCTTGCGTCGCTGGTGCCACAGGCGCCCCCGCACACAAGCCCTGCAACGGTTGCCCACTTTCCAAGAAGCCGCATCCATGACTCCGTCGTGCTCGCGATGATGCTTGGCGTGGCTGCCGAAACCCTGAACACACAGGACATGCTAGGCGAGTCGCTGCGCACCCGTCGAGGGCCACACTGGGGTCACTTCCACCCATCGACTGGGCGCTTGGCTCAGTGGCTGAGGTGGCATCGACAACCAAGGGGACCGCTCGGCTGGCCCAGTGCTTGCGGACATGGACCGATCCCAGGTGGTACTACGGTACCGCGACGCGCCAGTCCTGGCTCGCCGCCCTTTAAGCTGACCTCGCAGGGATAGACGGGACGCTCCCGGTCAGCTTTGTACGGTGTCGCCCTTTTTCGTAGCGCACGTCAGGGAAGCAGCGCGGCGGCAAGCTCGTTGATGTACTCCTCGATAGCGGTGTAGCCCGACGGCATGAGGCTGCCGTGGTCGGTGCCGTCGTCGGGGTCGAGGCCGTGCCGCTGCTCCCAGGTGTCGGCCATGCCGTCGTCGTCGGTATCGATGGGCGGCTCGGCCGGGGTGAGGGTCGCCAGCAGATCGTCGGGGTAGAAGTGGCCCCAGGAACCGGTGCCCTCCATGGCATCCTGCACCGCGGTGTGGGTCACGATGTCGCGCGGGAACGCGCCGGCGTGCGCGAGCACCGCGTCGTGGGCCGCCTCGGCGTCATCCACGTCGACCGGGCGATGGCCATCGCCCTCGCCGCTGAAGTCGAAGGGGGCGTCGGCGCGCAGGCGCTCGTCGGCCGAGAGGTATTCGCACTGGGCCCAGGGGTCGGTGATCTCGCCCTGCTCGCAGCTGGCGTCGGCGCCGACCACGAAGTTGCCGGCGAGGTAGTAGCGCAGGTCCGCAGCCGGCTGGGCGTTTTCGTCGTCGAAGAAGAAGGGAAACAGTGTGTCGTCGTCGCCGTCGATGAAGTAGTTGCCCAGCAAATTGAAGGGGCCCGATGCCGGGTTGTGGTGCACAAAGCCGTGACGCACGTTGTAGTCGACCACGTTGACGACCTCGGCGGGGCCATTGGCGATGGCCGGGGTGCGATTCTTGTGGTGCGCGAAGAGGGTGTGATGCAGCGACAGCCGCACTCCGTCCGGGCCGTTGATCAACCCATAGTTGTGGTCGTTCGCCAGGTGAGAGAACTCCACGGTGGACCACTGGAACGTGACGTCACGTGCCTCGTAGAGATCGACCGTCTCGTCCACGCCACCGGAGACCGACACGTGGTCGAACATCAGGTGGTGGTTGCGAGAGAACTGGATGCCATCGAACTGGGCCACGTCCGAGCCGTCGTACTCCGGGCGGATCCGCAGGTGGCGGATGATCATGTTGCCCACGTCGGTGTCGTAGGCGGCGTAGAGGCGGCCGCGGATGGTGATGCCGGCGCCGGGCGCGGTCTGGCCGGCGATGGTGAGGTCGCCGTGGGGGATCTCGAGGATGTCGGCCTCAATGACACCTGACACGGCAAAGACGATGATGCGTGGCCCATCGGCGTTGAGCGCCGCCTGCAGGCTCCCTGGCCCGGTGGCGTCGAGCGTGGTCACCTTGATGACCTGCCCCCCGCGC
>JAPPOR010001044.1:0-725 GCA_028817905.1 Myxococcales bacterium
GGTCACCTGTGGGCGCGATTTGCGGATGGTGCCTTGGTCGACGCGAGCTTCTAGCCCGGATCGTTCATCACCTCGGCGTCGGATCGCGCCAGGGATTCGGCTTCATAGGGCTTTCGACGACCGGCGGGAAGGCTGCCTGTTGCTAGGGCGGCGAAAGTCCTGTGGAGTCGAAGGACAAGCGAGGCGGCGTCGAAGAAGGTCGCTTGGCAGACAGCTACGGCCCGCACTCGCCGCGAGCCAGAATCGATACGCCCGCAGCCGCAGCGCTGCAGGCGTTGCTGTAGGTCCTGTTGTCGCACCCGCATACGGGACGGTAGTCGAGCGTGCAGGCCGTGGGCCGTGCTTCGCAAGCGCCCGCCTGGTCGCCTGAACCGCAGCGGGTGGCGATCGGGAAGTTGCAGAACTGCCCACGCGGGCAAGTGAAGCCAGCGATGCCTCCGCAAAAGCCGGGACACGCGCGCTCCGTGCAGGCGACCGTCCCGTTCGGAAGGCAATCGCAGGTGTTGCAGCCGTCCGTGGAAGGAAATTTGGCCCCTACGGGATGGCGTTCCCCAGCGTAGCGGCAAGCTCCCCTGCCATTGCCATTGCCATTGCCATCGCCATCGCCATCGCCATCGCCATCGCCATCGCCATCGCCGCGTCCCTCGCCCGAGCCTGCGGCAGCGGCGGCGGCTACCGACTGGCGAAAGGGGTCGGCATCGCGGCCGGCGGCAGCGTCTGCGAGG
>JAPPOR010001044.1:735-19855 GCA_028817905.1 Myxococcales bacterium
ATGTTACTCACTACACCTACATCTACATATCTCTCTTCTTAGTCAGCTTCTGATTTGTCTAAGTCAAAGGCCATTGCCATTGCCATTGCCATTGCCATTGCCATCGCCATCGCCATCGCCACCGCACTGGCCTCTTCGCACGACCGAAACTCCTGCAGCTGCCGCGCCGCACGCGTTGGGATAGGTTTCCCCATCGCAGCCGCATACTGGGTCATGTCGTTGCGGACACCGATCGGGTCGCTGGCGGCAGGTGCCTGGGGCATCCGCCAGCCCGCATCTGGCCCCCGGCGGATAGTCGCAAAACTCGCCCCGGGGGCAGCTCACTCCCCGAAGGCCTCCGCATCCGCCGCTCTCGCTCCCACAGGCGCCGTCCGACGCGACGGACACTCCTTGGCTGTTGGCGACGCAAGCGTTCGAGTAGGTTTCTCCATCGCACCCGCACACGGGCGCCAGGATCCTCGGGCAGCCCACGGGGCGCTGTCTGCACTGTCCCGGAGCGTCTGTCGCCCCGCAGTTGGCTCGCCGGGAGAACTCACAAAACTGGCTATCGGGGCACGGTGGCACCCCCCGCGTTCCGCACAACGCACCGGGAGGGTCCCCATCGCCGTCACCGTCTCCATCGCCGGAGTCCGCGACACCGTCACCGTCACCGTCTCCATCGCCGGAGTCCGCGACACCGTCACCGTCACCGTCTCCATCGCCGGAGTCCGCGACACCGTCACCGTCTCCATCGCCGGAGTCCGCGACACCGTCACCGTCTCCATCGCGGGGGTCTCCATCGCTCATGCCGGGACCGCCCACTGTGCTACCGGGCCCGTTGCCGGCGCTTCCGTTCCCGTCACTCGCATCCACGTCGCATGGACCGGCGGACAGCACGGATACCTGCGCCGCGGAAGCCATGCAGGCGTTGCCATAGGTCATCCCGTCGCACCCGCACACCGGATCAAACACCGCCGTACACGCCTCCGGCGGTGTGACGCACTGGCCAGCTTGGTCCCCCGCGCCGCACTGGGTCCCTGCGGGGAAGTCGCAGAATTGACCAGCTGGACACGGAACCCCAGCGATCCCACCGCAAAAGTCTACGCAGGCGCGCTCCGTGCAGGCGACCAGCCCCCCCTCAGCGCACGTGCACGTGTTGCACCCATCGGCGGACGGAAACCGTTCACCCTCCGCGAACTGTTGCCCGTCGTACTCGCATGCTGTGACATCTGGACAACCACCGTCCTGATGGCACCGCGCGAGCCTGTTCAGCGTACAACCCGACAAGCCCATGATCACCGCCATAGGCAACAGGGTCAGGCAGACGAGGTGTCGCGGACCTACGTGCATCGCTTGCCTCCCGCAGCCCGGTCCCGCGGACCGGGCCTAGCACCACTCACAAGGTGGAAAACATAACCGAGAAAGCTGACTGGTGCGAGCGCGACCCAGCTCCTGTGCAGGGATGATCACGGTGTTCCGGATGACAGGGAGCCCTGAAGGTCGACCAGCTGCTGTCGATACTTGGCAAGCGTGGTATCGAGGGCCAGTACGATCGAACGTAGGCTGCGACGGTCAAAATTTGAGTCGGTATTCAGAATCGCACTCAGGCGGACTTCTCCACTGTCGGGATTCCATTCGAACTTTCCGATCAGCATCAGCCAGTTGAGCTCCATCAGTCGCTGCAGGAGGGCGGGTGTGCTGGGCTTGTCTGTCGGGGCGGTGAGCACGTTCGGAACGTGAACGTAGACCGTGTCAGTCTGCGCATCGTAGGTCGCGATGGCGGGGGCGTCCCGCGTGGTAAGGCCCGTGCGCGCCCGATAGTGGCAGCTGAAGGTCCCGGCTGGGTCGTGCTGACACTGGGGGTCGAGGCCCAAGTCGCCCATGGTCGTCGCCAGGGTGCCCGGGTACCCGCTTGGCAATGACTGCGCCGCGTTCTCCGTAGGGGGTTCCGCTCGCGCTCTTTGTGCCGCACGACCCGATACCATGAACCCCGCCATGATCCCCAAGACGATGGCGTACCGGCTCCGCACGAGGGCGGCGGTCGAAGACACACGACTGCGGCGAGCCTGCACCGTGCGAAGCTCGCGTGGTCCCCTGCCCATGTCAAGGCAGGCTCCGCGCCAGGGAATGGGCACACGCCCTTTGCGCCGGTGCAACGAAGCCGCCCTATGTACGCCCACCACGAGCATCACGTGCCTTGGTGATGGGTGCGGGTTAGCGCATCCAGGATGGCCGCTGTGGCTTTGCCCGGGCTTTCCTGTCCAAGCACAGCTCGGATGACTGCGATGCCCCGGGCGCCAGCCGCCAACAGTGGCTGGGCGTCGGCTGGGCCGACTCCGCCAAGGGCATAGACGGGGATGGGGGGGGCGAGCTGGTCGATGATCCGTTGCACCCCCGAGATACCCAGCGCCTCGCCCTTTCCGGCCACAGCATGAACCGGGCTGAGGGTAGCGAAATCGGCCCCGGCGCGGGCGGCCCTCTGGATGCCGTGTAGGTCGTGACGAGACACACCGATGAGGGCTGCCTCGCCGAGCGCACGGCGAGCGTCTTCGACCTCCATTCCCGCTTCCGGTAGCTGGACTCCGTCGGCCTCGCAGACCCGTGCCACGTCGAGCCTATCGTTGACCAGCAGGGCGCTCCCAGCCGCGCTCGTGATCTGCCTCAGGGCGCGGCCAGCCGCGACCAACTCGCGCGTGCTCAAACGCTTCGCTCGCAACTGGACCGCTACGCGTCGGCCGCAGCCATGGCAGCCCGCGAGCGCGGCGCCAACCTGGTCGACCAGGCCACTGCCTAGGGTCGGGTCGGTGATCAGAAGCAGGTCGAATGTTGGGCGTGCCACGGGCTTGGGAAGAAAGCGTCCCGGACGTTTGTCACCGAGTGGATCCGATGACGCCCTCAAGCGGACTGGAGGCGGTTGCATACAGTTTGCGCGGGATACGTCCCGCCAGAAACGCATCGCGGCCGGCTTCCACGGCTAGCCGCATGGCTCTGGCCATCCGGGTGGGGTCCTGAGCGCCAGCGATGGCCGTGTTCATCAGGACTCCATCGCAGCCGAGCTCCATCGCGACCGCCGCGTCCGATGCGGTGCCTACCCCTGCATCGACGATCACGGGCACCGACACGGCGTTCCGGATGAGTTCGATGTTGTACGGGTTGCGAACGCCGAGCCCGCTGCCAATGGGAGCGGCCAGGGGCATGACCGCGGCACATCCGATGTCGGCTAGTTTCTTGGCCGTGATGGGGTCGTCGGTGGTGTACGGCAGGACGGTGAACCCTTCATCAACGAGTGTCTTGGCGGCTTCGAGTGTTTGAACCACGTCGGGAAACAGGGTGCGCTCATCCCCCAGCACTTCTACTTTCACAAGGCCGCTCATGCCAAGCTCGCGCGCCAGGCGGCAGGTGCGCACCGCGTCGTCGGCCGTGTAGCAGCCTGCGGTGTTGGGCAGCAGGGTGAAGCCCTCTTTCTGAAGGTAACTCACCAGGTTGTCGCCACCCGGTGCCTGCAGATCCAGTCGCCGCACCGCCACCGTAACCATCTCGGCCCCCGACGCCTTTAGCGCCTGCTTGGTTGCATCGAGATCCTTGTACTTGCCCGTGCCTACGATCAGACGCGACTGGAAGGCGTGGTCTCCCACCTGAAGCTTGTCTGCCGTCATGTCAGCCTCCTCCGACGAATTGAACCACCTCTAGCGTGTCGCCCGGCTGCAGCTCGGTACTCGCGTGCGACGCCCGAGGCACGATCTGCGCGTTTCGCTCCACTGCCACCGGGCCAGTATCGGCACCTAGCAGCGATAACAAGCCCGCCACGGTCATGCCGCTGTCGACCTCGCGCGTCTGTCCGTTCACTTCAATGCGCATCGCGGCGCAGCCTAGCACTAGAATCCTTGACCAGCGATCTCGTTTACAGATGAGTCAAGTTTTGGGAGCTCACCATTCTTGGTTGGCGTTGTATCAGGGATTCTAGGTCGCCCCCCGGTGCTCCGGGCAGTGATGGGCTGTGAGTTTCGCCTCATGCAGACTCGTCGTGCGTTCGTCGTCGGAATCCGCAGGGTTCCATGCCTCGTCGGGCTGGGGCGGCGCCCCGCCAATATTGTCCGTTTGCGGTAGCCACCTTTGGCTCATGGCGCCTTCGCCTCGCTTCCAGGTACAGCGAGTATTCCGCTGTCGTGCCAAAAGAACCTGTGAAGCCGAATTCTTGCACGATCCGCTCGCACCTCGGTGAATGACCCGGTGCGGGCTAGCCCGGATGATTCATGAACTCTGCGTCGGATCGCGCAGGGATTCGGCTTCACACGGCTTTTCGGCGACCGACCCACATACTGCCTGTATTTGCGAGGGCGACGAAAGGCGTGTGAAGTCGAAGAACAAGCGAGGCGATGCAGAGTTCATGAATCATCCGGGCTAGCTGACATAGCGCCGGGGGACCCGGGCAGAGATGTTGCAGAGAACCTCGTACGGTATGGTATCGGCTGCTGCCGCCAGGTCTTCGGCGCTCAGGTCTTCGGTGCCTTGGCTGCCCAGTACGACGACCTCGTCGCCGGCCGCGACGGTGGGAACATGAGTGACGTCGAGCGTCGTCAGATCCATAGCGATTCGGCCGATGATAGGGCAGCGAAGCCCACCGACCAGCATGTGCCCGCGGTTGGAGGCAGCCCGCAGGTAGCCATCTCCATACCCGATTGGAACACACGCAATCCGGGTCGGACGAGTCGTATGATAGGCCTGGTTGTAGCCCACTGGCGCCCCGGCTGCGAGCTCGCGGACCGCCAGCACCTCGGTGCGGACGCGCATCGCGGGGCGCAGATCAACACCCTTGCCGACGATCGGGGAGACACCGTAGAGCGACAAGCCCGGCCGCACGACATCGTAGTGCGCGGCCGGGCTAGCGTACGTTCCCGCGCTGTTGGCAGCGTGCAACAGGGTGGGCCGGTGCCCTCGAACCCTTACGATCTCGGCGGCCTGCTCGAATAGACGCAGCTGGCCGGCTGTGAACGATGGATCAGTGTCGGCGCTCGATAGGTGCGTCATGAGGCCGGCAATGCGCAGGGAAGTGAGGGCTTCGAGCCGGGAGAGGAACTCTTCCAGTTGCGCCAGCGAGACGCCGAGGCGAGCCATACCCGTGTCCACCTTGACGTGCACGTTCACGCGCGCTCCGCTGGCGACCCGGGCGAATGCCTCGGCTTGGGCCAGGTCGTAGATGACCGGTGTCAGTCCCGCACGCAGGACTTCGACATGGCTGCTTCCGTAGGCGCCGTTGAGGACCAGGATGGGCGCCCGCACGTGAGCGTCTCGTAGTACGAAACCTTCTTCGGCCAAGGCG
The DNA here is from genome assembly GCA_028817905.1 of Myxococcales bacterium. GTDB lineage: Bacteria > Myxococcota_A > Polyangia > Polyangiales > JAFGIB01 > JAPPOR01. The sequence goes on from JAPPOR010001044.1 coordinate 6,035, forward strand.
ACGCACAGGCCGTCCACGCCCTCGGCCTCGAGGCGGCGGGCGACCGGCACCAGGCCGTGCCCGTAGGCGTCCGCCTTGATCACCGCGAAGATTCTGGCTCCGGATGCGACCCGCCGCAGACAACGGAGGTTATCTGCGATCGCGGAGAGATCGATTTCTGCGTGGGTGGGTCGCGCGCTACCCCGTCTGCCCGCGCGGGGACCTTGGCCGTCGATGCTGTCCTGTGGCGCGTCGGTGCACATTCGCTCGACAGCTAGCGCCCGCCCAGCGCGACGTCAAGCGGCAAGGTGGGGCTGCGGGCCGACATGGGCGCTCTTCGTGCTCAGTAGTTTCGGACGACTACTTCAGAGACCTTCCCGCGGCGCGAGGTGTTGCAGTTGATCGCTCGCGGCGCCGCCACCAGGTCGATGCGAAAATCCCGATACAGCTCACGGACGAATGGCACGTCGCTGTTGGACAGCATCAGCTTGCAACCCCGGCGATCGAGTTCCCGGTACACGTCGCGTAGCCGCTGTTGGTCTTCCTGGCTGAAACCATCCTGGGCGTAGCTCGTGAAGTTCGCGGTTCGCGACACGGGCTCATAGGGCGGGTCCAGGTAGACGAAATCTCCTGGGCGAGCAAGGGCTACGAGCGCCTCGAAGCTCGTACAACGTAGGTCCGCTTCCGACAGCTGGGCGCTAGCCGCCTGGAGCAGGGATGCGTTCAGGATTTTCGGTTTTTCGTATCGCCCAACGGGCACATTGAAGTGGCCCCGCCGATTGACGCGGTGCAGGCCGTTGAAGCATGTCTTGTTCAAGTAGATGAACGCGGCGGCCCGCTGGGAGCGCGTGAGCTCTGCGGTGTTGTAGCGCGAGCGGACGTCGTAATAGCGCTCGCGACTGTGGTCGCGTGCCAGACGCTGGAGCTCGGTGATCACGCTCGGCAGCTCATCGCGGACGGCCAGATAGGTTGCGATCAGGTCCTGGTTGACATCGCACAGCAGCGCCCGGGAGGGGCGTCGGTCGAAGAACATCGCGGCGCCGCCCGCAAACGGCTCCACGTGACGCATCCGGTCGACCGCTGGGGGCAGCAGAGGGCGCAGCTGGGAAAGCAGGCGGCCTTTGCCACCGACCCACTTGACGATCGGAGCGGGGGCGACCTGGGGTGTCTGCGGGGCGGCCGCACTGTAGGCGTGGAAATCGTGCTTTAGGAGGGCAGTTGGTGTGCTCACGAATCCCACACTATCGGGAGATGTGCGTAGGCCGAAAAAACTGGCATTACTGTCCCGCCCTGGTGAAAAATTGTCGGACGACGGGCGGTGTGGGCTGTACCGCGATGGGCGTACTCATTCCCGCCCGCCCAGCGGATGTAGGGCAGTGGAAGAAGCACGCGAGATCGAGACGATTCGCGAACGGGTGGACGACCTGGTTGGAGCGCTGCGCGACGCAGAGGCGGACGAACTCGCGCAGCGCCTTGAGGGATATGCGCTTGGCTTCACCCATGTGACTGAGGTGCGCCGTTCGGTGAGCTCGATCGCGATGCAGCTTGCCTATTGGCGGGAGACGGGCGACGAGCTGCCGGATGCGGCGCCGGTTCAGATCGCCGCCAACCGGCTTGAGGACGTCTGCCGTGACGCGCTGAAAGCAGGGGTGATCGCACCCGCGCGGCTTTCCCTGCGGGCCCAGGCCAAGCGGAAATTCTCGGTCATTACGGTCACACTCGTGGCTGGGATCCTTGCGCTCCTTGCGCCATTGATGCTCGTCGCCATGGGCTTCGATATCACGTCGCTCGGTGGCGTCGACGATCCCAAAGCGGTGGACTTGCCTCAAGGCGAAGAGGCGTGGGTCGACATTCGCACGGTCTACGCGCCCGAGAGGCCCGAGGCGATCACAGGGATCAAGTTTGCCACGCGCGCGGACTGTGCGGCCCGTGGCCGCGGACGGGGCAGTTGTGCCCAAACGGAACCACGTCTGTGGTCTTCCGGCCGACACACGACATACGAGACCATGTTGCCCGACCAGGCCTACGGTCTGCTGTTCGCGATCACGGAGCAGGCCTATGCCTCGGGGGTCGGTACGGCCAGGGTGCTCGTGGCCGCGACCGACGACACGCCCGAGGGGCTGTATCGAATCGCACTCAATGCCCGCTTCTTGGGGTTTTCGCGGCCATGTAACCCCCTGATGGAATTGTTGGGATATTGCCATGACAACCCGGATGTTCAGCCGAGCCAAGAAGCGCGCTACGTGACTCCTGTGCTCGTCCGCGTGGTACCGGGCGATCCGGCGCGACGTTTGGGTGAACGTGAGCGTTTGCAGCGCGAAGCACAGGAGAAGCGGCGACGAGCGGAGGCACGGGCAGAGGAGATCGCCAAGGTGCTTGGAGAGATTCGCACCGAGCTCAAGCGGATCGATCGTGTGCTGAAGAAGAACCGCTTCGAGCAGGCCCGCGACCGGGTGGAGAAGCTCGCCGTACTGTTCGAGCCCCTGGATGCTTTGGCAGCCGCCCAGATCGAGTCAGCCGCCCTTCCTGATGGGGTCTCTGAGGTTCGTGAGCACTACGATGAGCAGCGCGCAGCGATCGGGCATTTCGAGGACGACGTGTTCGACGCCGCGTTCGACGTGCTCAACGGCCCGGTGTCAGCTCGCAAGCCGGAGCCGGTCCTGATCAAGCAGCTGGCGCGCCGCTTTCGAGTTTCGCGCGACTACGTACGGGAGATCTACGCGGGACGGCCAGACCAGATCGAAGCCCAGCTTGCCGCACGCGCGGCTGCGCGGGAGGCCGATGAGCAGCGACGCTCTCAGGCGCGTCGCGAGCGTTGTGGGTCACTTCCCGGCGACGCCTGGAAGCTCGTCGAAGCGTACATGAAGAGGCGCCTGAGCCGTGGCGCGCTGTCGCTGGGAGAGTGCATGACTCCACGCCTCAGCGAGGACCACTGCTGGGTCATGACGTGCGACTACCGCGAGATCATCGCCGAGGATAGCCGCCGGCGTACCCTAAGGCTCCGTGCCAGCTTTTACATCAAACGTGGCCACGTCGTCGGCCACGGCGACCCATAGGCGCCGGACCGCTGAGGAGCGGCGTTGCGGTCTGCAGCCGGAGCGCAGCGAAGCGGCGCGACCCGCGGAAGGGGGACGGGTGCGTGCACATACGGCGGGCTGCCGCGACGCATCAGCAGCAAGAACCACCTTGACCAGACTTGACTGAAATGCCCACGATCACCCCGATCAGGGAGACTGGCTAGAAGTCCAGTGTGCGCAGCGCTCGAGGGCGAGACGCTTTGGTGTCCTTCCGCTCGCTGCGCCGCTTGGTTGTCGAAGCGCGCTGTTGCTGGCGCGTGCGCGGGCGTCGTTGGGCGCGCCGAGCCTTCCTCCGTTGCTTGGGCGCGGGGCTCAGGGTAACGGGCAGTTCGGTGTCATGTCGTGGTGCGACCCTTGCCTCGAAGGGCAGCATTCCTACCGCATGGACCGTGATTACTCGGACTTCACCGTCGCGTGGGAACCGCAATGGTAGGGTGCTCGTCGCCTCGCCGTTCACGCGCACCTGTGCGTTCTCTGGCATGCCGACCAGTGCGACTGTGACTTCCGTGGGGGCGAGCTTACCGGCGATGTGGGTATCCGGCAGCGCGTTGACAATCGGCTCGCGATCGTCCTCGACATAGGTGGCGCTGACAGCGGCGCCCGATACCAGCATCAGGCCGCTGACGGCAGAAAAAAGGACGCGTGCTATGCCCGTCTGGGGCGATGTCGTTTGGGCCCCGGCCGGAGCAGGCGCGGATGTTCGTAGCGACCCATTGGCAGCCGGAGGAAGGGGGGCAGGCCCTCCTTTCAGAACCGGCGAAGGCCTGGGCGCGCTATCGGTTCCTCCGGTCAGATTGACCTTCAGGAGCGGCAGCGCTTTGTCGAAGTCTAGCCCGGGCCGTGGGGGGCGCTCGGAAAGTGGGCGGCCGAACTGACCCACCGTGCTGCGCGCCGCCAGTTCCAGTAGGGCCTGCTGCATTTGCTGCGCAGACTGGAATCGGTCGCCGGGGTCGTGGGCCATGGCCTTTTCGACGACATCCGCCAGCGACTTCGGCACCGAGCCGTTGATTGCATCGACCCGGGGTGGGGTGCTGGTGACGATCTGGATGATCAGGTCGCCTACGTGCTCGGACGTGAAGGGCAGATGGCCGGTCAGGCCCTCGTATAGGACCACGCCTGCGCTGTAGACATCGGCCCGATGATCGATGTTGCGAACGCCGCGGGCTTGTTCCGGCGACATGTATTCGGGTGTCCCGACGATCAAACCATCTTTGGTCGTCAAGGCCGAACGGCGCCCGCTGGCGGGGCCCATGCTGCGCGAAATGCCGAAGTCGAGAATCTTCGGGAACATTCTCGAGTCCTGGTTCGTCAGGAAGATGTTGTCGGGTTTGAGGTCGCGATGCACGATGCCGGCATCGTGAACCGCACCGAGTCCGCGCAGGGTCATTCCAACGATATTGATGAAAGTGGCCACGTCGAGGGGGGGCGAGCGATCCAAGCGCTCGGTCAACGTCTCCCCCTTCAAGAGCTCCATGACCATGAACGGCTGCCCGGAGTCTGTCGTTCCGAAGTCGACGATGTGAATGACGTTTCTGTGTTGTACGGACGCGGCAATGCGCGCCTCCCGAAGGAAGCGCTTGACCATGCGCGATCGGTCACGTTCGTCGCGACTGAAGAGGAGCTTGAGGGCGACGGGCCGGGCTAGCGTAAGGTCTTGCGCACGCCATACGCTTCCCATGCCACCTTCGCCTATCAACGACTCGAGCTCGTACCGTCCGGCGATGACGGTGCGCTCTCTAGATGCTTCCACGGTTGTCTAAGTATACGAGTTTCTTCTACACAGATCATGGCGCCAGCGTCGCCCTTCAGGTGATGGCGTCGGGACACGCGCGCCGATGACCGAAAGGAACCCACAATGGATCCGGAGTTGCAGAAAATCGCACAGGCCTGCAAAGGCTACCTCGACGAGCAGGAAGGGCTGCGCCTTTATGAGCTCGCCCGAACGCAGGCGCCGCTGGGCCCGATCCTCGAGGTGGGTAGCTACTGCGGAAAGTCCTCCGTATATCTGGGGGCAGGCGCCAAGGAGGCGCAAGGGGCACTCCTGTGTCTGGACCATCTTCGCGGTTCCGAGGAGCACCAACCGGGCGAGGAATACCACGACCCGGAGCTGTTCGATTCGGTGATCGGGCAAATGGAGACGCTACCCAGCTTGCGCAGGACCCTCTACAGGGCGGGCCTGGAGGACACGGTGGTGCTGTTGGTGGGTCGCAGTCAGCATGTGGCGCCGCTGTGGTCGACGCCTCTGGCAATGGTGTTCATCGACGGTGGGCATAGTCACGAACAGGCCCACGCCGACTACGACGGCTGGGCTTCCAAGGTCATGCCTGGGGGCCTGCTCGCCATCCACGATCTATTCCCGGATCCAAAAGAGGGAGGCCAGGCGCCGATCGAGATCTATCGTAGGGGGCTGGCTTCAGGGCTCTTTGACCCACTGGAGACGACCAAGACCTTGGGCGTGCTGCGTCGTCGGTAGGTGGTTCAGGCTCGCCGGGAGCCGGCGCGCCGCGTACATGTCGGGGCTCGACCTATTCGGCGGGCGAACTGCTCGCCTCGCCGTAGTGGCGCGCAGCTGGGCGTTCACGTGGTTCCTGGCGGTCCTCGAGGCTCAGCCAGGAAAGCTGGTGGAAGAACCTGCTGGTCCTCGAGAATCCAGCCACCGCGTCATGCGCCAGCAAAACCGTCGCGGCGGTCCACGTCGTCTTTTCTCCCTCTGGAAACCGGACGCGATCCGGGTGGGTGGTCCCTGTCCAGTAGCCGCCGTCCGCGTCTCGTTGGCTTTCGGTCCAGGACAGTACCTGCCGTGCCCGGTCCGTCAGTCCCACGCTGTCCAACGCAAGCACGAGCTCGCAGGTCTCAGCCACCGTGTACCAAGGTTGGTCGCGAACGCAGGCACAACCCAAACCCTCGCCAACGAAGTCCTTTGCGTCCGGAGCTGAGAGCAGCCGCTTGCGACCATCCGCGTCCCGCAATGCGCCGGCCAGCACTGGGTAATACCAGTCCATCGCGTGGCGCCCAGGCTTTTCCGGTAGGTCCGTGTCGGCAAACACATCGGGGTTGTACTTGAGCGCGCGCATCAAGCGCTGCTGTGCGCGCCGCCAGGTGGGGCGCTCCATGCTCAGGCGCTCGGCGATGTGTAGCGCGCACACGAGGCTACCGTGAATCGAAGACGAGCCCGTGATGAGCGGTGCCCGCCACACTTTGCCCCTCTTGCTGGCCCATGCGATTGCCCCGCTTGGGAGCTGGAGGCTGACGACCCAGTCGATGGCCCGCTCGACCGTGGGCCACATCTCGGCAAGAAAGTCCACGTCGGGGTGGGCTTGGTGCAAGTGCCACAAACCGGTGGCTATGTATGCGGCGTGGTTGGTCTCGCGTGTTACGCGCGTTGGCGCGCCCCAGACTCGCTCACATGGCCATCCGCCATCCTCTTCCTGGGTGCTTGTCATGAAGCGGAAGGCCGCCCGGGCGGGGTCGAGCCGACCGGCGACGGCCAGTCCCATCGCGGCATGCACGTGGTCCCATGGATCGCTCTTCCCGTCGCGCGCCCACAGGATCTCACCGTTCGGCTGCTGGTGGGAGGTGAGCCATTGTGCTGTTTGCTCCAGGGCGCTCCCGGTGAGCAGGCCCGAACCGCGGGTCGTGATGGTGTTCATGCTTTGATCCCGTAGAAGACGACGCTCTTGCCGATGAACGGGACGAGCAAGCGTTCCAGCGTTCGGGTCAGCGCTGGTCGGCGCATCATGTCCCAGACCAGGAGCCGGTGATAGAGCGTGACCATCGCGTTTTCTTCGCGGTCGACGCCGAACAGGCACTTCAGCCACCAATAGGGCGAGTGGAGCCCGTGGGCGAAATGGGACGCGTAGACTGCATACCCATGCTCGGTGAGCTTCGCGCGCAGCTCCCTGCGCCGGTAGATGCGCACATGACCGCCAGGTGTATTGCGGTAGCGTTTCGAAAGCGCCCAGCATACTGCCTCGGGGCCTTCCCGTGGCACGGAGGCGGCCAGGATGCCGCCCGGGGCGAGCACACGGGAAATCTCACGCAGCGCCCGATCGTCCTCGTGTAGGTGTTCGAGCACCTCTGAGATGATCACGCAGTCAAAGGCGCCGTCTGCGAACGGCAAGGAGTACACGCTGGCCCTCGCGGAGGTCCATGGGCCTGCACCCGGCACCGTCCCGCCCCATGCGACCGGGTGCGTGTCCAGTTCGCGCAACATCTGGGCGGTGTTGTCGACCTCCTCGGCGCCCAGATCAACGGCCACGCCGACGACGCCCGGTATCAACCGCGTTTGCCGGATGTGCCGTCCACCACCGCAGCCGACATCGAGGACCTTGGCGCCGGGTTTGAGATTGAGGTGGCGAAAGTCCATCGTCAGCATGCCGATTCTCCGTACGCTGGTACCGTCCGCGCAGGCGCGATGCTGGAGAAAGGAAGCCGGGCAGGGGCCCTCAAGGCTTCGTGGTACACCTCCGTTGTGCGCTCAGCGGCGCGCTTCCATGTGAACTGCGACAGGACCCGCTTGCGGCCAGCGCGCCCGAGCGCGGTGGCGCTCTCGGGGTCATCCAGCAATTCCGCGACGGCGTTTGCCAGGGCGCGCGCATCGGACGGCGGGACCAGACGACCTGAGGCGCCGTTCGGTCCCACGACCTCGGGAAGTGCACCAGCGCTTGTGGAGACGACCGGGACTTCGCACGCCATGGCTTCGCCAGCTGGGAAGCCGAAGCCTTCGTACAACGACGGAACGATGGCAACGCTTGCGCGCGCGTAGGCCCGTGCGATCTCCCCGTCGGAGACGTGCCCCGTGAACTCGACACATGCGTCGAGGCCCAGCCGGTCAACCCGTGCCTGCGTGTCGGTTTTCGCTCCGGGCCGACCGAACACCTTGAGGCGCAGCTCCGTGCGCCCCTCGGCCCTGAGCAGTGCCAGGGCCTCGAGGAGGTAGCGGAAGCCCTTGAGGGGCGTGTCGGAAGACATCGTGGTGATCAGCTGGTTTGGGTCCCTTGCGAGCTCGGGGATCGGGCCAAAGACGTCCAGGTTGATGCCATTGCCCACTACGCGCATGCGGTCGGCGTCGAGTCCGTACTCCCTTTGTAGGTCGTGCTGCGAGGCCTGCGACACCGTCAGGACGCGGTCCAGACGTCGGGAGACCTTGAGTTGGGTTTCGAGAAAGCTGTACCAGCGTCGCAGGCCATATCGTTTCAGCTGATTCTGGCAGCTGTCGTACGCGATCCGCCTGTCGACCGTGATGGGGTGGTGAATGGTGGCCACCACAGGCAAGGCAGCCTGGATTTCGAGCAGTCCGGGCCCCAGGCACTGGTTGTCATGGACGATGTCGTAGTGATGGGTGGCACCCCGTCGGAAACGTCGCGCTACCCGCTGCGAAAAGGTCAAGGGTTCCGGGAAGCCGCCAACCCGGGTCCGGGCCCACTCCGACAGGTTGATCGGGTCGATCAACTCGCGCAGGGATGGGGTCCGCATCATGGCCTCTTCGTTCCAGAGGTCCAGGCTCGGGATCTTCACCAAGTTGACGCCCGGGAAGAGCTCGGGGTAGGGCGGGCCGCTCCAGACATCTACAGCATGTCCGAGGTCGACCAACGCCTTGCTCAACAGCCTGACGTATATCCCCTGCCCGCCCGACCTGGGATTACCACGATAGGTAAGCAAGCATATACGAAGGGGTCCGAGTGGCATGCGGGGGTGCACCTCTGTAACGTGTGCGGGCTCAAAATGCATCGAACTGATCGGAAGGCCACCCGACGGGTCCTTCGTCCAGGCCCACTGCAGATGTCTTGTGGCGATGTGGCGAGAGTACCTACACGCTTGCGCCGTCTTTTGCAATGCGGACGGCGGTGGGGGCCACCGCCAAGCTCCAGATCATTCATGAAAGCAGCTGGGGAGCGGCACGTCTTTACGAGAACCACAATCGGTGGTTAGAGGGCTGCGTGCGCAAGGATCACCGACCTTTGTGGCTCAAGCGGGCCTCCGCGGCCTATAACCAGTGGTGGACGCAACACTTTCTTTGCCCCCAGTTCGACGAGGTCGGAGCGGGGCTGCGGATCATCAACCCGCGAGAGGTGGAGGTCACCGGGGCCGGCGTCCGTCTTGGCGCCCACGTTCACATGATGGCGACCCACGACCGGCCGATCCGGTTTACGTCCTTTCCCCAGGGCGACCACTGGGGCGACATCCATGTGGGCGACTACTCGATCATTCTACCCGGTACGCGCATCGCCTCCGCCGAGCGCATTCGCATTGGCAGCAACTGCATGCTTGCGACGAACACCTACGTGAGCGACGCCGACTGGCACGACGTTTACGACCGGACCGACGCGCCCGGAAGCACCGCCCCGGTCACCCTCTGCGACAACGTTTGGCTCGGGGACAGCGCCATCGTCTGCAAGGGCGTGACGATCGGCGAAAACAGCGTGGTTGGCACGGGCGCGGTGGTTTCCCGTGACATTCCGCCAAACGTCGTGGCGGTGGGCAACCCCGCCAAGCCGGTCAAGCACCTGGATACGGCACGGGGGTTTCGCGTACGCGAGTCGCTCTTCACGCGTGAGCAGCCCTATGATGAGTGGCTCGATGGCTTCGAACGCTGGGTGCTGCACCCGAACCGCTTTCGGATCTGGCTACGGTCACGCCTTTGGCCGACGCGGGATCTGTAGCGTCGCCCGGGACAAGTGCTGGCGACCGTGCTCGCCTCATGCCGTCTCAAGTGGCTGTCGTCGCGGGCGTCGTTCGCGAAGCTGCGATCCTGGTGGGCTGCTGGACTCTTCGCTCCGTGCCGCGCCGACCCGCACCTCGGATGAGGGGCCTGTAGTCAAACGTCGTGTGGTTTCGTAGGACGTGCGGCCGCCGTGCGCCCGGATACGTCGGTGGTAAAAATTTTGTTTCAATAAATTTTTACTGCTTGGTTCAAATTCCCCCCGTCCCATACGTAGGAGTATTGAAGCCCAGTTGGAATATTCTTCCAACGTGCACAGGTTTCTGTACGGGGGAACACATAAGTGAGACGTATCGGTCAGCTAGCACTCGTTTTTCTGCTCGCGTGGCTCCTTGCCTGCAACGTTGAACTGCCGGAGGCGCCGAGCTTCGGCCCCGAGGGAGATGGTGATGGTCCGGGTGACGAGCCGGCCATGGACGCCGGCTCGCCCGACATCGTGCCCGATCAGCCTTCCGGTGATGGCGACGGTTCCGGCGATGGCGACGGTTCCGGCGATGGTGACGGTTCCGGCGATGGTGACGGTTCCGGCGATGGCGACGGTTCCGGCGATGGCGACGCGACCGGCGACGGTGACGCGGCCGGCGACGGTGACGCGACCGGTGACGGTGACGCGACCGGTGACGGCGACGGTGACGGAACCGGTGATGGCGACTCGGTCGTCGAGGCGCCACGTGTCGCGGAGCCACAAATCACCTCGGTGCCCCCCCTGTTTACCCTGCAAAACCAGCTATATAGCTACGTTCCCCAGCACACGCTGGATGGTGAGCCGAGCTGGGCCGTGGTCACGGGACCCAACGGGATGGACATCGTGGACGGTTCCCGCATCGAGTGGGATCCGTCGGGCCTCGAGGAGACCGAGCATTCGGCGCCGCACGACGTGGTCGTCGAGGGCCGTGTCGGCGACGCCGTAGTCCGACAGGCCTTCGCCGTGGAGGTGGCTACGGTCACCCAGCGGGCGGCCCGCCAGATGCTACCCGACGTCGCCGGTCAGGTCGTTGTGAGCGCCCCCACGAGTCAAGTGAAGGGCGCCGGTGTCAGCCTCTCCCCCGGGGCGATCGGCGAGGCACTGACGATCACGGTCAACGAGGTCGACAAGGCGCCCCCGTTCCCCAACCAGGCGCGTTCCCCCAAGATCGTTGACTTCGGGCCAAGCGGGACGATCTTCTCAGCCCCCGCCACCGTTGCGTTGCCTTTCGACAAGGACAACGCCGACCCAGCCCGAATCGGTGCCTACACCTACAATCCCAAGGAGGGACGTTGGGAGTCGCTTAGCGTGGTGAGCATCGACGCGATCAACGGCATCGTTCACGCGCGCGCTTCCCACTTCTCGATCTACGCAGCGTCTGAGACCGCCGTGGACTACGAGCTGGTCGTCGAGGAGATGGACGCCGGCAGCATCTGCCAGGGTGTTCTCGCCGCGCGCGGCGAGCTGAGTGAGGGCCTGGCCGACCTGGACGTCGAGTCGGTCAACAACCTGTCGCCCGAGATGCAGGCCCTCGGCGCCACCACTGTGGATGAGCTGATCGGCAACGCGGGGTTTCGCGGCTCCGTGCGTTTCGTCCGCTATTTCACGCTCGTCTCGGAAGCAGGGGCCAGCGCCAAGAAGGTGCTCGTGTCTACCATCAACGTTACGGACGAAGGCGCCACGCTCGTGCACACCGACTCCTTCGGCAACGTGATCGCCTCGCTTTCCTTTGAAGATCACCTGACCGAGCTGGCCGACGTGGACGCGCATCTGAGCGGCTTCGCGACCCACGCTTTCTTCGATTCCGACTTCGGCAACGGCCAGTTTCAGGTAAGCGGCCGCTTGCATGTCATCTATTCAGACGCGGACCAGAGCCTCGTCGGTGCCGGCGAGAGCAACGTCGGCGCGTCGGCCGTAGAGGTCCCTGCAGGCGAGCTGGGTAGCGCAGACCCGGTCGTCGAGGGCTTCGACGTTGACTGTGACCGCTACCGCGGCGAGTACGATGCCTTTGACAACAGCCTCGAGCCAAAGATCGTCGCTTCGCCCACAGAGGCTGTCACGATCCAGGAAAGCAAGAGCGTGCAGTTGACGGCCTCTGTCATCGACTACAACGAGCCACCGACCTCGATTTCCTGGGAGGTGATCGCCGGCGACGACAGCGCGCTGCTAGATGCGGTTCCAGGTGACGCTGACTCGCGTACCTTTTCGGCGACCGTCCCTGGCTTCTATACCGTGCTCGTAACGGTTGAGGTGGATGGCCATGAGCTGGAGAGTCGCTTCAACATCATGGTGATGCCAAAGCCGGAGGAGAATACGCCTCCGACCTGCATTCCGACCGCCATCAGCAAGACCGTGGACGTCGGTGAGACCGCAACGATCTTCGCGACCGTGGACGACCGCCAGACGGCCAGCGATGCGCTGGAGATCGAGTGGGGGTTGGCGTTCGACTCCGGCAGCGGGTTGGTTCTGGTATCGACCGCATCGATCGCCGGTGAGGGCACGCTGGTGGGCTTCAGCAGCGCATCGCCGGGTACCTATATGGTCGCTTGCCGCGCCCACGACGGTGAGGTGTGGGGCGAACTCGAGACGACCACGGTGGGTGTGGTCGCGGTGGAGACCAATCAGCCGCCGGTCGACTTTACCGTCTCCCCGGCGAGCGGAGAGGTGGTCGTCGGCGACACCATCACCTATCGGGCCCGGGCGAACGACGCCGATGGCGACCTGTTGGCCTACAACTGGACCCACTTCTTTGGCGGCGAGGCCAGCGATTCCGGCACCGGTGAGCTGGATGTGGATTCGACGAACCTTGCGCCAGGTACCTACAGCGTGATCGTCTCGGTCACAGATCCCGAGGGACCGCCCCAGTATCTGCCCGCCACCCTCCGCGTGCTGGCTGCGCCCATCGATACGACGGCTGCGGACGAGGACGGCGATGGCTTCCCGGAAGGGATCGACTGCGACGACAACAACCCGGCCGTCAACCCCGATGCGTTCGACATCTGTGGCAACGGCATCGACGAGGACTGCAGCGGCGAAGCGCTCGAACACGATTGCGACGGCGACGGTTTCGCTGCCGACGACGAAACGAACCCTGACTGCGACGACACGAATCCGAGCATCGGTCCGGAGGCATTCGAGTACTGCGACGGCAAGGACAACGACTGTGACGAGGCCATCGACGAGAACTACGAAGTGCAGACCTCCTGTACCAACGGCCTCGGCGTCTGCGCAGCCACGGGAGAGTTTGTGTGCGCGCCCGACCGCGTGACCGTCGCCTGTCTGGCGCAGCCCCAGGCTTCGGGCCACGAGACCTGCGACGAACTGGACAACGACTGCGACGGCCAGACCGATGAGGACAATATCTGTGTTGTCGAAAAGGTCGGCCGTTGGTTCGAGTGCCTCGACGAGGCCTGTGGTGAGATCAAGGCAGAGGGCTTCGAGATCTCAGTCGATGGGCGGTTCATCCTGCTCAAGGGTCTGAATGAGGACGGTCCCTTCGATCCCTACCGGCTCTGCATCGACAAGGAAGGCACGATTTCCATCGACGGCAATGATGCGCTGGTGGTGCTTGAAGACGAGGGCGAGCAGATGAGCGTGGTGGCCGACTTCGCCATGCTGGGCGACGGCATCGCCCAGATCGGCCACGTCGACCCCGATACCCAGGAGTATGAGAGTGATCGGTACCGCCGGGTTCATGGCCTGGTGATTACCGAAGTCTGCCCCGACTGGTGCGATCTGGATGATGACCAGGACGGTGTCCTGAACTGCCAGGACCCCTGTCCCCACAATCCAGACGAGACCTGCGAGGACGACTTCTGCGCCCATGACGACGACCAGGATGGGCTCCCGAACTGCGAGGACCCGTGCCCACATGATCCCAACCCGGAGTGCGACCCCTGCGCGATCGACAGTGATGGCGACGGGATGGTGGATTGCCAGGATCCGTGCCCACACGACAGCAACCCGGACTGTGGGCCAACCCACGACGAGTGGTGCGAGCACGACGACGACCAGGACGGGCTCCTGAACTGCGGGGATCCGTGCCCGCACGATCCCAACCCGGAGTGCGACCCCTGCGC
>JAPPOR010001092.1 GCA_028817905.1 Myxococcales bacterium
GGGGTGATGGTATCACGGTTGTCTCGGCCGTCGCCGGGCGAGCACCTCGGCGCCCCGTTGACGCTCGCGCCGATAGGAACGCGCCGCGAGATCGTGGGGGTGCTCACCCGGCCTGGGATGAGTCCTGCGAGGGAGGCCCCGAGCCCGCTCTAGGGTTGCGGCCCCTCGCTGGCCAGCCTGGGGCGATCGAAGGGGGCTTGCTCGCTTTTGGCGCGTGGGTCGGTCAACGCATTGCGGCTGAAGGCCACCAGGTCCTCCAACTCCTGATCGGTGAGCTCGAGCGCGCGCCGGCACATGTGGACGTCGCGTACGGGTTCCTCGTTGTACGCGGCCATCAGATCATCGAGGGTGTGGCCCGGTGCAAGACCGTCGTGCAGCAGGCCGGCGGCCTCCCGCAGGCCGGCGTTGCGCACGGTCACGGTTCGGAAGGTGGGATCCGTGTAGTTGCCCGGTCGATCCATCCCCATCTCTGCGCCGCCACCGTCCCAGGAAATCTCGTGGAACCCGTCGTCCACCAGCGCGGGCAAGCCGAACAGCGGCAAGGAGTGGCAGCAAGAGCAAGCCCCCTTGACCACGAACAGATCGAAGCCTCGCTTCTCCTGCTCCGACATGGCGTCGTCATCCCCCGCGTGCCACAGGTCCCAGGGCGTTTGATTGGCCACGAGGGTGCGCTCGTAGGTCGCGATCGCCATCGCCACCCGGACGGGCGTGACCTCGGCATCGCCGAACACCTTTTCAAACAACTCGCTGTAGGTGGCAACCGACTGTTGCGCCTCGAGCAGATCGGCGGGCAACTCGCTGGCGAGGGCGAGCGGGCGCGCCGCGGCGATTTTGCGGGCGGCCATGTCCCACTGCCTTCCCTCGCAGGCCATTTCGGCTGTGTTGACCACAGGCGCGAGGGCCTGGGCCTCGAGGGCCGCACCCTTCGGGATGATGACTTCGTTGGTGATGGGGTCGCGTAAGACGTCGTCCACCCGGCCATCCCAGAACATCGAGTTCCAGAACATCGCGTCGAGCACCGTCATGGAACGCCGTCGTCCAACGCGCGGCCCGTCGTTGAAAACCTCGTCCATGAGCGGCATCGGCGCGCCGTCCGGCACCTCCATGCAGGCAGCGATACCGGGGCTGCCCTTGGGGTCATCCTCTGTGCCGCGCAGCCCGTCGGCTCCCGGATGCCCCATGTAGCCGGGCTCGGCCGGGCGCGGGTCACTGCCGCCGGCAGCGGGCCGATGACACGTGCCGCAGGCCACGGTGTCGTTCGAGCTCAGCTGCTCGTCCCAGAACAGCAGCTTTCCCAGGACGGCCTTGTCCTCGCCATACGGGTTTTCGGGCGGGAAGACCACCTCTGGATAGGCAGGCCACTGGGTTCTATCGAGTACGCTGGGTGCTTCGGTTGGCATTTCCGTGGACGTTTCGCTCGGTGCTTCCGTGACGGTTGGGGCGGTGCCCCCCGTGTCCGGGCCCGATACCTTTTCTGCCGGTTCGTCGGAGGCGTCTGTGTCCTCCGCCTTGCCAGGGTCAGCACTAGGCGGGTCTACGGCCTGCGCACCGGCGGCCGACTCCGCGTCTCCGATGGGCGAGGGGTTCGCTTCGCCGCAGGCCGAGCATAGCGCATACAGCAGCGCGACTGCGCGGAGGGTTCCGTCGCGAAGCACCTGTACCGACATACCAATTGACCAGCACATCCTGGGCCCAATGTCCAGCGCGGACCGGGGCGGCTCTGGCAACCCCGATGGGGAGATCCCAAATCCCTTCGCCCGGGATCATTTTCGCCAGGCGCGCCGTCGCCCAACTGGTCGACTCCTGGGCGGTTTCGCTTCAGCAAGAGTACGGTCCCTCCGCGGTCAGGTCCCTTCTTGCGCCGAGGCGCATGGAAGGCCAAGCGCTTGCGTGAGATCGGGCGCCTTGGCGCATGGTCCGAGCGAGCCCGGATCAATTCATGGCTTCGGCGCCGGGTCGGGCGCGGATTCGGCTTCACAGGGCTTTCGACGATCGACGGGAATACTCACGGTATTCTCTAGGTGGAGTCTAAGGACCAGCGAGGCGATGTCGAAGTCAAGAATGATCCGGGCTAGGCTAGACGCATGTTGCCAATCCTGACCCATGTGGCGCTTCATGTGCGCGACCTGGCAGCCTGCGTCGCGTTCTACGAGGAGTTCTGTCGTTTGCGGGTCATCCATGACCGGACCGACGAGAGCACCGGCTCGCGCGTGGTGTGGATGAGTGAAATGGGTCGCGAGCAAGACTTCATTCTGGTGTTCATCTCGGGGGGCCCGGAGCGGCCGAGTGTGCCACGTGACTTCTCGCACCTGGGCTTTGCCGTTGCGAGCCCAAAAGAGGTGGACGAGGTGGCCGAACGCGCACGTGCGGCGGGGTGTTTGGTGTGGGAGCCCCGCCAGGAGCCCTATCCCGTCGGCTACTACTGCGGCTTGAAGGATCCCGACGGTCAGTTTGTGGAGTTCAGCTACGGACAGCCCCTGGGTCCCGGCGCACTAGACAATCCGGACCCGAGCTGAACGGGGCCTGGCGCGCTCGACGGGGCACGTGGCGTGGAACCGGTCCGACCCTGGTCGGTCGACGCACAGGCCATCGTCAACGGTCCCATGGTGAATCACGTGATATGCCGTGACCGATGCGCCCTCCGCCATGCTGCTGGGGTCATTCCGTGGGCCTTGCGAAACTGTCGGATGAAGTGCGTCTTGTCGAGCCAGCCCACGTGCGCTGCGATGTCTTCGAGGCTGTCGTCGGTATGCGCGAGTCGCGACGCGGCTTCGGCGACGCGCCCGGCGGCGATCCATTCGCCCACCGTATGACCCGTGGCCCCCTTGACGGTTGCGGCCACATGGGGCGGGGAGCGGTGTACCGCAGCCGCCACGTCTTTCAGGGAGATCGGCGTCAGGCACTTCCTCTGAATGAACGTCAGGGCCTCGGCCGCCAGGGTGCCGGTGAGTACCGGTGCATCGAGGGCGGGCATCGCCCGCAGTACCCTGCCCAGGATCACCACCAGCAGGCCGCGCACCAGTTCCGCGGACTCGGGCGCCCCTCGCCGACACTCGGCTTGCAGCTCCCGCACCAGGGGCAAGAGGCTTCTGAGCTGGCCCTTCGACAGGTGCAGCACGGGCAGGGCACCGCTGCGTACGCGTCGGAATGCAGCCATCACGGGATGGGCCTCGTCCAGGCCGACGCAGGAGGCGCAGAAGCCAACTAGCCAGTACTCCAGGTCACGTCCGCCGAGCGGGCGGTGGGGAACTCCAGCGGGAACTAGCGTCACGCTTCCCGCGCTGGCCCGTACGCGCACCCCGTGTTCCATCTCGAACCATCCGCCGACCACCAGGTTCAGGCCGTGCTCGGTGTGGGTCGTTTCCTTGTGCGTCGCCAGTCGGCGGATCGTCTCGTGCACAACGAAAACGCCACCATGGGCGGCGCCGGGGTGTCGGGCTTGCTCATGTGCTGTCGGGGGCACGCCTGTGTGTATCCGAAATGTCCGGGCCCGTCGCCCTCGTCCCGAAACTGGCCTTTTCGAGTTCACGGTCTGCAGTCGGAGCGGAACGAAGCGGCCAACCCGCGAAAAAGGGGGCGGGTGGGTGTACAT
>JAPPOR010000803.1 GCA_028817905.1 Myxococcales bacterium
GCGCACACGTCGATGGCAAACACGGAGCTCAACACGCGCAGGCGCTCCACCACCCACGGCTTGCGGTGGTCGAAGTTCTTCCCACTCACCCGGTCCCGCCCGCAAAGGTATGCACGACGCACGCAGCGCGTCATGCAGTGGTAGTACGGCGTCTCGTCGACGCTCACCTGCGACAATCGCGACTGGGTCATTTGTGTCCGTCTACCAAACTGTGTGGCCTATGGCAATATAAAATGGATGTCCTTATATGCTCGGAGGAGGATCTTAAGACCGGGGACGGCGACATGGACGGGACGCCTCCCGATGCGGATGACGACGCCGGCGTAGACGACGCCGGCACCGCGTTGACCCAGTAGAGGTGGCCACCGCAGGGTGTGCGGTGCTCACGGCTTTGCGGGCCTTGCCTTGTCAGGCTCGGAAGCAGCCCCACCGAACCGCGATGGCACAGGGTTCCGCTCAGCCGGGCTGGCAGATTCCGCGCCGTTGTGCGGCGGATAGTCACCCGTCGTCAACGCCTCTATAGCGGCCTGGTCCGCCTTCGTATCCTGCCGGCTCTCGGATGTGTCCGCATGACTAGGATGTTCCTGTGGCGCACCATGAGAGCAGCTTCGTGCACAGGATAGAGCCCACATACAGCCAGCAGCAAGCAGCACCAACCGGCAAGCGTTCGTCACGCATAGCTCGCGCACCTTGATGCAGCTCGGTTTGCCGTTCGATGCAGTACCTAATACTCGGTCAGCGACAGCGCCCTCCCCCACCTCTCGACAACTCCTCTTGCCAAGGTCACATACTTTGACCTGTGGAAGAAGGGATACCTGGACGTTCGCCGCCCCGACATCTACTTCAGCCCAAGCAGGCCCGAGGTGATTCGTCTCGAGGTCACCCCACCGCCCCTGCTCCTGCTCCACTTCAACGGAGACGTCGACAAGCTCGTCTACTGGATGCAGCGCATGGCCGAAGAAGGCACGCGCGAACTCCAAGCCGCCAGCAAGGGCCGGACGCCCCTTGGCGCACGCAAGCTGCGTCGCATGCACCCATGGTCCGAGCCGCGCACCCTGCGCGAGACGCGGGGCAGTCGGATTCCAACCTTTCGGATCGGGGCCCGCGGCATCACCGGCCGCCGCCTCCACATCCAGGGCGCCACCGAAGTCCGACAGTTTCGGCACGGCTATCACGGCGCGATGGGCGCACGCCTCGCCGGTGATCTCAACGCCGAGTTCCCATTCGGAACCTACCACATGTGCCACTTCCACGGTGCGCCTGTGGCCGAGGCACCCCCGGCCGGCGAAGCTCTGATCACCGCTCCCGGACCACTGCTCTGCGATGTCCTCGAACTCCTGGAGTAGGAGCAACAAGCACGGGCCCAAGGTCAGGCCGTAGTTGCCCGGGACACCATCGCGCTGTGCAACGAGTGCTCACCATGGCTGCCAACGCGCTTCTCGTCAGCAAGAAGAAGACTCATCTCACGTGCTGGGCCCAGAATCTGCAGCAGCGCATCGGACGAAAGAAGGCCTGCGTCGCGATCGCCCGCAAGCTTGCATCTGTGCTCTGGGCGATGTGGGTCAAGCAGCGAGACTACGACCCCCGGCTACTCGCCTGATCAACTTCCGCGCGCTACGCGCCGCGATGGAACGCGGTTCCGAATCCGTCAACCGGAACGAGTGCGTGATCCGTCCAGACGCCTTGACGTCGCTACGTCGGAAGCACCGTTCATTCGGCCAGCCTCGTGTGCCGGGACAGTGAAGGTCCCACTTCAGAGCACGTATCGACGGGTGAGTCGCGATTCGCTTTCACGTTCATGTCCTGGTCCCAATAGCGCGCAACACCATCTAAACTGTCGGGAACTCCCTGGATTGCCCCGAAGTGGCCCTCTGCGTGCTTGACACGCCCGCTCTATCGACGGGCGGATCCACACAGGGGGGCGATGCCACCGGGCTCGGCTCGCGGCGCCGTGCAGGTGTCCAGGTGGCCCCCGGTCGTTTGGGCAAACGTGTAGCAGCGGTTCGAAATACG
Organism: Myxococcales bacterium; assembly: GCA_028817905.1. Classification (GTDB taxonomy): domain Bacteria; phylum Myxococcota_A; class Polyangia; order Polyangiales; family JAFGIB01; genus JAPPOR01. Next base: position 2,014 of record JAPPOR010000803.1, read on the forward strand.
CAAAGCCTGAGCGCGTCCCTCCTTGACCCCGCCACCGACGCGTTCACGGGTGCCTTCCAACCGCTCCCCTGGGGACCGGCCGATCGCGATCAACGTGCGGACAGCGTGCCACGCCGCGTATGTGTGGGGCGGTGCAATGACCGGAACGCGCACGACATATCCGAGCACCATGGGGGCACTCACGACCTTGGATTTCGTCGCGCGGTTCTGTCGCCGACGAAAGGCATCTCCGGGACTTCATGGGGTCGGCGACGGTTGGCTGACCATCTGCTCGACTGCCGCCGGAGCGTCGTCCGCTTTCCGCGGAGGAAGAAGGAACCAGGCGAGGAATCCCGCTCCAACCACCCCCCAGCGCCAGCCGGTCTCGCTCGGCGGGCTCTCAGCCGTACCTGGCAGGAGCCCGGTCGCATCCGCGACCATTCTTGAGAGGTCGCCGAACCAGGAGAGAACCACGATGAATACGGCCATCTGTGCAACGATGGTCAAACCCACCACCCAGCGACGTCCTAGCGAGAGCGCTTCGCGACCACGACGATTCGGATTCTTTCGCATCACGTGTCTCAGATCCGGCAACCAGGCTTCGAACATCCAGACCGCGCCAGGAACTAGCACGAAGAAGTGTGCCGCGCGGAGCGTCTCAAACCAGGAAGCGGCCTCCGCTGGCCTTGCAAACTGAGTGAGCAGACCGAACGGCATCATCAGCAACGTCCGTGCCCAGAAACGAGAGTTCGCACCGATAAACGGGAAGCCCATCCGGCTCGCGAGCGAGATGTAGGGGTCGCGGTAGGGGGCAGAGTGGAAACAGGCGGTCACGTGGTACTGAGCGACGCCGCACGCCCCAAACGTGACCAGGATGGCTAGGTAAGGCACTCGTTCGCTTGGGAATGCGAACCCAAAGAGGTTCAGCCATCTGGACGTTTGATCGGCACAGCTCCAGACCGCCACACCTGCAGCAAGGCAGCCAAAATAGAACGCCCGCTTGGTGGCGCGTAGGCGCACTTGGTAGACCGCTTCATCCATGTCGGACCACTCCGCTCGGCTCGCTGTCATCGCGACCTCCTCTCGAGAATAGGTCGACTCTAAGCCTGACACTATCTTCAGCTCTAGTTGGGTCCGTTACACGCTGCGCAGTCGCAAAGGCCTCGCCGATCCCCGGGTAGGCGTTCCCGCGGCCCGCGGGAACGCCTTCGGAGGAAGAGAGCACCGAGGGACGGGACGCCAGTTCGTTGCGTTGCAGAGATCCGCCGCTCCGCCCCCACGGCGTCCACCTGAGCAAAGGAGCGGAGCACTCCTCTCGGCACGCCTGGCCCGCGAGAATCTTCACTCAGGCCGCTGTCGGATGCTCCCTCGCGGGCTTGGTCAAATCCTGGGCGAGTTGCTTGCCCCGTAGCCAGGCGCGGCCCCGCGCCTGGGCCTGGGCCTCCATCCGTTCGGGGGTGCCCAGAGCGGTGGCGTGGGCGAGACGTTGCTGGGTGAGGGCAGTCAGGAAGGCTTCGCTGTTTAGGCCCAGGTCCGTAAGGATGGCAGGGGGGCATCCACGGATGCGTCCGTTGGCCTTGGCGTGCATGGCCCGGCCCAC
>JAPPOR010000042.1 GCA_028817905.1 Myxococcales bacterium
TCCATGGAACGCCGAATTTACCATGAGTGACCGGTTACGCTAATGCTATAAAGTTCAGCCCCGAGGCGTACGAGGTCGTAGGTATTCTGCTCTGCTGCAAAAACGACAGGGCACCTGTCTGGCCGCTGGCCCCGGACCGTTCATGACTTCCATTCGGATCGCGAGGGGTTTTCGGCTTCACGGACTTCCGACAACCGACGGGAATCCTCGCCGTGGTCCTTCGAACCCACCTCCAGGCTGCGACAGGTAGACCGAGGTATGCCCCATCGCTCCAGCGATGCAACTGGCTCCACGCACACGACCTGAACCCGGAGCGATAGCCACCGACGCGTTCGGACAGGACGGGAAACCAGCTGCATCCAGGAACGGTCTTTTCGACGTGAGGGTCTGCAGCTGAAGCGAAGCGGCGCGACCCGACCCGCGGAAAGGGGGACGGGTGGGTGTACATAGGGCGGCTTTGCCGCGACGGGGGAAAGGGCGCGTGCCCTTTCCTGGATGAGAACGAGCTATCGTACCCTCGGGGAAACGGTGTCGGGAGCGTTCGTGCTAGGATCGCCAGCGTGTCGGAGTCGCTGATCTCGCGCCGACGAAAGCAGGCGCTGCCGCTGCTGGGGATTGCAGTGCTGCTACACGCAGCTGCGATCCTCGTGTGCGTCGCAGCGGGGGAGAGCTTGCTTGCCGGTGTGGCCGCGACGAGCGCATCCGTGGTGTTCCTGCTCATTCACGGCTGGATCAGCCTCTCCCTACAGAGCCTGTCCCTGGCAGCTTGCTTCGTGACCGGGCAGTTGACGGTCTTTGGCGTCTTTCACGCGATCTACTATCACCTGACCGATATGCCGCGGGGGAACTACCACGACGTCGCGGCATGGCTCGCTGCCGCCATGTGCTGGTCCACGGTGGTCGGGGCGCTGCTCGCAAACCGCCTGCTCGGCCCTGCGGCGAGGAACGACCCACAGGCCGAGATGCCCGAGCTTCGGTCCTGGCAAGCCCTTGCAGTGACCGGATTCGTCTTCGGCTTGCTGGTCATCGGGATGGTTCAAACGGGCTTCCTCGACGCCCGCTGGCAATACCGGGAAGGCTCGTTCGGCCTCGCATACGTGACTGGAGGCGTGGGGTACATTGGCTACGCCTTCTTCGTCGTCCTTGGGGCGCGCCTGCAGCCAGCACTGCTTGCCCCGCGCAACACGGTCTCCCTGGTCCTCGTCGCCCTAGCCGCCGTGGGCAACGCCCTGGGAGGAGGTCGGGAAGGGTCCCTGTGGATCATGATCCTCTTCTGGATCGGTGCCAATCGAAGCGCCCTGCCACCTCGCACGTTGGGAACCCTCACGAGCGTCGGCGCCGTCGCCGGGATCCTGATGATGGTCGCGGTCGGTGCCGCCCGTACGAACCGGTACTTCGCATTCGAGCCGGTGGAAAATCGCCTGGCCAGCATCGGACGGGAAGCCCAGGGAGTAGCGTCCGAAGACAAGCGACGGAAAGCCTACGAAGGCCTGGTCTCGCGCGTGTATCAGTTCCCGGCCCAGGTGGTGATCGATCAATCCATCGCCTTTCGCCGAGAAGCGGGCTTCGAGGATTTCGATCGTCTCCAGCATCTATTCCTCCCGAAGTACCTGGTCCCCGAAAAGAAACACATCGAGATAGGCCGCGAAGTGCTGGTCCGCGACTATGGCTTCCGGTTGAACGACACGACGAGTGTACCGATCACCCTGCTGGCCGATGCGTTTCGTCGTGGACGCTGGACGTGGGTGGTCGTGGTCGGGTTCTTGGCGGGCGTTTGGCTGCGCGTGCTCGCAAGCCTAACGCTTCGCGTTCTCGCCCCTGGAGCGGCAGCCGCCGTCTTTCCGATGCTGGCGCTCCTGCAGTTGAGAGCCTATGCAGCTTCAGTGACCGGCTTCATCGCGAGCGTTACCTACGGCTGGGCCAAGTATGTCATTATCGTCGGCGCCACGTTCATGCTAGCGCGGCTCCTGACCGCGTTGACGGATTTGCGCGATCACACTCGACAACCAACGTGATCTAGCTAGCTAGCTAGCACGTGGGAGGGCCAGCTTGAAAACGGTTCCCGCTCCCGCGCGACTGACGAAGGACACGTCGCCACCGTGGGCCTGCAACAGGGCGCGGGCACAGGCGACCCCGAGACCGAGGCCGGCGATGCGCTTGCCAGACGGTGCGTAGGAGGGCCGGAAGGCCTCAAAGAAACGGGCCTGATCCTCCTCGCGCACGAGCAGGTTGGGGTCGCGCACCACGACTACCACACGGTTCGAACCAACCTCCGCAGAGACATACACAGGGTCCCCCTGCCCGTTGCGGATGGCATCCCCCATGACCGCCACGATCGCCTGCTCGACGCGCGCGCGATCCACCTGCACCATGAGCCCAGCGTCAATCGAGGCAAGGCGAATGTCGAGCGGACGCCCGGCCGAGCGGTGCTCGGCGAGTTCGAGCGCGCCAGCGACCAACTCGCCGACTTCGACCTGCTTGGGATCCAACTTGAGGCGGCCCGCCTCGAGTCGCGCCCAGTCGAGAATCTCGTCGATCAGGGTGAGCAAGTCGAGCGTGCGCTGACGGATCATCTCCACACTGGCCCGCTGGCTAGAGGCGTGCGGATCGCTCTCGTCCATGATCAGCAAGTCCGCAAAGCCGAGCATGTTGTTGAGCGGCGCGCGCAGATCGTGCCCCATGGATGCGACGAAGTTCACGCGCAGGGCCTGGGCCGTCTCGATCTCGTTGCGCACGGCGTCCTCACTCAGGGCCGCATCACGCACCCTCGAGATCAGCGTCCCCAGGGCCGTCGCGATGCCGCGACCGGCTACCGTGCGCGGCCGCAGCGAGCGAACGTCCACCAGGTCAGACGTCTGCAGCTGACGGGTTAGGTCGGCGAGGTCGCTACTGATCTTGCGGGCGTGCCGAGCGGCAACCAGGGCCACAAGCACCACCGACGCGACGCCGGTAGCGAGCGCCACAAGACCGGGAAAAAGACCCGCTGACCAGGTCACCAACCCGGAAGAAACAAGCGAGAACAGAGCGAGCGGAATGGCGGTCGCCCGCCACAGTCCCACGACGAGCTCAGGCATGGGTGGCCTCCGGGCGAACCGTGGAAACGGCCGCGGCGGGCAGTTGGATCTCGAACGCCCTCCCTTCGACGTCCCCGACGAGCTTCAGGCGGCCATCGTGTAGCTCGATCAACTGACGACTGATGGCTAGGCGCAGGGCAAGCCGCCGGCTATTGACGTCCTGCGCGAGCTCCGGGCGGAACAGAGCGCCCAGCGATTCGAGGTCGGCCGGGGGCCCACCATCCTGAATCTCAATTGTGATCGTGGCTGGCGACCTGGACCCTGGCAGGTCTGCCGATGCTCGCTCTTCGGCTGAGAAGGTCACGGCGCCAGCCTCCGTGCGCGCGAGGGCATACTCACCCAGCGTCTTGAGAGCTGCCGACAGGCGGTCACGCTGGACGCTCAGGGCCAGGGGCACGTCGGGCATTGCCACATGGATGTGAACCGGCTTGTGGCCACGCTTGTGCTCCAATGCCTCCACAACCTCTTCGAGCAGCATGCGCACATCGACATGCTCGCGGCGCAGGGATAGCTGACCAGATGCCATGGTGGAGAGTTCGATCGAATCGTTGAAAATCTCGAGCAGCCGCTGGCCGGCGTCTCGAATGACCTCGAGGTTCTCCCGACGCCCGGCGCTCAGCTCGCCCTCGAGCCCGGAAAGCAACACGTCACAAAACCCGAGAATGGCGTTGAGCGGCGTCCGCAGCTCGTGGCTGACCGCCTTGAGAAATGCCGTCTTGTACACACCCGCGTCCTGGGCTTCCTCCCGGTTTCTCCGGGTCAGTTCCAGACTCCGCGTCACCTTCCGGTGGAGCTCGGCCACGGCCTGCTCGAGCGGTCCACGCGGACCGGACTCGGGCACAGGGGAGGCGCCTGTCGGCATCTCCGCCACGGCGGACAGGCGCTTGCCCAGTTGTTCGAGCGGCGCCTGCGCTCCGGCCAACAGACGACCGCTCAGCCAAACCGATAGTAGAGCGGCACCCAGCATTCCCAGCCACACGGAAGGGGCCCCGCCCCCCACGAGCAACAGGCAGACCAGGGCCTGGAAGCCTACCCCCAACCCCGCGACCAGCCTGGTGGGGCCCCCCACCTCACGGCTACTCCCCTGCATAGCTGGTTCGCGCGGGCCTACGATGCATCCGCATCACGGGCAACGGTCGAGTCCGGAGACTCACCCAGACGTGATGGGACCCGGGTCCTCGCAGAAGATATCGGCCTGGGCGCAGGCCAGTACCAGTTGCTCGAACTCCGCGCTTTCGATGATGCGAGGAGGCTCGTAGACCGCCCGCTTCTTCTTGTCTTCCCTCTCGCTCGTGTCTTCCATCGGTCCACCCTTACCACGTTGTCGTCAATACAGGATCCATAGTGCACCATCGCGCACCACGTCGTCATCAAAGCGGTCCGGGCGGTCGCCGACTACGAGATCGGGCGCGCCGTCACCTGTGATGTCGCCGACGTACTGAGTCGTTCGGAGCTCGGTATCTGCTGCGGCAGACGGAGGCGTGATCCGAACGGCCAGGGGCAGGGCCACATTGTCTCCAGCTGCGGTGCCAGCGATCGAGGATCCGTACATCAGATAGGCCGTGCCGGGAGGCTGCGCCAGGTCGTCTCGGGCCGAGCCGAGGCACAGGTCGGCCAACCCGTCCTCGTCGATGTCCAGGAACCGGTCCGGCGTGGCGTCTGTGAAGTCGACCAGTCCCAGCGCCGGGAACTCCCCCCCGCATATCGATTCGGCGCCTTCCGTCTGGAAGGTCTGGATGGTGATCTTCTTGGTGTCGTCAAAACCCTCCGGAAGCGTCACATCTCCCGGATAGATGATGGCCGTATCGCTCGCCTGATCTTTGAACGCAAGATCCGGCACACCCACATTGCCACCTGGCGGGTCATAGACGTTGCCCACCGCGGCGAGCACGTAGTTGGGCCGATCCGTCCCGATTAGGCTCAGATCGTCGACGGTGAGGGGCTGCAGGCCCGCTAGGCCGCTCCACTCCCGACCCGCAAGGAGGCTGATCTTGGGTGTGCTGGACGAGGTATCCGCCGTCACAAGATCCATACGGCCGTCTTGGCTTGCGTCCATGTCGCCCACGGCCGTGAGCAGGGCGCCCATGCGGGAATAATCGTTGCTTCCCGTGCCACCATCGCCATCGTCTATCACGCTGCCCGTCAACAGGTAGCCGGTGAAGTCCGCCGAGTCCGCAGGCAGGCTGCGAGAAATGCCCCAGACTGCGCCTGGTCGCGTGCACGGAGAGGCCGAACAGCCGCCGATGTCGGCGACGTTATCGACCGTGAGATCGACGAACGACCCGCCGCTGATCACGTAGAGTTCGCCCTCCCCGGCGCCAGCCTGAGGGGCGCCGATCGCCACGTCGTTGAGGGCATCCGAGTCGAAGCGCCCCACGCCGGCCAAGCCCGCCCCGAAGATATGGAATACGACCGCGGGATCGCCATACAGGCACACGTCCGCCCCACAGGGTGTGGACAGGTCGAAGATGTTGCTGCCCCCGCCGGAGTCCCAGGGGTCGTCCGAAGCGCGGCCGAAGAACACGAAGACCGCACCATATGCTCGCGCGGAGGGCTTCGAACCACCGGCCCCGCAGTCATCGCAGTGCCCGGCGGAACCGATCGCGAAGTCGGGTCGGCCATCGCCATTGATGTCGCCTAGGCCCGCCAACGTGTTGCCGAGATTGAGACCGTAGTTGTTGTACGGATGGGCCTCCCGGAAGATGATATCCGGTTGATCCACCGAGGGGGTATCACTGTGGGAGGGAGCCAGATCACGCCCGAAGTACAGGAACGCATCCGAGGTGCCGCTGGAAGCGGTGAAGGCATCAAGATGACTTCCAGCAACCAGGATGTCCTCCAAACCGTCACCATTGACGTCGCCAACGGGTGTGGCGTTGGTTCCCAAGTGGGCGGGCGACTCCGATGGATCCGGCCCAACTCCAGACATCCCAAGGCCCACCTCGTTCGGCGGCGCGATCAGCTGGTAGCGGAAGGGCTTGTAGATCTCGAAGCTGGTCTGGGGCAGTCCACTGCAGCCCCGCGCGGCCTCGCACACACGCAACACACAATGTCGGCGGTGGCCGATCAACACGTCGTACAGCCCCATGGGGGTCGGTGGGGTCACCGAGAACACCTGGGAAGAGACAGCCCCTGCTCCGTCCCACCAAACTGTCTCGTCATCCGGCTCCGTCAGCTCGTTGTCGCTGCATCGGATCTCGTACGAATCCCAGAAGAATGTTCCCATTGGGAGCGTCCACGTGAGGGTAGGCGGCGTGCTGCGGTAGTTGTCCGTGGCCACCGGGTTGTCCTTCGGGGGCAAGGTCACGGTGACGTCGTCGATCACCACGGAACTGGGATCCATGAGCGAGGCCTGTACATCCACCGACGCGGTCGCACCCGTGTGGGGGATAGTGACACGCAGGGTCTGGGAGCCATCTTCGAGCGGTACGCATGCCTCGACCTTGCCGCCGACGACCATGCCGTTGATGGTGCGTACGACGTTCATGTCTTGCTCCACGGTGATGGTCGCCGGTTCTCCGTCGGGATAGATTTCGTCGGCCGTGGCCTCCAAAGCGGCCTCCACGCCGGAACAGCCGCCATCCGCGCCTGTATAGGTCGCGTTGTTGGCAGGGGCATCCAGGCGCAACGTGCTGATGCTAACGTTGTTCAAGGTCTGGTTGACGCTCCCAAGGTTGACCCCCTGGTCGCTGATCGTGCTGAGGATGCCGGTGATCATGTTGTCCCCCTCAGAGACGGGAACGCAGATCGGTGAGGCCACAGCGGCGAGCGCCACTGGCTGTGCGGGTCCCCCGTTCACCGTGTACACAAGCTCGCGCGTGGCGTCGGTCTTGTCGGGCGAGAACAGCACGGGCACCTGGAACTGACGGTCCCCCGCGTTGGTGCACTCAGCCGAGTTGGCGACGGCCACGGTGATGTCCTTCGTGCCAGGCGGGTCGGCGACGGCCAGCTCCGCCAGCTCCGGGGGATCAAGCAGCACGGACACACGGCAGAGATCCGGAGTGGTGACGTTCTCAAACGCGTCTCGAATCTCGAGCTCAAGGGTGGCCGAGCCGTCGCCGGACCCAAACGCGAGCTGGTTGGCCTCTCCGAAGTCCACCCAGGCGGTGGTCGCGGCCACCTCGATCGGCGCATTGGGGGTCGAGGCCCCGATCGGGGTGTACGTGAGCCTACCAACACTTGCGTCTGGCGTCGTCACGCGCAGGGTGTAGGCACCGGCATCCCGGGGTAGCGCGATCTCCGGACAGTACAGCGTCTCCACCTCGGTGGTGTGGTTGAGCTGAGTATCGGTCACCGTCGGGGGTTGGCAATCTCCATGCAACGTGAGGGTATCGGTCACCCCCACCAGGTCCGCGTTGGAGGTGGTGAGCGATTGGGTCGCCACCAACGTGGTTTGAACGGCGGCCACGCCGTCGAGGAACGCGACTTGGTCGAACACCGCGACGCCCTCATCCTGGCACTCTACGGTCGCAAGCTCATCGGCGAGCCCGCCCGGATCGCGCACCAATACGACGTCGGCTCCGACCTCGCTGCATGCCACTTCGAACGTCGCCTCGCAGACCGTGGTCGTATCGTCCTCGTCGGCCTCGTACTCTTGGCTGTCGCCATCGTTGCCCTGGGCATTGTAGTACGTGCCGTCCGCTGGGCTGGTAAAGGACACGGTGGGAGCGGCGGCGATGAACCCCACCGCGACCTCGGTCGACGCCAGGTTGCCGGCCCGGTCTGCAATCTCGACACATAGCTCCTGGGTGCGATCCGTATCATCGAGCGTGACCGAGAAGGGTGCGCCACTGTAGGCACCGAAGGCGCTCGTGATCCCGTCGTCTGGATCGCACACCGCGGCCCGACCCTGACTGCAATCATCACCACCCACGGTGACCTCCACGAGCACCTGGGCCCCGTCGGTGGTGGAGTCGTCATCGTCGCCGGGCCCAAAAATGAAGTCGGCAGCTGGCGAGTCGACCTCCACCGTGCACGGCGTGACATCGACCGTCCACACGTGGTTCTGGGACAGGGTCGTGTTGCCACTTTCGTCCACACAGCGGGCCCGGACCGTATGTTCACCTTCGGCCAGCTCCACATCCGAGAATGTGGCGCTACCCTCGCCGTCATCTTCCGCCACCGTGGCCGTGGGTGCGCTCAGGGTGTTGCCGTCGATGATGAGCTCCACCTTTTGGCCAACGGCCCCCTCACTGGTGGCCACGCCGATGTCGAACTCGGTCCCATCCCCCGAGTTGCTGTTGAGGAACACGGTGACATCGCTACCGCTTTGGACCTGGTGCGTGACTGGCGGGTTGATTTCGCAACTGGGGCCATCGCAGTCGACCAGGATATCCAGGTCGAAGTCTTGCGAACAGGCGGTGCCCTCGTCGTCGGCGACACGCACCGAAATCCGGTTGGCCGTGTCACGCCGGCCGAGGGTTACCCCCTCGAAGCGGGCCACGGTGCCCTCCACGTCGACAGTCGCGGCCATGTTGCCATTGACCATCAAGGTCGCACTCAGCCCGTCGCCCGCGTCGGTCGCAAAGACGAAATCGGTCTTGAAGTCCCCGTCCTCCGGACATGAGTCTTCACCACCGAGCATTAGCTCTTTGGCGTCTCCCACGTTGGGCGTCACCAAATCGATGAACATGCACTCGTCGGTCTGCTGTCCGCCCGGCTCTCCCGCCGTGACGTCCACAGGCTCGGACCGAATGTCGCCAGCCACCGCCTCGAGGATGTGATCCCCCGGCTCGAGATCGATCAGGAAGGAAGCCTCGTTGTTTTCCTGCTCCTTGGTCGCGACTGGTGTGTCTCCAACCACCAGCGTAATGTCGTCGTCGACCTCAAAGGCCTCAACGGTCACGGCGAGCTGGAAGCCATCCTCGGTCGGGTCATCGTCGGTTTGCTCGCCAGGCGCCGGTTCCCGAATCACGAGCGCACGTAGCGTGTACTGCTGATCCTGATCGGAGGTAGTCTCCTCATCCGGGGTCCGTGCATAGATCTTCTTGACCCCCGGCGGCAGCGTGACGTCCGCGAAGGTCACGAGGCCCTCATCATCCACCTTCTCGGTCCCGATCACCTCTCCAGCGATCACAAGCTGGACCTCGGTGTCCAGATCGAGGTCGGCCTCGGCCACTACGTTGAACTGAACCCCCAATACTTCTTCGCGTGTGTCGTCGTCCCGACTGATCTCTGCGTCAGCAGCCGGCTCGACGATGCGAAGCGGGGCGTCAGACCCGCCCTCCTCGTCGTCCCCGCACCCGGAGGCGACAGCAACGGTGAACAGCGAGAGCGCGCACGCCAATAGTACGGCGCGGGTCGAGCCAATATGCCAAGTCATTCGGTTCCTCCAGTGGTCGCCCACTCTAGCCGTGAGGGCTCCGCCACCCGATCGTGTTCAACGCCCGATGGGATACGTTGCTTTATAGCCTTCTTTTGGCCCGGGCGACGCAGCTGAACCAGTTCTCCCGGTCGTGCACCGACCCTAGGAGGTGGCTCGCCGACCTGGGCCCGGCGCAACCAGGGAAAGCGCTGCGCCAGCCGGTTGTCTGCCTCTGTGCGCACGTCCGGCACGCGTTCGCAGGTTCCGTCCGATTGAAACTGGAAGGGACCCGTCAACCCCAGCGGCTCCCCAGCTACAAACCCCAAGTTCACAGCGTTTCTGGCTTCGTAGTTGCGGATCGCAGAAGCACACGCACTCGGGTACGGGCCAAGGGCATCACCCACTTCATTCAGCGCACTCGCGTAGCAGCGCTGGCAGTACTTGGAGAGCTCGCAAACCCTACACCCATGTAGGTCCCCCCACGACAAGGTACGGATACGGTCGAGCGTTTCATTGCCCTCGCGCACGGCCGAAAGCCCGTGCTCGCGCGTGTTGCCCAGATCGATCTCCAACAGGGAACATGCCCGCAGCTCGCCGTTGGGCTCCACATGCACATTGACCCCGGCGCCACACGGGGCGCGTGTGGGGTCATGGCGACCTGGGCCCACAAAGCCGAACTTGCTGTGCTCACCGTATCGCTCGCGCACACTCCTGTCGGCGGGATCGCTACGCGAGAGCACCGAAGGCGACCGATCACCACCCTCCCGGGCTCTCAGCGCTTCAGCATCGAAACGAAAGTCCGCATCGAGATCGCGGGCGAGCTGGACGTAGTGGTCCAGATCGTCTTCGTTGATGGACATGACAGGCGTCTTGATCAACACCGACACACCCGCTTGCCGCAAGTGTCGGATCCCCGCCACCGTGCGGACAAACGACCCGGGAACACCGGTCACAAAGTCATGCGTCTCAGCCCTGTGCGAATACACGCTGATCTCGACCAGAAAGACCGCAAACCGGTGGAACTGCTCGGCCAGCTCGGCGGTCATCGTGATCCCGTTGGTAAACACCTTGGTCACAAAGCGATGCCCGTGGGCGTGCTCCAGAATGTCGACGAAATCCTTGCGAAGGGTCGGCTCACCTCCGGACAGCGTGAGAAATAGGACCCCCTCTTGCGCGAACTGGTCGAGCAGTCCGCGGATCTCGTCCGTGGTCATCTCGCCCTTGTTTCCCTGCTCCTGGTAGCAATGTACGCACACTTCATTGCAGCGGTCGCTGATCTCCACCATCGCCTGGTAGGAACGGCCACTTTGGCGCATGAAGTCCTGAACCAGGGTCAGCGCGCTCTTCTTGCTTGAACCCGGTGCGGTCATGGCCCTTCTACCCGCAACGCACCGACCGCTTCCATCGTCTCGATGAACGCAGTCAGGTCGGCCATCGCTTGTGCGCGCTCCACGTCGAACTCCTCTTGCACCTGGTCACAGATCTCCGCCACGTTGCGCCCATCGCATAGCTCCCAAACACGCGCTCCCACGCCGTTGAGGCGATGCAGTTCACGCTTGTCCAGTACGACCACCAGCGCCGACCCCTCCACCGCGCGTGCGGCCACCCGGTCATTGCGGTACACGCGCGCCAGTTCCGCGACGGTCATGCAACCCCCCTTGCCCCTGCGCGTAGCCATGCGGCGATCGCCACATCGGTGCGTTCATCGAGCACCGTCGAAAGATACCCCACCGGAACCCGCTCGACGATTTGCTGAACATTGGCCAGCCTCCGGAACTCGGCCTCCATCGCGGCGTCGCGCACGCTGGCCGCAGACCGCAACAGGAAGGTCGCCTGCGCGGCATCCGCCTGCCGAATCTCGGTATGGGGCGTCCCCCGGGTCACGCGCAGACAGGCCGATAGCGGCAACACTGGTGTCTCGGCGCGGGGCAGTTCGGTCGCTGAGCCCCAGGGCAGGGCCCAACCGTAGCACCGCTCGCCAAGCGGATAGATGACGAGCTGGTCATATGCCAGGCAGCGCGCGCCGCGTGCGTGGGTCGCCAACTCGCAGGCGGTGGACTTGCCAGCGCCGCTCGGACCCATCAGCGCGATCGCGGCCCCATCCAACGCGAGGGCGGCCGCATGGAGGGATAGGCCTCCCTCATGCTCCACGATAGCGGCGGCCACGAAACGAAGGAACGCGGCCATGGCCAGCGGGTCATCGCCGACGCGTGCGGTGGCCACATAGCGAGCGCGCGTGATCTTGCGCACGTCCGCCCGAAAGAACGGGTGACGCAAGCGCATCATGTCGCCATCTCCGCGATACTCGATCTGATTGAGTTGCTGGGGATCGATCGAAAGAGTCGGGTCGATGTGCAGGGAGCAGGTGGCCCGCGCGGCGACCGGCGGCGGGGCACTCGCCGGGCCGACGGGCATCACATAGGGCGCGTAGTCACCGGGCACCTGTGGCCTGAAACCCCGCTGAGGAAGGAGCTCGAAATGGACGCCTGCGTAGGCGAGTTCGCGCGCCGCCCTCACGGGAGAGTGAAGCGAACCCCAGGCGGGTCCATGGCGACCTTGAACACTAAGCATAGCGAAGCCTACTTCCGTCCATACATGCAGCGGTTGCATCCGGGCGGAGCGCCATTCAGTGTACCCAAAAACCTCCCCTACAGAAGCACTAGATCTGACACGTCGACCGCTCGCTGTGCAACTGCACTACGGGTCTCCTGTTCACGGTGTAGGGCGAGTTCATACAGCTGGCGCAGCAGATCGGGATGTTCCCTGATCGCTTCGTGGAAGTTGGCTTCTGACAGGCATAGGGCGACGGTGGGGTGCACAGCGACCACGTCGGCATTGGCTGGACGCCGCAGGACCAGGGAGATCTCCCCGACGACCTGCCCGGGCCCGAGGCTCGCGAGCATCACCGTGTCTCCATCGCGATCGCGCCCCCGCACCTCCACGCCCCCACTCGCCAGCAGCCACAATCCCTGGGATGGCTGGCCGGCCTTGACCAGACGCTCACCGGGCTTGAACGCCCGGGTCTCAAACCGCCTCACCATCCGCTGCCGCTGCTCGGGTGCGATCGCTGACAGGATCGGGCTATGCAGAATGAGGTTGGAGACCATTCGCCGATGACAAAACGTCCCAAGCTCGCGACCAATGGCCGGATCCTTGTGCGAGAGCGCCTCCAGGTGGGCACGCGAGATCGACAGCACCACCACTGGCTCGACCGCCACGACCGAAGCGGTGCGCGGGGCGTCGCTCACGAGCGCCATCTCACCGAAGATCGCCCCCGGCCCGAGCGCCGCAAGCACGGCACTCTCGTCCGTGCGAACGACGTTGAGCAAACCGCGAACCAACACGAACGCCTCCTGGCCAGCCTCGCCCTCACGTGCCAGGTGAGCGCCCGCGGGCAACTCGCGCACTGCCAGCGATCCCAAGAACCGCTGAAGCACCGGGGGGGCCAGTTCCGCAAACAGGGGCAGCTTGGGCACCTGCGCATCGTCTGCAACCGCTGGTCGGGTACCCGCGAAATGGGCAAGCGCCATCTCCGCGGCAGCCAATAGCCGCGGGCCACGCTGCTGTGCAAAGTGGGGGGCCACGTCGGTCTCGACCGGCAGTGGCGGAGGGCGCGTGGCACCCGCCGACACCCGCGTAGACCCCTTCCCGAAGGCGTTCGCGATGTCGAACAGGGCGCTCGGAGCGTAGCCGCCCGCCTCGAGCGCCAAGTTGGCGGCGTAGCATGCACCCGGAAGGTCGCCGCGCGCGATATGGCGCCGAACCAGGACCTGGCACGTCTCCCCGGCACGCTCGGCCCGATCGGCGTCCAGCAAGCATCGGCACAGCAGGGCCGCGGCACCCAGTTCCGCCGGCTCCTTGGCGAGCACCGACGCGGCGAGTCGCAGGGCCCCCTCGCGATCACCGCTGAGTCGTAGCGCCCACGCCCTGTCCAGCGACGAGAAGCCCGGCTGTGGATCGCGTTGGCTCATCGGTCAGTGCCAATGATAGGGAGGGCATCTTCGACTTGGCAACGGAAACCGAAGCCCGCACGGCGGCATCCAAACCGGGGACCGGGACGGAAGACACGTGTGACATGTACTCCCCAGTCGGTCCCTGTACGAGTGCGGAGCGAAAGCAGGTATCCACCGTTCGAGATTCGCTCAAACCGTTTTGTTTTCTAGGCGGTTACGAACTTTGTCCACACTTTGTACAGACCTGCCGTGAGTTCGTGTGGGAAAGGCCTACAGGATCGCGAGATCGCTGCTCAAGCCGCGTGGTCGAAGATGAAAGCAGCCAGCTCATCTCGGTGGTTAGCAGCGTCCTGCCGTCCCAGATCGATCAGCATGCGTGTGAAGTCACCATCGAAAAGTACGTAGCTAGCGAGATCAGAGTCGAGACCTTCTCCGGTCTCGAGCAGCTTCAAAATGCCGCGGCCGATGAGCCGGGTCAGACGGGGACGCGAGCGCTGAAGATGGTCGGCAGCCAAGGTACCGATGTCCACACTTGGATGCAGGGCAAGCGTCTCGATGATCTTGCGGGGCATGCGCCCACGTACGGCCGCCACCTGGGCCATGCGCTCGAGAAACCCGGGGCCTCCGGCCTCGCATGCGTCTCTCAGGACTTCGTTGATCAGCTCGAGCTGCTCCATGTCGTGCTCGATGTGGTCGAGCATCAGCGCGTCGACCGCCTTGCCCAGCAGGAACGAAGCGCCGGGGTAACTGCGCGGGGCCTGGGCCGGAGCCTGCCCGGGTGGGGTCGTGACACCGATCACGAAGATCCGATCCACGCCCAATTGAATTGCGGGTGCCGTGGGCGTGTTCAGACGGACGCCCCCATCGAAGAAGTAATCGTTTCCGATACGTACAGGAGGAAACACCACAGGCATGGCAGCTGAGGCCAGGACGTGCTGCGGTAGAATATGTGTAGGGTGTATTACCAAACGTAGACTGCCACGGGGCAGTGCTACACCCGGGGCCCGGTCGACATAGAGCCAGGAGCGACCTGTGCGAACGTTGGTAGCGCTGACGGTCAATGCCTTGACGCGACCGGCTTTGACGTTTCGCACCAGCTGGCGCCACGGGATCTGCTGGCTGATGACGCGGCTCAGGGGTCGCGGATCAAATACGCCTGCCGGATGGGTCCCGCCGCTCCAAACGCGATACAGGCGAGTGGCTTGGCGAACGTTGAAGTGGAGCACGTCGCTGAGCGATTGGTTGAGCCACACGTCTGCGAGCAACCGAATGCCTGCCTCTGGGTCATGGACCGTCGACGCCAGCGCGGTGCCATTGATCGCGCCGACGCTTGTGCCGCTGACCACATCAAAGCCAGGCGCGCGTTTGTAGTGCCGTGTGAAGTCACCGAACAAATAGCTAAGGACACCCACCTCGTAGGCGCCTCGGGCGCCTCCACCCGACATCACGATTCCCAATCCGCTCATGCAAAGAAAGCCCAGTCGATGGCGACCCCTGGGTCACCGTGCGGCTCCGCCGCCCACCTGAGCCTACCACGACCGTCCAGCGGCTCGCGAAATCAGGGGGGTTTGTGACTGCCTTCCAAGGTCCCTGGCGTCCCAAGATGCACGGCCGGAACTTGGCGGGCCCACCCCAAACCGGCTATCCTAGCGCGGGCGATGACTGGCGACCGGGTACTGGAGGTCGTCGACCTCCACAAGACCTTCCATATTGGCTTCTTTCGGAAGCGCGTAGATGCGGTCCGGGGTCTGTCATTCGACGTTCGGCAAGGTGAGGTCTTTGGGTTTGTGGGCCCGAATGGCGCGGGCAAGACGACCACGATGAAGATGGTCCTGCAACTCATCTTCCCGAACCGCGGCCACATCAAGCTCTTCGGCATGCCGGCGGGGGACCGAAGGGCCCGGGCCCGGCTCGGCTACATGCCCGAGAACCCCTACATCTATAGCTACCTGAGACCGCTCGAATTCCTCGACCTTTGCGGGCGGCTGTGCGGTATGCCGCGCAAGCAGCGGGTCAGGCGTTCCCACGAACTGATCGAACAGCTCGGACTCGACCACGCGCTGGATCGTCCCATTGGAAAGTTTAGCAAAGGCATGATGCAGCGTATCGGCATGTGCCAGGCATTGTTGCACGACCCGGAGCTCTTGGTCTTGGACGAGCCATTCAGCGGACTCGACCCGATCGGGCGCAAGGACATACGGGATATCCTTCAGTCGCAACGCCAAGCGGGCAAGACCATCATCATCACGAGCCACGTCCTGACCGACGTCGAGGCGATCTCCGACCGGGTCGCCATCGTGCAGCGGGGGAAGCTGGTGGCCTACGGCGACCTGCAAGATCTGCTGCGCTCGGACGTTCGACGCACGGAGGTCGAGCTCGGCAATGTGAGCGACAACTTGAAGGCCCAGCTCCAACGAACCGCGGCGGAGACGCGAGTGCACGACCAACGCTTGCTCGTAGTCGTCGAGGGGCAAGAGGCGGTGTCGAACCTGCTGAGCGTTGCCCTGCGCGACGGTGCGCAGGTGCATTCGGTCACACCCCACAAGGAAACGCTTGAGGACCTCTTCGTGCGCAAAGCGAAGGGCCAATCGGATCCACCGAAGGTGCCCGCGGAGCCGGCCGCATGACTGGGGAAACCGCCGCAGCGGTCCGCCGGATCACCGCACCGGAGGCGGCCGAGCTCATGCGCGAGCGCGGCCACCGCTATGTGGATGTGCGGTCGGAGGCGGAATTCGAGTTGGGGCACCCCGTCGGGGCGTACAACGTACCCTGGCAACACCAGGGGCCCGACGGAATGATCGACAACCCCGACTTCGTCAAGACCATGCGGCAGGCGTTCCCGTCGGCAACGCCGCTCATCATCGGATGCCGCACGGGGCACAGGTCGCTGCTGGCAGCACGCCGTCTGTTGGCAGCCGGCTTCGAGAATGTCCTGGAAATGCAGGGAGGATACGCGGGGGCACGTGACCCGTTTGGACGCGTCAGCTGTGTGGGCTGGTACGATGCGGGATTGCCCACCAGCATGGTCGCCGATCACGGTCGAACCTACCCGGAGCTCGCCCAATCCACGTACGACAGCTAGCCCGGATTACTCATGAACTCTGCGTCGGATCGCGCAGGGATTCGACGCAGAGTTCATGAATAGTCCGGGCTAGGGCGAGGCCGCGCTTTCGGGGCCGCCACAGGCGTGCTCGCCGCGGATGCCGGTGCAGATGCCGCGCTCCATCACAGCAAAGTCGTCGCCGCCGGAAAGCTCGGCGTGGTAGGCGCCGTCGGCCAACGGGAGGAATACCAGACGCGTGTCCCTGGCCTGCACCGAACGCACTGGCACCAGTGCCTTGAGCGCGGACAACCCCGCATCCTCATAGAGTGCGACACCGGACCCCGGCGGTAGATTGGTCCACTGATCGATGACGCGACCGCGCCAACGAAAGCGAATGCGATCCGCTGCGCCAAACTCCTGACTGAGCCATTCTGAAACGAACCACCAGGCAGCCCGGGGCTCACTCGTGCTGTCCTCGGCCGCAAATGCCAAGTACAGTGCGCCTCGCGGTGCCACCGAATCGATGGGGTCGCCCCCACTCGCTCGATAGCGATGGTAGGCCAGGGACACTGGGCCCTCGGTGCGAGGACCGAGCGGGGCGGAGAAGGCCTGCTGGGACAAGTCTCGCCAGGCGTCATCCGTAGGCTGGTAGCAGTAGAAGCGCAGGTGGCGTTCGCGATCGGGGAATACTCCGCAGGTTTCACCCGTGCCGAGCTGCAGCGCGGCGGGTCCGAGACCCAACTCGATGTCAGCGCCCTGGGTATCGCGCGCGGCTTGCAGCAACAGAGGGCCGCGTTCGGGGGGCGTGCGGGCCTCCCACAGCCGACCGTCGTGGCCACGAAACAACAACAGCACCGCCCGCTCGCGGCCAAAACGGGCGGGCTCGACGGTCTGCATCAGCAGGCTGGGCACGTTGTCGACGACCGCATCGGAAACCACCTCGAAAACCCGCGCGCTCGGGCCCGGTCGGTCCGGCACGCCGGTCGGGGCGAAGGTGAGTTCAGCGAGTTCCAACCGTAAATCCTGTCGCACGAGCGCCAACCACGCGCCATCCCCGACCGGCAGCGCGGCTAGATGACGAACCCCGGTTAGCCCCCGCACGGCGCGTGGCCGCGTAAAGCGTACACAGCGACTGCTCGCGCTGTCGCCCAAAGGGCACGATCCGCGGTCGTCGGGACCGGTCACCAGCGCATCAGCCATGTGCACCTGTCCACGGCCGTCTATCCACAAGGCATACAGGGCGCTCCCGATGCGCAGGAGCGCGGGTCGCGATCCCGACCACGATCCCCGGTACAGTTCGGTCCGCGTGCCGGCCGGCTCTGCGCAGCTCTTGTGGGTGGCCCAGGTGAGCGGCGCCCGCACCGGCCGATCGGACATGCGACCATCGCGATTCCAGTCCACGTCCTCGCCAACCACATCCAGTTCCAAGGGGGGCCCCCTCAAGCGCTCGGCAGAAAGGCCACCCAAACTACCCCGTTCCACGACCGCAGCGGGGTCCATCCACGCAGCCCGCTGCCGTGCGAAGCCCACTTCCGGCTGGTTCTGGTAGAGGTAGTTCATGATGCTCAGGTAGTGCGGCTTGCAGTTGGCTCGGCCCCAGCGCCGGTGCCCGTAGTGGCGCAAGCCCATCGTGTGCGCAAGCTCGTGCGCGAGGATGGGCACGCGATGGTGGTAGTGGTTGAACGTGAGCGCATCGCCTTGAGCCTGTCCCGTGCCCCGCCGGGCGGCGAGCGCGTAGCGAAAGTAGCCAACTCGACCTGGGGTGAGATGCGTTCGACGCGCCCGCTTGTACTTGCCGGTGGACGAGCGCTGGCTGCCACCCCAGGCGCCGAGTAGTCCGCGGTTTTCGGCGCGCACCGGATCGAAGCCCACGTCGAAATGCAGGGCTACCCCGTCGCGACCGTCAGGGTTGCGCAATGCCTCGGCCGAACCGACCGCGTAGAGCGCGGCAACGCGCTCCAGGTCGCGCTCCGATAGTCCCACGTGGCCCAGCTTGCCAACGTAGTCGACCTCGACGAAGACGTCCTTGTGCCGCGGATCGGCTCCCCATGCCGGCAGGGAAAGGCCAGGCCGACCGGGCAAGTCGGGAGCGCCCAGGAGCTCGTCTGCATCCGGCAACCCGTCCCGATCGGTGTCACGTGTGCCGTTCGGCACAGCCCGATAGAAGTCGCCCAGGGGACCGCTCCCGCAGCCAGCCTGCGCGAGCGAGTCGCAGGTTCCAAGGGCGTGCTCGAGCGCAGCGCCGAGCCCGTCCCCATCGGTGTCCTTGGGATCGTTTGCATACATCCGTACCTGCAAGCGCTCCGACGCCGCCACGACGACCCGACGAACCTGATCGGACACCAAGGTCGGCCAGGGACCGAGTCCCGCGGTCTTTCCGCCAGCGTACGCGATCAAGCGCCGCGTGGGGTCGAAGCCGAGCAGCTCGATGTCGGCACGCGCCCCGCCCGGGGACGGCACCGCGTGGTACCGATAGCCGCGGCCACCCGGCACCGGGATTCGTGTGGTCGCAAGCTCGATCGGCTCGCTTTGTCCATCGACGAGCAACTCACCGCGCCCTTGACCAACGACCAAAAGCCGCAAGCTGCGGGCATCCGAGGCGCGGTTGACGAACGTGATGCGGTGCCCGCGCGCGAGCTGGCGCCGGGCCTGCACATCCCACAGATAGGCCGTCGCACGCAGCGGGGAAAGACCCCGCAAGCGGACGAGCAGAGGCGCACCGGGCGCCACACGAAGCGCCCGCGATACGATCTCAGATGCACGCGCCGCGGGATGGGCCGGAGAAACGCGGGCGGCGCCCAGGTCCCTGCGGGCGGCTGGCTCAGCACATGAGAGCAGAAGCCAAAGCGGCAGCAGGAGCCTGCCGGAGCGATGTGGGTGGAGACCCCTCCTCATGGGGCGCATGTGCGGTCAGGGCGGTTCACGATGCTGGAACGGAAGCGTCTCGGTGTGGCAAGGGTTCGTCGGAGCCGAGCACCAGCTCGAGAAGACATCCTGCCACACTACCCTAATGCGCCCTACCCATGCTCCCGAATCCGGTTTGCCGACGCGTTCCGGTCGACCCGGCTAGCTAGCTAGCTAAAATCCGGCGCTTGGGCCGTGCGGCAATTCTGAGGGCCTGTCCCGGCGAGGGGTTGGGGTCATGTGGTCCCAGTGGTATTCCCTGTTCAATGAGATCTAGGGAGGGCTTTCTAGTCGCGCTCGTGTCACTTCTGGCGATCGAGTGGGGAATCGCCGGGACGCGCGCACAGCCACTGCCGGCTGGCACGCAGACCGAGAGGCACAAGACACAATCGACACCCGATTCGCAGAACACGAACGCGCCGGCCGCCAAGAAGACGGCCGCCAAGAAGACGGCCGCCAAGAAGACGGCCGCCAAGAAGACGGCCGCCAA
>JAPPOR010001022.1:0-10922 GCA_028817905.1 Myxococcales bacterium
CAACCTGACCAAACTTGACGCAAATGTCCATGACCACTCTGGTCAAGGGGACTAGCGGCGGGCATCTCGGCGATAGTCGCCAGGCGTCTTTTCAGTCCAGCGCCTGAACGCGCGATTGAAGGCGGCGGCGTCCGTGTAGCCGAGCAGCAATGCGATCTCGGAAAAGCCGTGGTCGCTCGTGCCCACATAGGAGAGCGCCAGGGTCCGCCTGAGCTCGTCGAGCAAATGCTTGAAGTTCGTGCCCTCTTCGGTGAGCCTGCGAGCAAGGGTGCGCGCACTGATGCCTAGCAGAGACGCGATCCGCAGGGCGTTGGGGTTGCCTCCCGGAAGCTCGTCGCATAGCAACTGCTGCACCTGCTGGACGAAGCTGCTGCCCGTTGGCGTTCCCTGCAGCAGTGCGTCCGCGTGCTTGCGTATCAGTTGGTTGAGCTTCGGGTCAGCCATCGGCAACGGTAGGCCGAGCGCTGACGCGTCGAAGGCGAAGCCGTTGAAGGGCATGTCGAAACGTACCCCAAAGCCATCGAAGGTATCTGCATAGCCCCGGGGATCGGCGGGCTTTTGATGCGTGAACCACGCTTCTGCGTGTACCTCGCTCGGCAGAACATCTTGGACATACTGGCTGACGCGGGCGAAAGCGGCTGACTGGTAGTCGGCGGCGGCTCGGGGCAGCGGCACCGCACTGTGCAGGGCGACGAATGCGCGGTCGTGCTCCGTGGTGATGTGAACGCGCAGGGCGTCGTTGACGAGCGACAGGTACCTAGCGATGATTTCGAACGCCTGACCGGCCGTGGCGGCGCTGCTCGCGGCGTACTCCAACGCCCCAAAGTCACCCCGTTCGATCTTGTGCGTCGCCTTGAGACCGAGGTCCTCGTCGCCGGTCATTTCAATGGCGCCTCGCATGAGCTCATGAAGCGTTCCAATGGGGAGCCGAGCATCCGGATCCATGCTCCACAGCGGAGCGAGGATCTCCGCGGGGAAGGCCGAATTCTCCCCCAGCAGGGACAGGAATGGGCGCACCAGGCGCATCGAGTAGCTGTGTTTGTCGGCGATCTTCGCAGTGTCACGCACGGCGCGTGATTTTGCATGTCCGCGCCATGGTCGGCAAGCTGGGCCAGCCCGTGGCGTTGACCTGCGTCGCCAGGGGGTTGTCTTGCGTCGCCAGGGGGCGCGGCGCGCGTGAGGACACCGCTCGGCCGTTGTAGGACTCCGCTATGCCCTTTCGTATTTTGACGGGTCGGACCGAACGTGAGCGCGCCCTGCCGCGCCTTCTAGTGCCATTCTTGGCCCTCTTGTGCGTGCACTGCGCAGCAGAGGATGGTCCGGACGGCGCAAACCCCGCCGGAAGTGAGGGACAGGGGGTCTCTGATCCCGTGGTTGAGGACAGCGCCCCCGCGCCGCCGCCCGCGAGTTCTCCTCAATCCGACGCTGTCGGGCAGCCCCCTTCGGGGGGGCCGATCGCTGGAGCAGGCGCCCCATTGGGGCCGGCCCCCGATCGCCCAGCAGCGTCCGGGCCGGCGGGGCCGCCGGGCCAGGCCTCGGGCGAGCCCAGTGGTGCCGAAATGCCGCAGGCCGGTTCCGCCGGAGGACCCCAGCCCTCCGGCCCCTCCGGGCCATCCCAGACGCCACCGTCCGAGAATGCGGTCGGATCGGTCCCGCCTCCGCCCTACACCCTCGACGGGTTCATGAACCTCGCCCCGCCCCTCGGTCAGCCACTCGACATGGTGGGCAGCGATCTGCAGCCGCCCCCACCGACAGGCTGGACCTGGTACCAGATTGACGGCGCCATCTGCCGCGATGGCTCGCCCACGGGATTCTTCGTTCGGCGTGGTTCGGCCAACAAGCTCCTGTTCTATCTCGAGGGTGGTGGTGCCTGCAGCAATGGCCCCTTCTGCGGCTTCAACCCGTCCAACACGAACGAGGTTCTCTCTGGGGATGGGGAAACGGCACTCGGGTCCGCCCTGGGCGCGGTGCCAGGCCGGCAGCAGCCTGGCGTCTACACCGGTGGGGTCCCCGGGGGGATCTTCGACGCCGGCAACGACGCGAACCCCTTCCGCGACTGGCACCAGATCTACGTTCCCTATTGCACCGGCGACGTGCATTTCGGTACCCGTAGCAACGGCATGGTACCCGGCCTTGCGGCACCGCAGCAGTTCGTCGGCCACGAGAACATGAAGAAGTTCGTCGCTCGCATCGTGCCAACGTTTGCGGACATGGTCGACCAGGTGGTGCTCACGGGCGCTAGCGCAGGCGGTTTCGGTGCGGCCCTCAACTACAGCATGGTGCAGGACGCATTCGGCGACCGGGCCCATGTCCTGGTCGTAGACGACTCGGGTCCGCCCTTCGATGATCAGTACATGCCCGTCTGCATGCAGAAGCGCTGGCGGGAGGCCTGGGGCTTTGCGGGGTCGCTGCCCCCCGATTGCACCGAATGTCAGCAGGCCGATGGTGGCGGTCTAGCCAAGCTGGCCGATTTCATGCTCCGCAAGCATCCCCATGGCCGGGTTGCGATGATCTCGAGCATGGAAGACGAGATCATTCGCCTGTTCTACTCGGTTGGGCTCGTCGACTGCGCCAACTACGACACTGCCGACCCGGTGTCGATCACGCTGCTGCAGCTCGATCCGATGGTGTTCTTCCCACCGGAGCGGTACAGCGGAGGCCTGAACAAGTTGCGCGCCGACTATCGCGAGTCTGGCCGCCTGGCGACCTACTATATGGCTGGCCTCACGCTCGCCCTGCACCAGCACACGTTCCGACAGCGGTTCTTCGAAGCTCCCGCCGGGGGCGTGCCGATCGCGAGCTTCGTGGAGGACTTCCTGGCGGGGCATGCACCCCACGTCGGCCCCATGTAGCTTGGACGCTTGCGTGTCTCCACCCGGTTCGTCGCTGCCAGGGTGCTGACAACGTCAGCCCCTGCTCCGTGCCAGGCCGCTTTGCGGCCGATGCCCGTGCCGGTGCCCGTGCCCGATCTGGGGTCCGGTCCGAACCGGGCACATGGGTAGGTAACAGCGTAGACCGGGACATTGGTCGCACTGCCGCTCGCTCAGGTGCGTGTCGCCCCTGAAACGACGGCTACGCCGTGGGCCGACGTCCGGGGCACGCGCCCGTCACAACCAGGAAACACGCCTGAGCAACACTGAGCCTGGAATCCAGTGGGTCGTCTTTGGATCTCACCGGTTCCGACAGCCTGATTGGTAATGGGCATCTGCCATCTGTCGAACACAGTTGGTTTTGGGATCCGACGCTCTGCTTGTAAGCTCCCGCTCAGCGGAATCGGGAGTAGGTGGAAGGCAGGGAAAGCGCCTCGAGGTGTCAGCAACAGGCATGGACGGCCCATTTCAGAGCGACCGGCTGATCCCGACCGGGCTGACCGAGCGGCTCCAGACGCTGCTCGAGGAGGCGCGCGCGGCCCTTTCGGTTCACGGCGTGGCCGTGGCGGAGCTCGCGGCGCCCGACGGTGACCTCGCGCCGCGCTGGTGGGCGTCGGCACCCGCTGCACTGTGCCGCGAACCCCTTGCGCTGGCGTCATTTCATGCGCTGCTCGAAGGGCCGCGTACGCGCCCGGCCGCAGGCCTCGGCCTGGTGGCGCCGCCCGTCACGGGCTCCGGCCCAGTGACGCCCGGGGAGCCGTCCCGGGATGCGTGCGTCACCGTGGTTCCGCTCGAGTTGGCTCCTCGCTGGGCCGCCGGCCCTGCGGATGCGCTCCTGGTCACCCTTCATGCGCCGGAAACGCCTCCTGACCCCGCGTTGCTCGGGGAGCTTGCTCGCTGCCTGGAGGGAGGCTTGTCGCACGACCGTCGTACGCGCCTGGCTGAGATCGTCTTTCGGGCGGTTGAGCAGGCGGCTGATCCGATCGAGCTGACCGACCGGGAGGCGCGCCTACTGTACGCCAACGCGTCGTGGGAGCGGACTTTCGGCTATGCGCTTTCGCAGTCTCGGGGCAGCACGGTAGGAAGCCTGTTTCGTGACCCCGCCGAGCCGATGCATGACAACGCGTTCTACCAGTTCACACTGGCTACAATCGCGGGCGGGCAGGCCTGGTCGGGCGCGCTTGCGTGCCGCGCGCAGGACGGCCGACGTATTTTCTGCGAGCCAATGGTCAGTCCCTTCGTAGCGACGGAACAGGGTTTTCTGGGCAACCTCGCGGTCCGTCGGGATCTCACTCCGCGGAGGGACCGCGACCGCGCTCTCGCCGTCGCCCATCACGAGTTTCGCTCGGTGCTGTTGTCGATTCCAGATGGCGTTGCGGTGCTTCGGGAGGGTGCCATCTACTTTGTCAACGCGGCGCTGCTTCGGATGCTCGGCCGCGTCGAGGAAGAGGTGATCGGTCGTCCCTACTCCGACTTCATCCACGCCGACGACCAGCAGCAGTTCCTGCGAGAACACGAGGCAGGGGCTACGCGCGTTCGGATGGTTTGCCAGGATGGCGCCCTGCGTTTTGTGGAGATCACGACGGCCGGGGAGGTCTCGTTCGAAGGCAGGCCGGCGATGATCTTGCTGGCGCGGGATGTTACTGATCATCTCCTCACCCAGGCACAGTTGTCACGCGCGGAAAAAATGTCGGCCCTGGGCGCGTTGGCCGCGGGCATCGCCCATGAGATCAACAATCCCCTGGCCTACGTGCTGCTGAACCTGGAGTTCTTGCATCGCCATGGTGCCGCTGTGCCCGAGAGGCGGGACAAGGCGCTCGCTGAAGCGATGGGGGGAGCTGAGCGCATCCGTGACATCGTCAAGGAGTTGCGTGCCTACACCGGCGCCGACAGTCCGGGCCCTCCCGAGCCGGTAGACGTGGCGCTCACGGCCACTTCTGCCATCAAGATCGCGCAAAACGAGATTCGCCATCGCGCCCGTCTCGAACGCGACCTCGTGCCGGGCTTGTGTGTCATGGCGCGCGAGGGTCAGCTGGTTCAGGTATTGGTCAACCTACTCGTCAATGCCGCCCAAGCGATTCCTGCAACCGGTGGCGGCGACGCCGTCGTGCGGGTGTGCTCCCGCCGCATCGGAGACAGCGAAGTCGAGATCGTCGTTTCGGATACCGGCGAGGGGATCCCCTCGCACGTTCTGCCCCACGTGTTCGAAGCCTTCGCTACTGCCAAGCGGCGTGGGGAGGGGTCGGGGCTAGGGCTGGCGATCTCGAAACGGATTATCGACGAACTGGGCGGCCATATCGGGATTGAGAGCACGCCCGGTGTGGGGACCCGGGTGGCTGTCCGTTTGCCGTCGGCCCGCGTCTTGGCGGATTCATCCGGGTGGCGCGGGACGGACTGCCATGTGCCGTCACAGTCAGGGCGGGCCCCGGCCAAGCGCAGGCGCGCACGGGTCCTGGTTGTCGACGATGAGCAAGCCGTCGCCGAGAGCCTCGTTCAAATGCTTCCCCAGCACGAGGTCGTTACCGCGTCTGATGCCCAAGCGGCGCTTGCCTTGCTCGTAAAGGATCCCGGTTTCGACGTTGTGCTGTGCGACTTGATGATGCCAGGGGTGTCCGGCCCGGACCTACACCGAGCCGCGTGCGAGCATGACCCGAGCTTGGGTCGACGCTTCGCGTTTATGACAGGCGGTGCGTTTACCGAGTGGGCGAGGGAGTTCATCGATCGCACGCGCTGTCCGGTGCTGGAGAAGCCGTTCCGAATCGCTGCGGTGGTCGAGGTGGTGGAGCGTCTTCTGGACGAAGAAGAGCCTACGCGCGCATCGGGTTGATACCCGCGCCCGCGAGTACGAGTACAAACAAGACGGAGAAAGCAGATGCAGCAAATGTCTTCAGCGATCACCTTGGTCGCAATGTTGGGGGCGGCGCCGGCCGCGATGGCCAGTCCGCCCGCGTGTGGTATCGACGTCGTGTTCGAGGGCTGTACCGAGTACGTCGGAATCGGACTCGTTTCGATGGAACAAGCACGCTCGCACGTGCCGTCCGCATACACGGTAGTTGAGGCGGCAGGCGGCGCTCTCCTTGTGGTGCGCGTTTCCGCCTGTGAGGCGGTGAGCGTTGACGGCAAGCGGCCAAAGGCTGGTAAGGTCGCTCAGGTCGGGATCAGTGTCACCGGTCCGGATGATAGCGCTGATATCAACAATTACACGCTCTTCTATGTCACTGACTCAGAGCAGCTCAAGGGCGCCCTGACTGCCGCTGGTGTCTCGGCCGTGCTCGCTTCGGGGCTGAGCTATGAGTTTGATGCTCTAGGCGGAGACTTCGACAGTTTGGTCGATACGCCCCAGGTGCCACGTGTCGCGCTGTCGGGCAGCGCGGTGCCGCCAGGTGAGGAGGAGGAGACCCGCTTCGTCGCAAGCTGGTGGACCGAGGGCAAGCGTGGCCCGGTCCGGATGCGCACGGTGTTTCCGCGGATCATCTTTAGCGATGCGACCGTGACCCTCACGACCAGTGCCGGATCCGTGCTGGAGGACCTGGTGGGCTCGCAGCCCTTCGAGTTCGTGGTTCTGGATAGCTACAACGCCTTCGACATCGCTACGATGGAGGTCACGGGCACGCATCCGAGTGGCTCGGGTGCCAAGGGAGGCGCCAAGAAGACGGCGTGCGAATAGCATCGCGGTGGGCAACAGGGCGGCGAACCGCCTGAGCGCTCAGGTTGACGTTGCCTTCCAGTCGGGCCGAGTTTCCGGGCGCGTGTCGGGTCCCTGGTGGGGGGGGCCGCCTTCGTGGGTTCCCGATCGGACAAGCTCACGTGGTTACACGGGAGTGCCCCTGGGATGCTTGCACACACTCAGGGGCATTCAGGAGGCCCGGGCTTGCCACCGCAAAGGGTTTCTGCGCAAGCCGGGTTGCAAGTCCTGCTAGACTATTGGGGGTCACCCTGCATGGCGCTACACCCCGATCACCCGTGGATTGAGAACCAGTTCGCGCCCGTCTACATCTTGCGCTACCCGAATGGACAGGACCCGAACTACTTCGATGATCTTGCGCGCATGTATGATGCCATCATCGTGTGGCTTCAGGCAGGCGCACAAAGGCATGTGCTGATCGCAGATCTTAGGCGGCTGGCCTCGTCTGCGCGTGGTCGAAAACTCGCGTCCGAGTACTATGCGCGGGCCAGCCCGTACGAAAAAACGGCGCTGCTAGGGCGTGGCTACATCGTGGCTGACGATCGGCAGAGGCACGCGATCACGGCTGTGCAGTGGAACGCAAAGGTGGATATTCCCAAGGCGTTCTTTCCGGAAGAGCATCGAGCCCTCGTGTGGGCTCGTGGTCTGTTGGGCGAACGGTAGCGGGCCGCCCGCTAGTCTTTGGCTGCCTCGGTCTGTGGGGACTGCGCTCTCTTGAGAGCGGGCTTGACCGAGGCAACGGCGAACAACGACTCGCAGGTATCGCGCAGCGTTTGGCGCGTGGTGTGGGGCCGAAGGCCTAGCTCTCGGATGGCCTTCGCTGACTTGCCATGGGGTTGGTCCTCCGTGGGAGGCGGCGCGTAGTCGCCTGCAATGTCGACGTTGGGATAGATCTCAGCCAGTGTATCGAGCAGCTCTTGGACGGTGAGCTCCCCATGGCTGTCAGGAGCGGCCAGCATGTACCGTGAACCGTTCTTCGCCACGTCGCTGGTCGCCATCAGCACCTGGGCCTTTGCCACATCGCGTACGTCGACGATGTTCCACAGCATGTTCGGTCTACCGCGGTGCCCGCTACGGCCTTGGAGCATCAGTCCAATGCGGTGCTGCCAGGTCGCGTCGTGGGCCTTGATGAGCAGTGGTCCAAGGACGTGACAGGGGCAGCACGACACTACGTCGATA
This sequence comes from Myxococcales bacterium, assembly GCA_028817905.1. GTDB lineage: Bacteria > Myxococcota_A > Polyangia > Polyangiales > JAFGIB01 > JAPPOR01. The sequence goes on from JAPPOR010001022.1 coordinate 7,735, forward strand.
CCGTGCTCGGCACCCCAGCGGTAGGCGTACTGCTCGGCCTCCACCTTTCCCATGGCGTAGGCCTGGCGCTCCAGGGTCCACAGCTTGTGGACCTTCCCCGAGCGTGGGCTGACCACCGTCCAGCGTTCTTCGATGGTCTCGTAAGGTCCTTCGCCGGCCCAGTCATCGTCCTTGTACTCGTACCCTTCGGCGGTTTTGCCGCCCGGCCGCAGGCCCATGACCGCGGATGTGGACGAGGTGTATACAACGCGCCTGACCGTTCTTGCCTGGCGGGCCGACTCCAGGACGCCCTGGGTCGCCGTCATGCAGCTGTCGAACGTGCGTTGCGGCGTGGGCCTGCCATAGTTCGGGTCGCTACCGAGGTCTGCGGCGACGTGGAACACCGCCACGCAATTCTGGAAAGCCTCGTCGTAGGCGCCCTGTTGCGCTTTGAGCAGGTCCGCCGAGAAGATACGGACCGTTCCGGGTCCTTGCTCGCCCATGGCCAGCAAGTGGGCCGTCTTGTCCTTGCGGCTGGCGTCACGGACACAGGCGTGTACCGTGTATCCATCTCGGACTAGGCACCGGACCACGTGCGATCCGATGTAGCCCGAGGCGCCCGTGACTGCGACCGGACCGTCCTGGGGGCCATTGATATGTGGCATCTACCCTCCTCTTGCCCCTCACTAGCACCTCACGGCGCGCGGAGGAAGGGCACCGGGGCGGGGCGCCCCCTTGGTCGCGGGCTAGTCGCGGCTAGTCGCGGGCTAGTCGCGGGCTACAGGTCGGGCGCGGGGCGTGCATCAGCTGTCGTGGTCGAGCCTTCCACCGGGCCTTCGCCGCTCCAGCAGGTGGTGCAGCGAATACCATGCAGCGTCGGCCAGGTCCCGCTTGGCCTGCTCAAAGTCGGTTTCCGCCTGACCGGCAACCAAGCGCCGTGCGAAGTGTGCGGCAGGACCATAGAGGATGGCTCGAAACACGTCGGGCGCTATTTCGGGCAGTTCGCCGCCGGTGATGCGCGCGCGAAACCACTCTGCAGCCGTTTCCAGCGCCGTGCGGTTCATGCGCGACAGTTCCCCCTCGACCGGCTCCATGAAATCCGCGTGCCGCATCGCAAACAGAAACGCCGAGAGTTTGGGCTCCGCGCGCACGTAGTCGAGATAGGCTCCGACAAGCGCCCGGATGCCCTGCTCGGTCGTTTCGCTACGCATCAACGCTTGGAGCCCCTGGGCCTGTGTGCCCCGCACCCCTTCGAGGTACAGCTGCGCCGCCAGCTGCTCCTTGCTCTTGAAGTGGTGATAGATGCTGCCCGTGCTGGCCCCTGCTAGCTTGCGGATATCGGCCATCGTCGTGGCGGCGAATCCGCGCCCTGCAAAGCACTCCAGGGCGGCGTCGAGGATTTGCTGTCGTCGGCGTTGGCTGGCGGTGGCCCGCCGGCTGAAATGGTCCGGGGCATCCGAAGGGGTCATGTGTGGTTCGGGTGGCTCATGGCAGGAGATGACCCAGCTTTTCGACCTTGGTCGCCAGGTAGCGCTGGTTGTGCGGGTTGCTTCCGACGTGCAACGGTACGCGCTCCACGACGCGCATACCGTACCCCGCGAGCGCTGCGATCTTTCGAGGGTTGTTGGTGAGCAAGCGCAGCTCGCGAACGCCCAAGTGCCTGAGGATTTGGGCGCCGATCCCGTAGTCCCTAAGGTCGGCCGCGAAGCCGAGGTGCTCGTTGGCTTCGACCGTGTCGGCGCCCTCGTCCTGAAGCGCGTAAGCACGGATCTTGTTGAGCAGGCCAATGCCGCGCCCCTCCTGACGCAACAGGACCAGGACCCCCCGCCCTTCTTCCGCGATCATGCGGAGCGCAGCGTCGCGCTGCGGGCCGCAGTCGCAGCGCAGCGAGGCGAGCGAGTCTCCGGTCAGGCATTCGCTATGCATGCGTACGAGCACGGGTTGTCCATCACCCGGATCGCCCATCGTCAGCGCGATGTGCTCATTGTTGCGTAGGTCATCGTGAAAACCATGTACGTCGAACTGGCCGAAGGCTGTCGGTAGGCGTGCGCGCGCCACGGGCTGCACGAACATGTCTCGCTCCAGCCGGTAGGCGATCAGGTCCTCGATCGCTCCCACGCGCAGCCCGTGCTCCGATGCAGACCGGAGAATGGCGGGCAGTCGCATCATGGTGCCGTCGTCGTGCATGAGCTCGCTGATCGCTGCAACGGGCGCAAAGCCGGCGAGCCGCGCAAGGTCCACCGCTGCCTCGGTGTGACCCGCTCGACGCAGCACGCCCCCATCGCGGGCACGCAGGGGGAAGACATGGCCAGGGCGGACCAGGTCATTGGCCGTGACGCCCGGTTGTATGACGGTCTTGATGGTGACCGCTCGGTCGTGTGCGGAAATGCCGGTTTCGACACCCTCGCGAGCTTCGATCGAGACGGTGTAGGCCGTGCGACGCGGCGCGTTGTTGTGCTGGACCATCGGGGGCAGCTCCAGGTGATCCGCGAGCGTGTTGGGCATCGCCAGGCAAATGACCCCGCCCGTGTAGCGAATCGTGAAGGCCACCCACTCGGTCGTGATCGTGGAAGCGGGCAGAATCAGGTCGCCTTCGTTTTCGCGGGCCCGGTCGTCGACCATGACGACGGGTCGGCCGGCGCGGAGTTCGTCGAGTAATTCTGGAATCGGGGCTAGCCGCATGCTTGTTGCGTCTGTCATTCAACAACCTTCCTGTGGGCGAACGCGCAGTCACGCCAACTCAACGAATGGCATTCTAGAATAGCGTTCTACTAGTGGGCTGCAAGGCGAACGCACCCGGACCCCCTGAATGGGCCTCAAGTTATTGAATTTGCAGGTTTATGTCGTGCCTGCTGACGGCTCCGCTGTCTGCCCCGCTCACCGGTGGGGACCCGTGGGCACTGGATGGGGCGGAGACCTGTAGGTGCAGTCGCTGCACACGGCCACCCAGGCATCGTCGCCGGTTGCCCACGTTCGATGGCCGGTCACGCGCGCAGAGCCGCAGTTGGGGCAAGGCCTATGGCGAGCGAGAAGGGCGACGAAGCCAGTGTCGGGTTCGGGACGCACGTGCATGGCCTTCCGGATACTTCACCGGCGCCTGTGCGACTACCACGAGATGCCGCGAGGTGGGCCAGACACTCGGCCGGTCGTGCATGTCGCACTAGCCCGGATGATTCATGAACTCTGCATCGCCTCGCTTGTTCTTCGAC
>JAPPOR010001022.1:10932-19742 GCA_028817905.1 Myxococcales bacterium
GGCAGTATGTGGGTCGGTCGCCGAAAAGCCGTGTGAAGCCGAATCCCTGCGCGAACCGACGCAGAGTTCATGAATCATCCGGGCTAGCTCGCAAGCGTCTGGACTCACAGACCTTCGACGAGGCGCAACCGGCGTTGTGCCGTCAGACGCGGACCACGGCAGGGGGGAGGTCCCTGACATGGCTACATATCGCACTGGTTGGGGCGTCGGCCCGAGGCGGCTAGCCTTTAAGCGCGAGGGAGGACAAGCGATGGATCGACGAATTCTCGGGGCCGGCCTGGTGGCAGGCATCGTGGCGGCCTGCATCGAGCCCGGTGCGGAGCTAATGGGTGAAGCCGCCCACGACGCCGGTGTGCTGCTAGCAGATGCGGGAACCGAGATGATGATTCAACGACCGATCTCTGCCCCCGTGCCCTATCCAACAGGTCCACGGATGCTCGCGGACGCTGCCATTGAAGCTGGCAGGGCACTTCAAGAGGCAGGGCGCATGATGGGGCCCGATGCGGGTCCTGGGATCAAAATGGGGGGCCGCGACGCCCAGGCGCAGGCGCTCCCTGCGGAGCGCCTGCCACGGCCCCATTGGGTGCTGCGCGACGGAGACGACACGCCCCTCGAAGCGGAGGTCTATCCCACCTTGCGCCCGTTGCGGTTTTCCGCGGTCGCGCATGAGTGCGTCACGATCACGCATATGGGCCAACGTCACATCGGGCTTGCCTACCGACTTGCGACCGGGAAGATCGACAGCGCCTGCGGCTCGTATACTCCGGCTGACAGCTGGCGCGACTCTACCTGGGCCTACTTCACGAAACCGGACTGTACGGGTCAGGCCTATGCGATCGGCGGAGGCTGGCTAATCACGGAAGTCGCGAAGCGCTTCTACTATACAGATGGGCCGGCCGATACCCAGGTTGACAAGTACTACCGCTGGGACGAGACAACCGAGACCTGCCGGGCAACGACTTCGAGCCAAGGGCAAGACCTGTGGGCGTTCAAGGAAGTTCCCACGTACGTCGTGAACCTGCTCGACAAGCCACCCTACTCGCTCGAGCTGACCTACTGATCGCTTGGGGCGAGCGGGTCGAGCACAAGCGGGCGGCGTGGCCCCTTGCCAAGCGCCCTTGTCAGTCGCTCCTTGATGACATCTGCCAGCGCGTCTGTGACACGGCGGCGGAAGGCCTGTCGGGCGGTGACGAGCCCGATTTCACGAACTGGCGTCGGGGACACGAGGGCTCGCACGTGGGCCCGTCGTTTGTGCGCGGGGATGCTCTGGACCACCAGTGCCGGCAGGACCGTGGCGCCCAGGCCCCCGTCGACCAGGCGCATCAGCGTCTCGAAACTGCCGCTTTCGAAACGCACGCCGTCCGGCCTCGCTGCATCCGGAGAGTGACAATAGGACAGCACCTGGCTGCGAAAACAATGCCCTTCCTGCATCACCCACAGCGGGTGGCCGTTCAGGTCATTTTGGGCGATCGTGCGCTTGTTGAGCAGCGGGTTGCCACTGGGCAAGTAGGCAAACAGGGCCTCATGCCCGAGTGAGGTCTCGTGCAGCGTTGCGACGGAAAGGGGCGTGGCCGCGATCCCCGCGTCGAGGGTGTCGGCACGCAGCTTTTCCACGATGTCTTGGGTCTTCAGTTCTTCGATATCTAGTTCGACCCGCGGATACTTCTGCACGAAGTCGCGTAGAAACAGCGGCAGCACAGTGGGCGCGAGCGTGGGTATGACGCCCAAGCGGTAGCGTCCGCTGGGCTCGAGGTTTTCGGAAGCCACCTGACCCAGCCGTTCGATCTCGCGCAAGACCACGCGCATCTGGGTGATCGCCACTTCCCCTTCGGGCGTGATCAGCACGGGCTTGCGACTCCGATCGAAGAGCACCGTGTCCAGCAGGTCTTCCAGCTTCTGGATTTGCATGCTCAGCCCGGATTGGGAGACGTGGCAGCGCTCCGCTGCAACCCGGAAGCTCTGGAACTCTTCGACCGCCACCGCGTAGCGCATCTGTGTGGGCGTAACCTGATTCAGATCCACGGCACGACGCTAGCATAAAGATCACTTTTAGTGAATGAAAGCAAAATCTGTTCGATTGGACGCATGTTGATGTCGTGGCCATGTTTTTGCTGAGGCGCGAGACGAGATCCCCTACGCGCCGCGTTCACCCAAGCGGAGGAAAACCATGTCGCTCATCAATACGCAGATCAAACCGTTCAAGGCGACCGCCTTCCACGACGGCAAGTTCGTCGACCTATCCGACGAGACCGTCCGTGGCGCGTGGTCCGTATTCGTCTTCTACCCCGCGGACTTCACGTTCGTCTGCCCTACGGAGCTCGAAGACCTGGCAGACCACTACGAAGAGTTCAAGAAGCTCGGCGTGGAGGTCTACGGAGTTTCCACCGACACGCACTTCGCTCACAAGGCCTGGCACGACACCTCTGACGCCATCAGCAAGGTGAAGTATCCACTGGTGGGGGACCCCACCGCCACTCTGGCGCGCAACTTCGAAGTCCTGATCGAGGAAGAGGGCTTGGCGCTACGCGGGACATTTGTCGTCAACCCAGAAGGTGTCATCAAGGTCTGCGAGATTCACGACAACGGTATCGGTCGCAATGCCAGCGAGCTTCTTCGGAAGGTCAGGGCAGCCCAGTATGTGGCCTCGCACCCCGGTGAGGTTTGCCCCGCCAAGTGGCAGCAAGGCCAACAGACCCTCACGCCCTCGCTCGACCTGGTCGGCAAGATCTGACACCGCGACTCCTCGGCAGGTTGCTCGCGTTCGCCAGCGGGCAGCCTGCTCAGGATCGCACTCGAGACAATCCCCTTCCCATCGGAGAACAAGGCATGTTGGACGATCGCCTCAAGACACAACTCGGAACGTACCTGGAGAGGTTGCGCCATCCCGTTCAGTTGACGGCACATCTGGATGAATCGGACCACTCGACCCAGATGCGGGCCCTATTGGACGACGTCGTGCAGACATCTGAGCTGGTGACGTGGCAGGAAGCACAAGGCCAGGGGGCGCGGACGCCGTCGTTTTCGGTCCATCGGCCCGGGGAAAGCTCCCGGGTGCGGTTTGCGGGCTTGCCCCTTGGGCACGAGTTTACCTCGCTGGTATTGGCCCTCCTACACGTTGGCGGGCACCCGCCGCGCGAGCAGCCGGATGCTCTGGAACAGGTGCGTGGCCTCCAAGGCGACTTCGCTTTTGAGACCTACTACTCCCAGTCGTGCCAGAACTGCCCCGCGGCGGTGCAGGCCCTGAATCTCATGGCGGCTCTCAATCCCAACGTGCGCCACGTGGCGATCGACGGGTCGGCCTTCCAGCATGAGGTGCAAGAGCGCAAGGTCATGGCCGTGCCCGCGGTGTACCTGAATGGTGAGCCCTTCGGGCAGGGTCGCATGGAGCTGGAAGAAGTGCTGGCGCGTCTCGACCGCGGGGCTAAAAGGCGAAGCGCGCAGCGGCTCGACGACAAAGACGTATTCGATGTGCTGGTGGTGGGCGGTGGGCCCGCCGGTGCGGCTGCGGCGATCTATGCCGCCCGCAAGGGCATTTCCACGGGCGTGGTGGCCGACCGGTTTGGCGGCCAAGTGCTCGATACGCTCGCGATCGAGAACTTCATCTCGGTTCCGGAAACCGACGGCCCACGTTTCGCCGCCGCGCTGGAAGCACACGTCAGCGAGTACGCTGTCGACGTCATGAAGCACCAGCGTGCCACAGGGCTTGTACCGGGGGAGATCCACGAGGTTCAGCTTGAGAGCGGCGCGACCCTGCGCGCCCGGACCGTGATCCTTGCAACCGGTGCCCGATGGCGCGACATGAACGTTTCGGGTGAGGCCGAGTACCGCACCCGCGGGGTGACCTACTGTCCCCACTGCGACGGGCCATTGTTCAAGGGACGTCGAGTGGCTGTCGTTGGCGGGGGTAACTCGGGGGTCGAGGCAGCCATCGACCTGGCCGGCATCGCTGAACACGTGACGCTCCTGGAGTTCCTCGACAGGTTGAAGGCGGATGAGGTCCTGACGCGGAAGCTCTTCAGCATGCCCAATGTGGACGTCGTCACGGAGGCGCGCACGACCGAGGTTGTTGGGGACGGTGACAGGGTCACCGGGCTGCGCTACGAGAGCCGACAAACGAGCACGATCCACCGGATCGACGTCGAGGGCGTGTTCGTCCAGATCGGTCTGCTGCCGAATACGGATTGGCTCGACGGTACGGTTGAGCTCTCGCGCTTCGGGGAAGTCGTGGTAGACCCCAGGGGTCAGACCTCTGTGCCTGGCGTGTTCGCCGCGGGCGACATGACCACCTCGCCTTTCAAGCAGATCATCATCGCCACGGGAGATGGAGCCAAGGCGGCGCTGGGCGCGTTCGACCACCTGATGCGCGTCACCGCGCCGGCCGCCTAGCCCGCATCCCATGACCAAGGCAGGTGATGATCGTGCAAGTGACCGGCTTCGCGGAACCTGCGGTGAAGCAGGGAGTACTCGCTGCACTTTTTTCAGAAGCGAAAGCCCTGCGGAGTCGAGCAGTTGTGCGGGCGCGCGTGCCTTGGTGATGGATGCGGGCTCGCTGGTTACTGTCCGGATGACACCAGTGACAGAATCCGATCCCGGTCGTCGAACAGGCCCTTGTAGCGTGCGATCGGCTCGGGCATATGTTTCAGGCTCTTCAGGAGCTCCGTGCGCCGCTCGCGGTCCATTTCCGCGACGGGATACACGTAGTTGGTATCCGTTGTTCCAGGGCAGGTAGATAGCGGGTGCTGGCAGGGACATGCCGCCTCGACGTTACCCTGAACGCATTCCAATCCGGAACCTGCCCGTGGGGCTCTGGTGGGCAGTCTGCTCATGGGGTTGGGCCAGGCGCAGCAGCTATCGCTCCGTCCAGGTGTAGGAGCGTCTGCTGCATGGGAGGCAATCGTTCCCGGCGATGCGTAGCGCCGGAGCCTATGATAGAATTGCGGGGCTGCGCGATGGTTGGGACCGATGCCGCCATAGCCTCCTTCGGGGGACGCTACGTGGTCGAACGGGCCCTGGGCGAAGGTGGGATGGGCAGCGTCTACTTGGTGCGCGAGCGCGACACCGGGGAGCGGCTGGCGATCAAGGAGCTGCGCCGGGTCGACGCCCAAGGCATAGCTCGCTTCAAGCGCGAGTTCCGCTCCCTGGCCGGTTTGTACCATGGCAATCTGATTCGGCTCTACGACCTCGAATGCGTGGACGGCCGTTGGTTCTTCACCATGGAGCATGTCGATGGTCCGGACCTGCTCACGTACATCCTCGGACATGGCCCTGCCCATGCGGAGAGCCAATCGCAGGAGAAGTGCGACCCGGACGCGACGGGTGTCCGCCGCGTAGACCCGGAGGTGGAAGGGGAGGTCAGGTGGGGGCGACTCGGCCGTACGTTCCTGCAGGTAGCACGCGCGGTGCAGGCGCTGCACGCGGCAGGCAAGCTTCACCTCGACCTCAAGCCCAGCAACGTCCTGGTCGAGGACGGTCGGGCCGTGGTGCTCGATTTCGGGCTCGTGCGTGAGATCAGGGATGTATCGGGCCCTGTGCCGCGCGTCGCGAACTGGGCAGGCACACCCCACTACATGGCTCCGGAGCAGGCGGCTGGCGGAACGCTATCGCAGGCGACCGACTGGTATGCGTTTGGTGCCGTGCTCTACGAGGCGATGACAGACCGTCTGCCGTTTGATGGCGCGGTGGACGTGATCATGAAGCGCAAGTGCTACGAGGATCCACCCTATCCGTGTGAGATCCGACCGTCCACTCCACAGGAACTCTCTGACCTCTGCATGCAGCTGCTCAGCCGCGATCCGTCGCAGCGACCGGATGCCCATGGGGTGATCGCATGTCTCGAGACCCTGCGAGTCGCCGCCGTCGACTCTTTGCCCGTCGTCGAAGCGGGGGAAGGCGCTTTCAACCGGGTCGATGCGCCCGCTTTCGGACGTCTCATCGGACGTGACCGCGATCTGGCCGTGCTTCATCGGGTGGCGGCGGAGGCCTTCACGGGAAAGACCGCGGTGGTAGAGGTGTGCGGCTCGTCCGGCGCCGGCAAGACGGAGCTGGTCAGCACCTTTCTGACCCGACTTGTGCACGAAAGCGGGCGCACGGGGGACGCGTGCCCCTGGGTATTTCGGGGCCGGTGCCATGAGCGCGAAGCGCTGCCGTTCAAGGCGCTCGACGGCGTTCTGGAGGAACTTGCCAGCCGTCTCGAAGGGCTCGACGAGGCGGTCGCGAATGAGCTGCTGTGCGAGGACGTGGAGGTGCTTTCGAGGTTGTCGCCCGCCATCGCGCGTTTGCCATGTGTGGCCGCCCGCTACGACGGCGACGTGCCCTGGTCTGGGCTCGGGGAGGGCGCCCGCTCTCGTGCCCAGGTCGCTGTGCGCGAGCTTGTCGCGCGCGTTGCAGCGCGAAACCCGCTGGTCATCTGGATCGATGACCTGCAGTGGGGCGACCAGGACAGCTCCGCCCTGTTGGCCGACTGGCTTGAGCGGCCGCTTGCGGTGCCGCTGCTGTTGGTGCTCGGCTATCGCAGCGACGAGGCCGAATCCAGTCCTTGTCTGCGGCGTCTCTTGACCGATGAGGCGGGTCACGTCGCCGTACCGACGCGCCATCGGGTCACACTGGGTCCACTCGGCTCCGAGCAAGCCGAGTCCTTGTCGCGCGAGCGCCTCGGGTCGGATGCGGATCGCTGCCCTGCGCTGGTGTCACGCATCGCCGTCGAGGCCCACGGCAACCCGTTCTTGATTACGCAGCTCGCGGCCCTGGCGCAGGCCAAGTTGCGCCGCGGCGACGCTGACGCTTCGACCATCTCGCTTTCGGCCCTGGTGAGCAACATGGCCGAGCTCCTGTCCCGCGAGGCCAAGACCCTGGTTGCCATGCTTGCACTCGCGGGGCGGCCGATGCCGCTCCACCTGGCCGGGTGCGCCGCCCGCATCGACAAGGGGGTAAGTGCACCCCTGCATACCCTACGGCTGCTGGGCCTGGTGCGGACGCGTGACTGGGCCACGCACAGGCTGGTCGAGATCTCCCACGATGCCGTGCGAGCAGTCGTCTTGGGCCTGCTGTCGGAGAGGCGGCGACGGCAGGGGCACCGATCGTGGCTATCGACGCTTGAGCGGGCGGGCATTACGGACCCGGACTGGCTGCACATGCACGCTCGGGGCGCGCGCCTTCGCGAGCCGTCGCTCCGCTACGGTATGGCCGCCGCCGAGCGTGCGATGGATGCCTTCGCGTTTGAGCGCGGCGCTTCGCTCTATCGTGAGATGCTCGGCTTACTGGGTCCGCATAGCGACGAAGCACAAGATGTCCTTATCAAGCTGGCGGTGGCCCAAGCATCGGCCGGGCACGGGCAGGCCGCGGCGCAGACCTATCGGATCGCCGCCGAGCGCGCCGGTGACCAGGCAAGCGCGCTTCGGCACAAGCGCCTTGCCGCATCTCATCTGCAGCGGTCAGGTGATTTTGCGCGTGGTCGCCAGCTGACCGGTGAGGTGCTCGACGCGATGGGCGCGCGGGTACCCAAGACCACCGCCGGTCTTGTGGGCTCGTTGGCGCTCGAGGGCTTGCGCATGTCCTTCCGTGGCCATGGTTTCGTGCGAAGGCCAGCGAGCGCGCTGTCTGCCGACAGGCTCGAGCAGCTCGATACGTATCTCGCGCTGCAGGTGGATACAACGCTGGTGGATCCGTTGCGCGCGGCCCTCTTCCAGGCCCGTCAGTTGCGCCTGGCGCTTGCGGCAGGTGAGCCGGAGCGCGTGCTACTTGCCATGTGTGGCGAGCTTCTCAGTGTTTCTATCACAGCGACGCCGCGGGCCGAACGGCGGGCCGAACGGATCCACGGCCGCATGGAGGCGCTGACGGTCGAGGTGGATACGCCGCTATCCCGCGCTTTCGTGCGTGCCTCGGTGGCGGTCAGCCACTTCATGTTCGGGCGCTACCAGGAGGTCATAGAGCCGTCTTACGAGGCCGAAAGGCTGATGCTGGGCCTTGGCGCCGATCGGGGAGAGGGCAACTACTTCACGCGTCTCGCGGCCGCGGCGGCGCGCATGGCGGCCTTTGCGCCACTTGGACGCTTTCGTGTCATGCGGCAGGAGAGCGCCGAGATCTTGCGAGAGGCGAGGGGCACGGACAACCATTGCGCGGTGCTCCAGCTGGCCTTGGTGGAGACCCTGGCGGAAGACTGCCTTGGGCACCTGGACGCGTCGGTCGAGCGGCTTGCCGGGTAGAGCAGCCAGCTTCCCGACGGTGCGTTCTCCATGCTGCATCTGATCCACATGGTTGCCCGGCTTTGGGCCCTTTGCGGAACCGGTGACATGGATGCGGGACTCGCCCTGTTGGAGCGGTGGTGGCCTCGCTATCGGCGTGCTGCGGTTCGCCGAGTAGCGTCCCTGCGGACGATCGCGGAGGCTACGCGTCTGCGGCTTCTGATCAGCGCGTCGCAACGGCAGGGTCGGTCCCCGGCGCGCGGCCTCGTTCGGGAGGCCCGAGCGCTTGCGCGTCTCCCGGCCCCGATGGCTGCGGGGTACGGTATGCGAGCGCTCAGCCGCCTCGCTTTCCTGGAAGGCAACCGGGAGCGCGCATTGGGCCACCTGCGTGCCAGCAGTGCGTCCTTTGCGGCTGCCGACGCACGCTTCGAGGAGGCGCGCAATCAGGTGGCCGAGGGCCAGCTGGTAGACAGGACCGGGGTCCCCAGGGAGGTCGCACTCGATAGGCTCCGAGAGGCCGGGCACGAGCGACCGGATTTGGCGGTCGCCAGTCACTTTCCAGAGCTGCTCTGAAGCCTAGCCCGTATTTTCGACTGAAGCGAAAGCCCTGCGGAGTCGAGCAGTTGTGCG
>JAPPOR010000528.1 GCA_028817905.1 Myxococcales bacterium
TGATTGGAAGCGTCTGGACAAGGTCGCTAGGTCGCGCTCCGGGGTGAGCTGTAAGCGACAGCGTTCCGATGGCGCCCGGGTCACATGCCTCGTTGGTGGGGCCGGCGCGAAGCCGGTTGGCAGCTAGCCTGGACCCCTCACGCGCGAACGGCTCGCGGGGTCGTGAAGGATCCCGGCTAGGGGGTTCTCAGCCGCTGCCGGCCGAGCCCGTGGCTGACTCAGACCATATCCTTCATTTTCTTGAGCGGGCGTACCTTGATGACCGTGCGGGCGGGCTTGGCCTTGAACATCGTCTCTTCGCCCGTAAACGGGTTGATCCCCTTGCGGGCCTTGGTCGCTGGCTTGCGCTGAGTGGTGATTTTGAGCAATCCAGGCAGCGTAAAGGTGCCCGCGCCACGCTTCTTGAGGTGCCGCTCGATCAGGGTAGAGAGCTCGTCCATCACCGCTGAGACTTCCTTCTTGGCCAGGCCCGTGTTTTCAGAGATCTCGTTGAGAATCTGAGTCTTGCTGTACGGCTCTGCGATTGCGGTGTTCTTCGCCATAATCCTAGTCCTCGTTGTTGCGATATAGCTGCGTTGATAGAGCTGCACGCTCCGGCCGGTTCTAGCCGTGGTCCGGAGGTGAATCTGACCGTTCGCTTGGTGAGGCCCATTGGCCCCTGCGCGTGCTGGCAGGCGGCTGTGGAACCCACTTCCCTTTCGATCACATCCCCCGGAGAAATGACAGAGGTGATCCGGGGGCTCAAGGGAAGGCTCCGTTTAGGCCCTAAAAACTAGAGGTTTTGGCCATCGGAAGGCCATTTGGCCCTGTTTTTTGCGATCGAAACGGCTTCCCAGACGATCTCAAACCATGTTTTGAGGGACTTTTTGCGGCTAAGATGCGCCGTTGCGACGGCGCCGCGGGTGGCCAAGGGGCTCTTTGTCGAGCAACGGGATCATGTGCGATGCCATGGTCGCCTGTGGGCTGACGAACCACGTTGTGAGTCGAGCCTCGGGGAACTAGACTTTCGTACCGGCGTATTCTTTCTCAAGCTGCTCGACATCCGGCCGGCTCATCCGCTCGCTACGACAGGGGAAGCTGGGTCGCTTGGGGAATGGCGGTCCCGCTGTCGGAGGTCAACCATCCTTTTCGGTAAGTACGAGCTGTTGGAGCGCATCAACGTGGGCGGCATGGCGGAGATCGTCCGGGCGCGCGATACGGCGGCCCCTGGCGCCCCGATCGTTGCGGTCAAGCGCATTCTGCCACACCTGGTAGAGGACCATCAGTTCGTGGCCATGTTTCTGGACGAGTCTCGCGTGCTCTCGCGCTTGCGCCACCCCGATATCATCGGCACACGAGAGGTTGGAACGGTGGAGGGGGTACCCTACATCGCGCTGGACTACGTCGATGGCAAGGATGCGCGGATGATGTTCCATCAGTGCCGGCGCCAGCGCGTCCAGGTCCCCATTCCGCTGGCGTGCTTCATTATGGCGGAAGTCTGTGCTGGGCTGCACGCCGCCCATGAGCACCGAGGCCAGGATGGCAGACCCCTGGGGCTTGTGCACCGCGACGTGTCCCTTCAAAACCTCCTGCTCTCCTACGACGGCGCCGTCAAGGTTACAGACTTCGGCATCGCGCTTAGCGCGTCCAACCGGGCCCGCACGGAAGTGGGCGTCGTCAAGGGCAAGTTCGGGTACATGTCCCCAGAGCAGGTCAAGAGCGAAAGGCTTGATCGACGCAGCGACGTGTTCGCGGCCGGCATCTGCCTGTGGGAGCTACTTACTTGCGAGCGCCTTTTTTCTGGCAACAGCGACTACGAGGCGATCGAACGGGTCCGCAAGGTAGCTATCGAACCCGCAAGCACGGTTAACTCGGCGATCGAGCCTTCCCTCGACGGCATCGTCCTCAAGGCGCTCGCGCGACGCCCCAAACAGCGCTACGCGACGGCGGCCGAGATGAGCCAGGCGCTCCGTGACCTGCTTCGAGACAACGGATGGCGCGTGGGCCCTGCTGATCTCGGGGCGTTTCTGCGCGCCCTCTTCGGTGTCGACCAAGTGACCGAGGATACTCCGGTCGTTTCCACGCCAGTCGCTGCCGGCGCTTGGGAGGATGACCATCGTAGCCAAGCTGGCGGAGTGTCCCGCGACCGGGACACGACCGTGCGGGCTCCGGCCCCAGACGCTTTTCAGGACACTGGGTTGTCTGCGTTCGAGCATCTCGAGCCCGTGAGCGCTGTATCCGGGCTCGACGACCGAAGCGGCTCGGGCGCGCCCAGCTCTCCATGTTCGTCGGACCTATCCCCGGGGCCCGGCAATGGGGCCGAACAGCATCCCTCGACCCCCTACGGTGCGGCCGTGCCCGTTCAGGGCATGGCCGTGGCGCTTCCGATGGACTGGGGTGAAGAGGAACCGCCCACACACAGCCGAGGTCCGGAGGGCGCGGCGCCGTTTTCGGAGCTGCCCTCTGAGCTGCCCTCTGAGCAGCCCAAGGAGGCGACGGCCCCGCCGCATGACCAGCCGCTGTTCGTCGAGCAGACCTTCACCGGATCGGCCGCGCCGCCAGCGCAGGCCTTTGGGCGCACGGGTTTACCGATTACGCCTACACCTCCCCAGGGCTCACCGGCTTCCCAAGCGCAGATTCCAACGCTTCCGCCGCCGCCCCATTCCCGCCACCTTCCGTTCGCGCGCGTCGTTGGGGCGATCCTAGCCATTGTCGCGGTGACCACCGTCGGGCTATTGTTTGCCAAGTCGAATAGTCCCGGGCGCGTGCGTCTGGAAACGAGTCCGCCTGATGCGCTCGTGACCGTGGACGGCGAGCCCGTCGGGGATGTGGGGAGCCCCTATGACATCGCGGACCTGGATCCCGATGTCGTGCACGTGATTGCCGTAACACGGCAGGGGTACCGTCCCTGGCAAACGCGCATTCGGGTGCAGCGAGGCCGTGCACTGACGTTGCCGCTGGTTGCATTGGAACGACTTCCGACGCCCGTTGCCGCGACCGGAACGGGAAAGCCCCAGGGGGGAGGGGTAGGGGTCCCTTCGGAACCGTCCGATGGGACCACAGTTGCCCGCTCGCAAGCGTCCGGCTCCAGGAGGGAGCGCGCTCAGCACGAGCGCAATCGGCGCGTGCGCTCCAAAGGGCAGCGGCCGGCCAGAGGCGCTCGGGAGCCAGGCGCGTTTCGGACCGCAAAGCGGGCTTCCCGGCAGTCTGGGCACGGGCGTCGCGCCGCGAGCGGAACACTGCGCATCAATTCGCGCCCATGGAGCAAGGTCATCGTGGACGGACGACCTGTGGGCAATACGCCGCAGATGTCGCTCAAGGTAAGCGCGGGCCGGCACGAGATCGAGCTCGTAAACCCGAAGTTCGGCATGCGCAAGCGCTTGTCCGTCAGGGTGGGCGCGGGGGAGGTCGTAACCCGTATCGTTGACCTCGAGTAAGCGTGTGTCTGTCTGGCTGCATCGTCGGCTTTGCCCGCGTCCGCGCAAGAAACACTAGCCTGCATCATTCATGACTTCGACGCCGCCTCGCTTGTCCTTCGATTTCACGGGGACTTTCGTCGCTTTAGAGAATACGGGTAGTATTCCCTCCTTCACCGA
>JAPPOR010001108.1 GCA_028817905.1 Myxococcales bacterium
GACGCCCGTCGATGTCTGGCAAATTGCGCGCGAGCAACCCCGGCTAGCCCGGATGGTTCATGACTGCGACACCGGCTTGCTTGTCGTTCGACTCCACAGGACTTTCGCCGTCCTAGAAAATACGCGCGGTATTCCCGTCGTTTCGCAGAAAGCCCTGCGAAGCCGAATCCCTGCGTGATTCGACGCCGAAGTCATGAACGATCCGGGGTAACCCGGACGCTTCGACCTCACGCGGCCTTCGCCCGCGCCCTGGTTTGTGCGCGAGCAGCTCGGTTATGCTTGGTCGCCGATGACCGCGGCCACCCGCCATGACAGGCTGTCCTTCCCCGCGGTTTTTGCGGTCGATCTGCGTTCGCTGGGGTTGTTCCGGATCGGTCTCGCTGTCGCGCTCCTGTACGATCTGTGGCAGCGCGCGCACGACCTGGAGGCCCACTACGCAGACAGTGGGTTGTGGCCCGTAGCGCAGGTCCTGGCGGATGGCGTTCCGCCCTTGGCACCGCACCTGTGGAGTGGGCGCATTGAGTACCAGACCGCCCTGTTCGCGCTCGCAGCTGCATGCGCCCTATTGCTGGCGCTGGGCCATCGCACACGGGTCTTCCTGTTTCTGTCGTGGATACTCCACGCATCGCTGCGCGCGCGCAATCCCGCCGTCGGACATGGTGGCGACGACCTGCTCGGGCTGCTGCTGCTCTGGTCCATCTTCTTGCCCATGGGCGCCCGCTTCTCGCTCGACGCCCGCACCCGGCCCGTATCTCATGGCGCTGGTCCATACTACTCGGCGGCCGCGGCGGCCCTGCTATTGCAGGTCGTGTTCATGTACGTGTTCACAGGCTTGCTCAAACTCAAGGTTCCCACGTGGCGCGACGGCAGCATGCTGTCGCTTATCCTGGAGAACGATTGGTACGTGTCGGAGGTCGGGCGCTGGGTCGCGCCTCAACGCTGGTTGACGGTTCCGCTGACCTTCGGCACGCTCGTCATCGAGCTTTGCGCACCTGTTGTGCTGCTGGTGCCACGGCCCGGCTTCCGCGCCCTGGGTCTTGCGCTGCTGCTGGGCCTGCAGATTGGCACGGCCCTGTGCATGACCCTGGGCATCTTTCCCTGGGTGTTCTTCACTGCGCTGATACCGTTCGTCCCCACATGGGCCTGGGAAGCGGCTTGCGGCCGCTCCGGCGCGCCGCCCGCCCCGCCGCCCGCCACGCCGTCCCGAGCGGGCTCCGCACTGCA
The DNA here is from genome assembly GCA_028817905.1 of Myxococcales bacterium. Taxonomy (GTDB): domain Bacteria; phylum Myxococcota_A; class Polyangia; order Polyangiales; family JAFGIB01; genus JAPPOR01. The sequence continues at coordinate 1,225 of JAPPOR010001108.1, forward strand.
CAACCGCCTGGTGTGGGCCCTGGTTGGGTGGAGTCTCGTCATCAACGTCGCATCCGTCAAAGGACGCAAGCTCTACGAGCAGCTCCCCACTCCGGTTCTGGCGCTTGGGGAGATCACGGGGCTGGACCAGTATTGGAGCATGTTCGCGCAGCCCGAAACGAGTGATGGCTGGCTGTGCGTGCGCGGTACGCTGGCGGATGGCACGGTGGTCAACTTGTTGATGCCGGAGGCCCCCGTTGACTGTCGCAAGCCAAAAAGCGTGGTCCGATCGCTGCCCGGTGCCCGTTGGATCGATGCGCTACAGGCGGTGGTGGCGGAGGGGGCCGTCGGGTTTTGGCAGCGCTACGAGTCACTCGCCAAACGTCGTTGGAACGCCGGTCACGGCCCCACCCGCCAGCTGGTTTCGATGGAGGTGGTCTTCTTCCACGAACCGATCCCGGCGGGTCGTGCGCCCAACATCGTGCGTGAGTCGCTGTGGCCGCCGCCACCGTCCACCGACGACAGGTCCCGTGAGAGCCAGGATTGAAAGCAGATGCGCTCCGCGGATTCTCCCCCAGCGCGTCCGGAAGCCGGACATGGAAGGTGCTTGTAGGGCTTTCTTGCACGAGCCCTACCTGGCTGTTGACACCCAGCCACGGGCCCGCAAGTACCGGAGGGCCTCAGCCCAAAAAAGAGCCAGATCGTACGCGCACCTGCGGGCAGGGTGGAGCGTCTCCATGTTACGATCCAAAGGTCGATGGGGTGCCGAAACTGCGGGGCTGACAACAATCCTTCCGGCATCGCATGCCGTGAGTGTGAGGTGCGGTACGAGCCTGTCTTTGTCGACACCCGCGCGGCGTCCGCCGCCCCGCAGCATGTCTGGATGTCTTCCCCCCAGCCTGGGGTCTACATCATGCGACCGGAACAGGCGGGGGAAAGGACGCCCGCGCTGCATCGCGAGTTGCATCAAACGCTGCTCGAGTGGTGGCCGAACGTGGTGGTCCCGACCAGCTGGGTCCTGGACTACCGTCACATGGACCGCTGGCAAAACTTTCGCGAACACGGCGACAAGTTCGCAGAATTCGCCAGGAAAGTCGCACCGCTGGCGGAGGGCAAGATTGTCTGTCACGCGGTCGTAGCGCGTGACGAACTCGCGCTCGGGGCGCTCCGTACCATGTTCTGGCACGACCAGCTGCGGTTTCCGCGGCGCTTCTTCTGCGACTTCGATGAGGCGGTTGCCTGGGTTTCCAAGCAGATCACGTCCACTCCCCGGTAGGCCTAGCCCGCGTCCATCACCAACTCACGGTGGTTCAGGGCCGCTCAGCCAGCTTGGTGGCCAGCTTCACCCGTGCCGCTTCGATCAGCTCGGCCATGACGAACGCGTAGTCGAGTGTGTGCAGCCCGGCGGATCGGTCCGCCAGAGCTAGGGAGTTCCAGACGACCGGGTTGTTTCGCGTATCGCCGGACAGGGGATCCACCGAGATACTCAGGTAGCTCAGCCCGTCGTCGGCGGCGAGGCACTGGCCCGTGTAGAAGTCGGCGAAACGCACGTAGTCCGTGTCGATCCGCAGCGAGCCGAAATCAAACATGCCAAGGGGGGGCGGCAACAGGTTCGTCGTATGGAAGAGGGCACCGGAAAGGTGTACTTGCTGGCTATCATAGAAGCCCGGATTGCAGCCAACATCGTGTCCCTCGGGGAATGGTACAGAGATGTCGGCGTAGGCGTCGTTGGGGGGGGCACCGTCCCAGAACGAGTTGTGCGTGAGTACGCAACCGGTCTCCTCCTGTGTCGAACACAGTGGCACGTCCTCCAGTGAGCCCCCGACCCGCTGTCCCCTCGGAACCGAAAAGCCACCCAAGGGTCCCGCCAGGATTGCGACCACGAGCCTCTCGCGCACCGCGGGATCCCCGACCAGGCGGCGTTGCATCAGGCGAAGCGTACCGCGCGCGCCCTGTGAGTGGGTGACAAGGATGATGGGGCGGTCAGGTGGGGTGTCGGCCAGCAGGAACTCAAAAGCGTCCTCGATATCACTGAAGGAGACGTCTAGGAGCCGATCGCGTGTGCTCGGATCCGCTCCGAAGGTGTTGAGCGAGGCCTGCCGGTATACGGGCGCGTACAGGTTGCACAGCTGTCGGAACGGGATCGCCTGGGCGCTGGTGATGGCCAGGACCGGTGCGCGATCGATCTGAGGGAAGTCTAGGTTGCGTGGAGGCGCCAGCAGTCCAGGATCAACGGTCGGGTAGACGTAGAAGCAGTCGGCCCTGACCTCAGCGGGCATCTGTGGAAGGGCCGACTTCACGGTGGTGCCATCCGCCATCACTTCCGTCACCGACAATTCGGCTTCGCAGGGGTTGTCCGCCATCCCAGGGCGACAAGTCCATTTGGCTTCGTCCGTGTAGATGCCGGTGTAGGGCTCGCGACGGCCCGCATCGCGTCCGCTCTTCATGGGGGGAACGCTCGCATCGATGTCCGCGTCGGCCGGTACCATCGCGTCGAGCGACGGGCCGTGTTCTCTCCCTTTCGACTCGCCGTCCGGCGTCTCCGCGCCCGGCTCGCCCGATCTGTCGGCAACGTTCGAGTCGCTGCCTTGCGCGGGTCCGCCATCGCTCGGCGCGGACGCATCGCGGATGGACTCCCTGCCGGCTTCGTCATCACTCGCTCCCCTGCGTCCCGATCCGCCGGGCCGGGCAACGTCAGGATCCGTGCTGGCACGCTTGGTCGCTTCCTTGTGGGGAGCCTCGTTGGGAGCCTCAGGGTTGGGAGCCTCGGGGTTGGGAGCCTCGGGGTTGGGAGCCTCGGGCTGTCCCGCGGATGCCGACATCGCACCGGCCTCCTCCTGAATCGGGTCATTCTGACCCTGGTTCCGTCCGCCCTCGTCGTCACACGCTACCGCCGCAAGGGTCGCAAGTAGGGCTGTACTGACGCGCATCCAAGGCCCCGCCGGGCCCCTTCCACGAACGCCCGCCTGTTCACAGATGGTCTTCCGCCAATCGTTCATCGCATTTGCTCCGTAGAAGGGCACGAACTCGCGCATCAAGCCTCTCGCGCCGCGCCTTTTGTTGGCTGGTGCGCGGTGACTGCTCTAGCCAGGGAGGCAGCCCCGCATGCCTGCCGGTTGCAACTCGCCCGCAACGATTTCCCACAGAACGTTGGCAACGTTGTGGCTTCCAGTGGGAAAGACCGTCCAGGGTGGCGTTCCATCAGCACGCTACCGGCCTTTGGGGGCGGCGAAAGTTCTGTGGGCTCGACGAACAAGCGAGGCGACGTCGAACTCGTGAACGATCCGGCTACCACTCCGACCGAGTGCCCACAAGCGCATCGAATGAACACCCCCAAGGAGCGGCCAAATGCGCGTCCTCGGTCTCTTCGTCGCCCGACGCTGGTTCCGGTGGGTGGCGCCCAGGCGGCGGTCAGCAGGCTTGGGCGTACATCGATGGGCTGTCTCACGCGCGCGAGACCGATCCGGTCGCGCGGTGGCCGGCCCGATCGAAAGTCTGCCCACCTGGCGAACAACTGAAACAACAAGATGCTGCCAAGAAAAGCCGAGAAAGCGTTGCTTGTGTTGTCCGTGCGTCGCGCATTGGCGCTCGTGGCGCGCTTTGCGACGCGGACTTCTTTGCAGATTCGTTGCGGGTTCCGTGTCCAGCTGGTGGGCGACGCAGCGCGGGTGTCCGGCCTGGTTCGCGCGCGTCGACCGCCGGCCGAAGCTGCGCTAGGTGCGCTTCTGGGTGTCCGTGTTGCCGCGCTAGCCCGGATCGGTCACGACTTCGGCGTCGGATCGCGCAGGATTTCGACTTCACGGGGCTTTCGACGACCGACGGGAATACTCCCCGTATTTTCAAGGGCGGCGAAAATCCTGTGGAGTCGAAGGACAAGTGAGGCGGCGTCGAAGTCGTGAATGATCCGGGCTAGGGCGGCACGGAGGTTGGAACAATGCGAACGACCGTGCTGATGACGGCTTTGGCCACGTCTTGTCTAACGGCTTGCGCGAGTCAGACCACAGAGCCGGGAGCAAACGAATCACCGGAGGCTCCCGTCGCGGGTCATGCGGCCACCACATCGCTCCCGGATAGCTCAGCGAGCGCGGGCCAGGGAACACCTGCTGGCTCGTCGACGGCTGGGAATGCGAAGCCGCCGGAGCCGTCCGGGATCAGCCCAAGCCAGACAGCGATGAGCCCGGCCGCGTCGGAGCCGGGTGCGATGGAGCCGGGTGCGATGGAGCCGGCTGCCATGGAGGCTTCGGAAACGGTCGACGCTTCAGGTACCTCCCCCAATTCGACCGACCTCGCGGCCGAGGGCGTCTCGGAAATGGAGTCGTCCATGGAGACTGAAGGACCGGAGTCCCCTGCGGTCCCCGTGCCGAAGATCCCGGAGCCGATGGGCGAGTGCCCGTCCTTCCAGTCTGGCACCAGCACGATCGGGGGCCTGCGAACCATTGTCGAAGCAGGGACACCCGGCGAGCGGAAAGGTGCCCTGCTGTTTGCCTGGCACTTCACGGCGGGCAGCGCGCGCGCGGCCATGTCTGGAGTTCCACGGTCCGTGCGCAACGAGATCACGGAAGCCGGCGGCATCGTCGTTGCGCCCCAGGGCAACGTGCGCGGCGCTGGGCGCACAGATATCGCGCCGCCCACTGGTGCATGGTTCCTTCAGGACCTCGACTACGCAGATCTCGTGGTTGCCTGCGCGGTCAAGGACCACAACATCGACCCAAACCGAATCTACGCCACGGGCTGCAGTGCGGGTGGCTTGATGTCCGGTACGTTTGGACTCATGCGCTCGGAGTACGTGGCGGCCGTGGCTCCCAACTCTGGCGGCATCAACTTTCAAGCCAGTCGCAAGCTTTCCGACACGTCACACGGTCCTGCGGCCTTCAGCATGCACGGCGGGGGCGGTGACAACGTGATCGTGAACTTCGGCGAGACGAGCGGTTGGTTCGAGGACCAAAACCGCATGGCGGCGTCGAAGCCGTTCATGGTCAACTGCGATCACGGTCGTGGCCATTGTGGTGCCCCGAGCTCGCTGCACGAGCTAGCATGGGAGTTTATGAAGGCCCACCCGTACAACGTTATGGAGTCTCCGTGGGCCAGCTCGCCGCCGGACATGCCGTCGTACTGTAAAGTGGTCGAGTAGAAGCGGCGGCGCCACCGTCTCGCCCAAACAGCGCGCGCTGCCCTGGATTGTCCTGACGTGACTAGCTAGCTAGCTAGGGCAACGCGACGGCGTGCGCATTGCGCACCGCGGGCTCGAACAGCCGAGCTCGCACATCGACGTAGTCGGAGCTGGCGAAAAAGGCCTGGGCAGCTGCCGCACTGTCGAATGCGATCAGCAGTGCCCGGTTGGCGACGAAGCCTCCAGGATGGATGGTTGCGCGCCCTTCAACGTCGAGCAGAAGACGGCCTCCAGCCCTCTCCAGCAAAGGTTCCATGGCCAGTCGATAGCGGGCGTAGCCTTCGGGATCTGCGATGTCGAGGCTGACGAGTCGTAGATGTTGCATGTCGGATTCCTTGTCATTCGGGGCGCATGCGGCGCACAGCCCGCTCAGCAGGGCGACCAACAGCCCGCCCACGGGAGCAATCCGCGGGGCGAAGCGCTCTGGCGTGTATCGGGCGCGTCGCCTTCCATCACCCACCCGACGCCTGGCCGCCGGCAACGTCACCGCGGTTCGGGCTCGCCTCGGCGTCGCAGATCAACTCGAGGCGGATGCCACCAGGAATCGTGCACATCAAGTGCCGCAGGGTGGTGCCCTGCAACGGCTCCGGTGCGAACTCGACTTGCACCTCTGCCGTTTCACGGAGCCTGCGGTGCATGGCATCGAGCGCGTGGGGGTCTCGAACGCGTAGCGCGAAATGGTGCAGCCCAACCGACTTCTTGCGATCAAATGGGACCGCCCGTTTGGGGTCTTCGGCTTGCCACAGCGTCACCATCGCCGCGCCGTCGGACAGGAACACGGCGGGATAGTCCGGGCGCTCTCCCACCTGAGCGAATCCCAGCAGCTCGGTGAAGAAGCGCCGCGTTTGCTCGACGTCCGGCACCGTTAGACCCATGTGATGAATTCCCAGTGTTTCTGGGGTCGCTTGCATCTACTTGCCCTCCCTGGCTCTTCGGCAGCGCCCGGAAGGGGGCTGGCCGACGCGTCTCAGCAAGACCCTGCGACGTGTTTGATGTGAAGACAATATGAAATAGCGTTGACGTACTGTCTCTCAGCCGTGAACAATAGTGCGATGGACCGACTTGCTTGCATGGAGGCGTTCGTGCGCGTGGCAACACTCGGCAGTTTTAGTGCCGCGGCGCGCAGCAGCGGTCTATCGAAAGCCGCGGTCAGCAAATACGTCGCGGCGCTGGAGGCGCACCTAGGGGTCCAGTTGCTGCGCCGCACCACGCGCTCGCTCAGTCTGACCGATGCGGGCCGCACCTATCAGCGGCGCTGCGCTGATCTGCTTGAGGAGATCGCCGCACTCGAGGGTGCACTGCGCCATGACAGCGCAGCGCCGCGTGGGCTGTTGCGGGTGACCGCACCTCCGGGCTTGGCAGAGTCATACGGGCACGTGCTGTTCACGGAGTTTCGCGCGCGCTACCCCGAGGTGCACCTGGCAGTCGACCTCACACACCGCATGCTCGACCTGGTTGAAGAGGGTGTGGACCTCGCGATCCGGGTGACGGTTCCGGAGGACTCGACGCTGGTCGCGCGCCATCTAGCGCCCGCGCCGATACGCGCGGTTGCAGCTCCGACCTATCTGTTGAAGCGGGGTATGCCTGGGCACCCGGCTGCACTGCGGGAGCACGACTGTCTGATCGACACCAACTTTCGCGAGCAGAGCCGTTGGCGCTTCGTGGTCGAAGGACAGCCTGTGGCGGTTGAGGTAGACGGTCCATTTCGCGTCAACAGTCCGGCGACCATCAAGGAGCTGGCCATTGCTGGGCACGGCATCGCACTCATCGCCGACTTCGTGGTCCGCGACGCACTGGCCGACGGCCGGCTGGTCGAGCTCTTCTCGGGACACCTCGACTACGCCTGGGGTATCTATGCGGTGTATCCCCGCCGCCGCTATCTTCCCGCCCGTGTGCGCGTGTTCATCGAACATCTCGCGGGAGCATTCGCCGGGGCCGACCAGCGCTTGCCGTGAGGGAATGCGGCCTTCCCTGTCGTAGTCACAAACGAACCGGGGTGTCCGTGTAAGGTCAACCGCTGCCGTGCCTGTCCGTGGTACGTTCCGCGCCAAGTGGTGCTTGCGTGGGACTGCCCAGGACTGCCTAGGACTGCCTAGGACTGCCTAGGGCTGCCCGGCGCTGGGTCGACCACTGATCCAAGTGAGCACCTTCGCGAGAGGAGAGAGCGATGAGCAAGCCTGTGTGTGCGGTGGTAGGTGTCGGGCCGATGAACGGAGCCTCGTTTGCGCGCAAGTTCGCTGCTGAGGGGTATGCGGTCGCGCTGCTGTCTCGCAGGACCGAATACTCCGGCGAGCTCGCCAAGGAGCTGCCCGCGGCGAGGGCCTACACCTGCGACGTCACGGACGCGAGTGCGGTGAAAGCTGCGTTCGAATCCGTGAGCAAAGACCTCGGCCCGGTGGACGTGCTCGTCTACAACGCCGGCTCGGGTGTGTGGGGGAACATCGAGGAGTTGAAGCCAGAGGACTTCGAGCTGAGTTGGCGCATCAACAGCATGGGCCTTTTTCTCACCGCCCAGCAGGCCATCCCCGCGATGAAGGCACGCGGCTCGGGCAGCATCGTTGTGGTCGGCGCGACCGCCTCCCTGCGCGGCAAGCCCTTCACGACTGCGTTCGCACCCGCCAAGGCGTCTCAGCGAAGTCTCGCGCAGGCCATGGCTCGGCACCTGTGGCCCCAGGGAATCCACGTCGCACTCGTCATCGTGGATGGTGGCATCAAGCTGCATGAGGGGCCTCAAGGCGATGCTCCGCCGGCTTCATTGAATCCCGATGACATCGCGTACACGGTCTACCACCTGAGCCAGCAGCCCCGCTCCGCCTGGAGTTTTGAGGTGGACGTGCGCCCCTCCCAAGAGAACTGGTAGTAAGCTCGGGTACGAACCGGGAACATGGGTGACATCAAGGCAAGGATGCACCTGGCCGAGGGCGATGATCGTGCGATTGACCTGCTTCGCAGCGGCTTCGGTGAAGGAGGGAATACCAGACCGCATTTTTCGACTGAGGCATGCCCTGCTGTATCCAAGGGCAAGTGAGGCGCCGTCGAGGTCGTGGCCGCCGGGCCGCCTGCCGATGCTCGATGGAATGGTCGTCTTGCCAGTCAGTGTGGCGAGTGCGCGCTTGTGCGGCCGCGACGTGTACGCCGCACAAGCCACAGTGCGATGGCTGTCCACGCGAACGCCGAGCCGCCATTCGTCTGGCCATCCGACACTGAGCACCCGCCGGAAACGGTCACGACTGTGGTGGTACCTGCGTCCCCAAGGCCAGCGTCTGCAACCACATCTCCGGCGCCGCTGTCGGGGCCAGCATCGACCTTGCCGCGCACGGTCACCTCGTCATCCAGATGGTCCGGGATGCCATCACGGTCTGCGTCTACGGCACGCTCATCGGCGGTTGCGACCCCATCTCCGTCGTCGTCTCTGTCGAGGTAGTCCATGATGCCGTCCTCATCGCTGTCCACCTTGCCTTCGAGGGCGGTTGGGATGCCATCTCCATCGTCGTCCGGGTCTAGGTAGTCCATCAGGCCGTCGTCGTCGCTGTCGTTGCGGCCGTCTGCTTCAAGCCTGGTTGGAATCCCGTCGCCGTCGTCGTCCGGGTCCAGGTAATCCGGGATTCCGTCGCCGTCCATGTCAGACTTGGGGTGGTCGAGCTCGTCGAGGGTGGGGATGCCATCGTCGTCGTCGTCCGGGTCTAGGTAGTCGAGGATGCCATCACCGTCGGTGTCATCGTTGACGCCGGCAGAGGTCGGGATGCCGTCGTTGTCGTCGTCGTCATCGAGGTAGTTCGGGGTGCCATCTCCGTCCGAGTCGTCGTTTTCGGGGTCGCCGTCTCCATCGAGGTCCTCTTCTCGGTCGCTCAGACCATCTCGGTCGGCATCGGCGTCCGGATCGACGACCTTGAAGCTCCGTTCCAGCGTACGGATGTTGCCCACCGGGTCGTGTGCCTGGACCTTGAGTACGTGGATGCCGGGTTCTACGCGTCTGAGGATCTTGAAGCGGAACTCCCCTTCCTCGTCTGCCGCAGTAGCCCCCAGGCTCACGTCATCCAGCCAAAGGGTCAACATCGCGCTGCTATCGCTTTGACCGACGAACTCGGGGTAGAGCGAGGCGATCCTTGCGTTTTCGGTGGGAGCCGTGATCGAAAGCGCCACCGACGTGTCCACCGTAATCTCGACGGCGAATTCCGAGACGTCGGACTCGAGGGTCTGGGTCGCTTCAATGCTATGAGTCCCTTGCGCAAGGGCGTCATCCACTGTCAGTGACCAGCTGCCGCTTCGATCGACCACGGCGGGTCCATAGTTTGCGTCCCCAACCGAGATCTCAACCGATGCGAGCGGTTCGCCATGTCCCCGGACACGCGGTGTCGCATCGCCAATCGTCTGCCCGTCTCCGGGGGTGGTGATCTCGAGCGCGTCGATCGTGGTACGGACCTCAAACGTGGCTTGCGCGGTGTCACTGAAGTCGATCTCGTCCGTGGCAACGACCTCGATCGAGTAGGTCTCGTGGTTCGACAGCCCGGTGATCGGCAGCGACCAGGTGCTTCCGCTGATGGTGGCCAGCGCGCTGTCGACCAGGGCGTCGCCACCAGCGTCGCGCACGGTCACGCGCACCTCGGCGACACTCACATCCAAGACGGAACCACTGATCTCCATGTCCTCGACGCGCACGATCGTGTCGTCTTCCGGCGTCGTGATGGCGACCGTGGGCGGGCTCCGGTCGATCAACAGGTCGATCTCGTCATGGGCTACGTTGGCCGGCATGTCCCCATCGGTTCCCAGGGCCCGCACGCGATAGTGCTCGCCGTCCTGCAGGTTGACCGTCAACGTGTAGCTGAGGTTTCCGGATCCGTCTTCTGACAGCTCTACCGTCTCAACGGCCTCGTCTGTCGAGTCGAGGATCGTCAGCGTGACGGTGTTTCCAACCTCGGTCGTCCCCGTGATCGTGGGCGTGCCTGCGTTCACTGGGCCGTCGAAGCGGTCCAGTTCTACAAAGGTGCCCACCACGACCGGATCGGACACGCTTGTAGAAAGGCCTAGCGGATCGCTGGAGACGTTATCGTTGTAGCAGGTATGGTCCCCCGGGAAGCCAGTGTGGGTGTCACCGGCTGAGCCCCAAAGGGAAAAGGCGCCGGTCAAGGGTTCGGGTTCGTTCCCGGGCCGTGCCTGGTCTACCACAGCGTGGAGGTCGACAAGCGCTACCGCCACTGTCAGAAACCAGTCCTCGCTTCCCGACTCGCTTCCCGACCCCACATGGCTGCCTGCTAGGCGCACGTCCAGGTGGGTGCACAGCGTGCTTGCGGCCAGCCCGAACACGAGGACCTCTGGCTCGTCGCTCGGATCGTCGCGTTCCTTGTCGGGGTCCACCTCCGGGTTGGCCCACAGCTCGATGCCAGCGTTCGAGACGACTACAGCCGCCTCATACGTGCTCGCATCGTGGTCTGCGTCCAAGCGGACCGAAAACGAATAGCTCTCGAGATAGTCGTCGGGCTGGCCTGGGCAGTTCCAGGGCTTTAGGACGGGGGTGCCCCCGAGCCGCAGCCGGAAGTAGGCATACGTGCCGTCTTCAAAGAAGCCCAGGGCCGGGTTGCTTCCGTCACCCACGATGTTGGCAAAGGCGAATTGCCCAGGTCGATCGTTGCCGGCGTCGTCGAGCGAACCCGAAGCGCAGAAGCTGCCGCTGAAGTCTTCGTCACTGAGCCCAGCCAGGTCTGGCGCTTCCGACTCGAGGGAGGTTGCGTGCAGGGGCTGGGCGCGGGCCGAGGACGCACAGGCAACCCCGGCAAGCAGGCAAGCAATCGTCAAACATCGTAAGTCGATAGTCATGGTCGGCAAGTCTCCGTCGCTGTCATCAACGGTCACCGAACGCCGATCCTGTTGGCGGTGTGTCCCAGTGTCAGGACCTGCGCGGTTCCCCACGGGCCGGCCAACTCCACGGTCGAGCACAGCAATGGCTACATCTCCGTACACCTGCGGAACCCGAGCGATCTCGCGGCTCACCCGGCCGTCGGGTCCGAGCCGAAGTTGGCTCAAAGTCACGCAAAACTCACTTCAGTACGTGCGGTTGGCCGCGTGGCGACCCAAAATGCGATAGGGTGATTGGGCTGACTGTCGGGCGCGGGTGAGGAGGTTTGAAGCTTGATCAAGGATTTGCTGACTGCCTTTGGAGCAGAGTCGAGCTTGTCGCTCGCCGCTGACGACTTTCAGCGCATGACGGAGCTGGCGCGGGACATGACCTTGGCTGCCAGTGCTCAGTATTGGGCGGGCCCCGGGCAGCTGGATACTCGCAGTCGGTTGGAGCGCGACGATGTGCGCATGAATCAGCTGCAGCGCTCCATTCGTCGCCGCGTGTTCCTGCACCTGAGCGCGGGCGAACCGGCTGACGCCCCGTACTGTCTTGCGCTGATGAGTCTCGTCAAGGACATCGAGCGGGTCGGCGACTACGCCAAGAACCTGGTCGCAGTCCCGCATATGGTAGGGCAGGCTGACACAGTGCTGCCTACACAGGATTCGCTTGTGGCGGCACTCCGTGAGTTCGCATTGGGTGTGGAACAGTTGGCCGATGCTGCGCCGGCGGCCTACAAGGCCTCCGATCCGGTTGCGATCCGTGAACTGTTGGCGAGTGGCAAGCGGCAGTCCGCCGAAAGCGTTGCGCTCTTACGCCGGGTGGCGCGCGATGACTGCAATGCCGCATTGGCCACGCGCTTGACCCTGACCATCCGGTTCTACAAGCGCATCCAAGGGCATTTCATGAACCTGCTTGCCAGTGTGTTGATCCCCCTTGATCGAATGAAGAGCGGCGAGGGGCCCGACGAGCTGCGCGAGCTCGCCTGCTAGCGCGACGCTGCATACACGGACGTACGTCGGCCCCTGCAGAACGCACGCGAGTCGTGGTGCACTTCCGCATCCCTCGATGATAAGATTATGCTGTTGTCTGATTTTTACGCGAGGATGCAGTGAGATCCGGCACTAATCTTGGGCAGTATCGGATCGGGGACGCAATCGGCAGCGGTGGGATGGCTTCGGTGTATCGGGCCGAAGATCTCAGGTGCGGTCGCCAGGTTGCCCTCAAGGTCTTGCGTGCAGGTGATGTCGAGCGGACCGAACGGCACACGGTGATGCTGCGGCGCGAGTACCACACGCTCGCGGAGCTTGTGCACCCGCGCATCATCGAGGTCTACGATTTTGGGGAGACCGACGGGCTGCCCTACTACACGATGGAACTGCTGGACGGCAGTGACCTGACGGACACGGCCCCCATGGACTGGCGCGAAGCCTGCGGCCTGATCCGCGATGTGGCATCTTCGCTTGCCATTCTGCACTCGCGCGGGCTGGTTCATCGCGATGTGTCCACCCGCAACGTGCGTCGTACGGCGGATGGGCGCGCCAAGCTGCTGGACTTTGGCGCCATGCAGCCGATGGGGACCGTGAAGAACGTCGTAGGGACGCCACCTTTTATGGCACCGGAGGCCGTCCTGATGCAGTCCCTCGACGGGCGTGTCGATCTGTACTCCCTCGGTGCGCTCGCCTACTATCTGCTCACCGGAAGGCATGCGTTCCCGGCGACGCGTATCAGCGAGCTGCGCGATGTCTGGCGCTCCCGGCCGATTGCGCCGTCCCGCCTGGTTTCCGAGGTCCCCGGCCCGCTCAGTGACCTGGTGCTGCAACTGCTTGCGCTCGATCGAGCCGGCAGACCTGCCAGCGCCGCGGAGGTGTTCGCGCGCCTTAGCGCGACCGGGCAGCTTCCGAGTGAAGAAGAGGACCACGTACCGCGGGCCTACTTGACGACCCCGGCGATGGTGGGTCGTCAGACCGAACTCGTGGCGCTGCGCCGCACGGTGCTATGTTTCGTGCGCAAGGTAGGTGCGTCGCTCCTCATACGGGGTCGCGCCGGCCTCGGGCGCACGCGCATGCTGGACAGCTGTGCGATGGAGGCAAAGCTGCTGGGCGCGCAGGTCGTCCGGGCAGACGCCAACGACGCGACCGAGGGTTGCTGGGGGGTTGCGCGGCGCATCTGCGAGCGTCTCTTCGATCTTGCGCCCCAGACCGCGGAGCGCGCGTCGCATATGCAGACCGAACTGCTGGCCCATGTCATTCCGAGCCTGGGCGATGGGTCTCGGACTCTGCCAACAGGGGACATCGCGGTTCGCAGCCAGCTGATCCGAGCGCTGCGCGATTTCGTGTTGGAGGTCGCCGGCCGGGCCAAGTTCGCGATCCTGATCGACGACGTGGACCGCATCGACGAGCCTTCGGCGGCTCTGCTCGTGGCCTTGGCCCACAAGGCGATGCGCTGTCCCTTGCTGCTCGTGACGACCCTGGACCGCGATCGCGTGGACCAATCCCCTGCCCCCGTCGCGATGCTCGACAAGGCATCCGAGCACCTCGACCTGGAACCGCTTTCCAAGGAGCATACGCTTCAGCTCCTGTCCTCCGTGTTCGGAGGCGTCGGGGAGGCCCACAAGGTCGTCGAGCGGATCGCGGCGGCGGCGCAAGGGAACCCAGGCGCGGCCATGACATACGCCCAGTTCCTCGTCGATCGCGGCCTCGTCCGCTATGAGCGGGGCAGTTGGGTCTTGCCGAAGGACTTGTCCCCCGACGAGATGCCCGAGTCCGTGTCACAGGCGCTGCTGTCGCGCCTGACCGTGGTGAGCGAAGATGCCCGCGAGTTGGCCGATGCGCTGGCGCTATCGGAAGAAGACGCCCCGGGCCTGTCGGACTTACCGCTGTTGACCGCCCATCGCGACACCTCTCGCACGTTCAGGGCGCTCGATGAACTGGTTGCCGCACGCGTCCTGGTCGCGGACAGCGACCGCTACGCGTTTGCGCAACGGCCCCTAGCCGCCGTTCTACGAGCGGAGATGCCTGCACAGCGCTTCCGCGAACTATCGCGACGCGCTGCAGAAATACTGGACGGTGGCGATCCTATGCGGCGTGTGCTGCACCTGCTCAATGCGGGAGAGAGCGCACGTGCGATCGCGGTCGTCGTAGAGCTCGACCTCCAGGCGCTGTTGCCCGAGTTGGAATTGCTTCAGCGGATCCTGGCGGCGGCTGAGGCTGACGGGTCGCCCCCGGCCTTGCTGCACCGACTGCGGATGGCTGTGCTGAGCAAGGCTTCGCTTGTGGCCGGCTCGGCACCGTTCTTGTCCCTGGCTGAACAGGTCACCGAGCAGATCAAGCGAGACTGCGGCCTGGCCGCCTATGCCGAGCTTGCGCATCTCCCGGACGAGCAACGCCTGCAGGCGGCCCTCGAGCTGACCGCGAAGCGCTTCGAGGCGATGCCCGAGCAGGATCGGGTCTGCGCTGTCAAGCCGGCGATCGGGCAGCTGGCCCGCGTCTATGGAATGCTCACGTCCTTGGCCAGCGTGTCAGTGGATCTGGCGTTGCTCGATAGGTTACCCGACCTCTCTCCCTTGACCCCCCTGTCTCCCGCACTCGAGCGCGTGCAGCAGATCGCCGAGATGGGGCGGGCCAAGATCCAGGGTCCTCGCAGTCTGTGCGCCGCGCGCGCCTGGGAGGTCCTGGACCGGATTGCCCAAGAGGATCGCGGAGGGCTAGACGAGTTGCAGCACCAGCGGACGTTCCTGGGAATGCACACCACACTCGGCGCGTTCGAGGCGCTGATCGGGTCGTCCGCCACCGAGAAACATGCCGAGTTGCTTGAGCGCGACCCGGAAATGCGGCCCAGTGCCTGGTTGCTCCGTAGCCTGATGTTTCTCTACCAGGGCAACGTGGAGGAATCGCGCAAGTGCCACCGACGGGCAGAGTTGCTGCGCCTGCAGCACCGCTCCGGGTCTCGCTACTTTAGCGCTCTGGGTGGTCTGTCGCTGCACGGCCATGTGGCGTTGGGTGACTCGATCGCCGTCCGCGATGTCACGGAAGTGCTCGAGGCCTTGGGAAAGAAGCATCTGGGTTGGCCAGGAGCCATCACCTTGGCTCGCACCCACCAGCTACGCTTGAGCGGCGACCCGAACGCGGCCGTGGGGATGATCGGACCGCTGCTCTCCGAACTTGGTCCAGACATTGCGGACCGCTTCTGCCCCGTGGCGGCTGCCTATCTCGAGTCCTTGGTCGATGGCGGCGAGTTCGACGAGGCCGGTCGACGTGCACTCGAGTTGCAGGCCCAGATCCAAAGACCTAACCAATGGGACGAGAGCCAGTTGCTGCGTCGCGCGATCGCCCTTGCGTTGCATCGCGCGGGCGATCATGCGGGCGCGGCCGATGTGCTGGACGTGGCAATCGACGTCGGACAGCGTCGGGGCCTTGCCGGTCTAGCCCTTGGACGGTTGCTGGAGTTGCGGGCGCGGATTGCGCTGTCGCTGGAGGATCGGAGGCTGTTCGACCGTCACGTCCAGCGTTGTGCGCTCGAATACGATCGCTCCAACAATCCGCGGCTCGGCGTGCGCCTGGCAGCGTTGGTCGAGGAGAGTCGGCACGATGCGGACGACCTTCCGAAAATGATCGGCCCACATACCGATACCCAGCAGGCCGAACTTCGCAGCCGCATGCTCGAGTGCGTGGACCTGGAGGACCGCAGTCGCTGCGCGCTGACCATGCTGTTGCAGTCGATGAACAGTCAGGAGGGGAGTCTGTACGGCGTTTCTGCTGAGGGGACCGTGACCCTCTTGGCATCCGTGCCCGAGGCGTGGACCGGTGACGGCATGGAGGCAACGTTGCGGGAGTATCTCACCGTCGAGCGTGCGCTTCTGGCCAGCGGTTCGTTGGGAATCACGCAGGAGCAGCTCGAGGCGCCGGTCGAAGAGGCCGACACCCAGACGGAGGAGCCCAAACAGCGCTCGCTTCCCTTTGAGAGCTCCGGCTATCTCAACGATGGTGAGGGACGTCAGCTCGAGCCCTTTGCCATGGTTGCTCCGGGCGAGCCCCAGCGCATCGCAGCAGTGTTGCTGCGGCCCGTCGACTCTGGGGGCTTCGCGCGCCCGAGCCCAGCGCTCCTGTCACAGGTGGCGGGCGAGTTGGTGGCTCGCAACGACGTGGTCGGGTTGCCGCTCGATATGTGAGGTGCGTCGATGTCTGAGGGTGAGCGCAGCTTGCGATGGATATGTGCGGATGCCCTACAGGGTGCCACTGTCGTGCGCCTCTGCCCTGCGAGTTGCCTGGCTGTGGCCGACCATTCTTGCTAGCTTAAGGCTTCATGGGCGGCGCGCCCGGGCATGCCGGTTAGATGGGCTTTTCTCTACGTTCGGGTCATCGGCAGTACATCATCGTGGGCGATGTGTTCGTGGTAGGTCGCGGGCTGGACGCCGACTTGGTGCTGGACGACGAAAGTGTCTCCCGGCGCCACGCGTCGTTCCGAATCGACGACGGCGTTCCGATCGTGTGCGACCTGCGGAGTCGCAACGGCACGCGCGTCAACGGTCGGCCGATCGCTGGTGCGGTTCAGCTCAAGGCGGGCGATGAGATTTCGATCGGCTCGCACAACCTGGAGTTGACGCACGCCAGTCCGCATACCGATCCGGATGCGTTGCGGGCGACGGTGCCCATGGTGGAGGGGCCCGGTGAGACCGGTGAAGTCCCGGCGCCCGTGCTGGCGGCGCTCAGTCGGCGCGAGCGAGAAGTGTTCGCGCTGTTGTCCAGCGGTGTGCCCCAGCGAGAAGCCGCTGAGAAGCTGGGGCTGAGCGTTAAGACGATTGAGACGTATCGCACACGTATCGGGCAGAAACTGGGACTCAAGAGCCGAGCAGAGCTTATCAAGTACGCGCTTCAGGCGGGTGTCCTGCGTCCGCCTGAGGGCTAACGGATACTGATCGGGAGGCCTGTCAGGGGAACCCCTCAAGCGGAGGGGGTGCAAACCCGAAGAAGAACGCCGTTGGGAGTAGGCTGGATCACTACGCGAAGCCAATGGGTGGTGCCGCATGCAAGCGAACGCTGAAAAGAAGGGCGCTGTTGTCGGTGGCGAGTATGTCCTGCAGTACCGCATTGGGCGCGCCGACAGCAATGTATACGCCGCTGAGTGCCAGCGTGATGGACAGACCGTAGCCGTTCGGCTGCTCGGGGAGCTCTCCCCCGAAGTGGCGGAGCGGGTGATGGCCGACGCGCGTGCTGCCATGCGCGTGCGTCATCCGATGATCGCGTCTGTCCTTGCGTGCGACACGGAACCGGACGGCACGGTGTTTGTCGTGTCCGAGTTCGTCGACGGAACACCCCTGTCTGCGTGGGCCGACGCCGTTGGCATTCCACCGCTCGGCACTGTCGTGGACTTCGTTCACCGGCTGTGCCTCGGGTTGCAAGCGGTCAATCGCGCGGGACTGACCCATCACGCGATCGCACCCCACAACATCCTGGTGTTGCCGTTCACCTTCGGTCCGGAGGGCCGGGTGGCGGGCAAGCTGCTCGACCTCGGGATTCCGGCGTCCACGCGGGCGGGTCGCATCGATGCCCTTTCAGCCCAGTTCATGGCGCCCGAGCAATTGCTGCAGGGCTATGGCGCCCGGTCCAGCATCAGCGGCGGCAGTGCCTGTTCCAATGTCTACTCCGTCGGGGCTGTACTCTACTATCTGTGCACGGGTGGGGTGCCCTATCCAGCCCGGACGGTGCGAGAGCTGGTCGCGCTGCGCGAGGCAGGCAAGGCCCTGCGCCCCGCCCGCATCAATCCCAGCATTCCTGCGCCGCTCAATGCGATCATGCTGCGCTCCCTGGTGACCTCCGCCTCCGAGCGATATCCGAGCGTTTCCGAGCTCGCAGAAGCGCTTGCGTTCAGCTTGCCGAACGGTCAGCCACGCCCCGAAGATGGTCCGCAGGGGCGAAGCAGTCGGCACAGCGCCGAAACGCTCGATAGTTTCGATGATATCCCCACGGGTCAGGTGATCTTGCCCCCTGGCGGGCTGCCAGATGATCTGTCTTCGCTCGAAGACAGTCAGGCTGAACACACGCCCGTGACCGGTTCGGCAGGGATGCCCCGCGCCAGCGCACCCGCGCCAAAGGGTTCCTTTAGCTCGCATCCGGCGCCTCCCACAGCTTCAGTGAGCACTCCGCCGGCCGCCGGCAGCTTGCCTCCGCCACCCCCGGCCGAACGGCCGCCGGGGCCGTCGATGGACGCCCGCGAGCCGTCGCCCACCCGGACTTCGGGCTTGCCGCCCCTGGGGCACTCGCACTCTGGCATTGCCCCGCGTCCCAGACCGGAGCCCCCCGGGGCCCCGGGCGAGTCTGCGTCTCGACCGTCCCGGCCCCCGTCTGTGCTCCGCCAGACCCAGCGGCCCGTGCCCGAGCCAGCCGCCCATCGCGAAACGGCCGGGCAGACGCAGCCGCCGGCCGCGGGTATACCCCCGCTGCCGCCCACTCCGAGTCGGTCGGCCCCGCCGCCCCCGCCTCCGTCCGTTCCACCGCCTGTCCTACCTCCTGCCT
>JAPPOR010000104.1 GCA_028817905.1 Myxococcales bacterium
CGACGAAAGGCGTGTGAAGTCGAAGAACAAGCGAGGCGATGCAGAGTTCATGAAGCATCCGGGCTCGCCCGCATCCATCACCAAGGCACGTGATGATCGCGCAAGGGATCGGCTTCGCGCTGCGGAGTCGAGCAGTTGTGCGAGGGCGCGTGATTAGGTGATGGATGCGGGCTAGCTGAACGATCTGACAGCCGCAACACGCGCGGAGCGAGCGCTGCTCACGGCGTTGGCTCATGGCAGAAAACGCGATGATTCTGTCCTACCGCCAAACACCGAAACGGCTACTTTGAGTCTGGGCCTCGCCAAAAGCTAGGAGAAGCCATGTCCGAACGAATCACACTCTGTGCGGTCCCGGGATGGATCGCACTGCCGGTACTCGCGGCCTGCGGCGGGGGGGAGGCCCACCATGAAACCAGCGCGCCCCAGGTCGCGACTGAGGCGCCGATGTCAGCTTCCCAAACGCCCGAAGCGGGCGCGGGGGCCGCACCGCCGGCCGCTCCGCCGGCCGGCCCAACCCCCAACCAGCGGCCGCCCGAAGGACCCATGCAACGGGGGGTCGGCACTCCCGTACAAGGGTCCAGCGCAACGACGACCGCGCAAACAGAGCCAGACAGCAGTCCGATCCCAGACGACGTCCCGGCTGAGACGGACTCCGATCCGACCCCCCAGTCACCCAGCGCAACCGGCAGCCCTCCCCCGTGCATAAGCGACCGCCTCCAGGGGGTATTCATCGGGGACTCCTATGTCACCGGCTTCCAGTCGCCCGCCCTCCAACCGGTAGTCGATGTACTGCTCGCCGAAGCGGGCCTGGTCACTGACTACCCCAACTACGCTTTCGCGGGAGCCGCCATGGCCTCGGGTGGGATTTCGGAGCCGGACCTCATCCCGTACCAGTTTGACAGGGCCGAAGCCGCGAGCACGGATATCCGCCTTGCCATCATGGACGGTGGCGGCAACGATTGGCTACTTCCCGCCCCGGGCAAGCCAGATTGCAAGAACATGGATGACCCGGGTGCAGACACGGCGTGTCGTGATCTGATCGCCGAAGTCATGGCGACCCAAGATGAGCTCTTTCAGCGCATGGCCGACCACGGTGTCAAGGACGTGATCTTTTTTGGCCTACCGCATTTCCAACCGGGCGGTTTCAACGGGCTGGTGGGAAGCAACCCCAACGCCATGATTGACCTGGTCCACGTCGAGCAGAAGGCGGCCTGCGAGAAGATCTTCGCCCAAACGGGAAAGCTAGCCTGCCACTACATCGACCTGCGAGAGTTCCACGACCTCACCGATTTCACACACGTGGTCGACGGTAGCCACCCTTCCCAATCTGCCCAAGAGAACCTGGCCCGCGAGATCTTCACGATCATGCAGGACCGGTGCCTGGGCCAGCCCGAAGCGAGCGGATGTTGCGCTCCCTGAATATGACCGCCGTCTGCAAGTAGCGATGTTGGCGGAGCGAGAGCTCGCAAATCTGATCGGCGAGGTGGGAGTGCAGCACTACCGCCGCTTCCTCGATCAGCAGATCATTGCCGAACAGCTTTCACTGTTAGTGCACATGGGTGTCGAGATGCTGGATTGAAGTGGGCGCGCGTGCGCCGCAAATCGCTACGTTTCAGCGATCGTCGCTCGAACCGTATCCACCACCCTCTGGACGCGCCGCTTCCCCTTGGAGGCCTCGCTTGCGCATCAACGCATCGGTCTCGGGGTCGCGCCCCCGGAAGGCGCGGTACCCACAGGCCGGATCGACGGTATTGCCTACTTGAAAGACGTGGCGCTTGAGTCGCTCTGCGATCCGCTTGTCGTAGGCCCCAGTCGCCTCGTTGAAGGCTTCGAAGGCGTCCGCGGTCAACGTATCCGCCCACAGGTAGCTGTAGTACCCGGCCGAGTACGCGTCGCTCGCGAACGCGTGGCTGAGATGGGGGATACGGTGCCGCATGACGATCTCGGGGGGCATCTTGAGCGCCCGGAGTGCTTCCCGTTCGAAGCCCTTGGGGTCTATGTGCTCGTCGTTCGCCAAGTGTATCTGCATATCGACCAGCGCCGTTGCCAGGTACTCCACGGTGTCGAAGCCTTGATTGAAGTGGCTGGCACATTCGATTCGCTCGACCAGTTCTTCCGGAATCGAGCGCCCGGTCTCCACGTGCAACGCAAAGCGGTCCAGTACTTCGCGCGTGGAAAGCCAGTGCTCCAATAGCTGGGAGGGGAACTCGACATAGTCGGGCGCAACCCCGGTTCCCGACAGGGAAGGATAGCGGACATTGGAGCAGAGCCCATGCAGGGCGTGACCAAACTCGTGAAACAGCGTGGTGGCATCGTCCCAGCTCAGCAGGGTGGCCTCACCGGGTCGTGGTTTGACGAAGTTCGCGTTGTTCGACACGATCGTCGTGACCTTTCCGGCGAAACACTCCTGGTCGCGGTAGCTGCTCATCCAGGCGCCCGAGAGCTTGCCCTGCCGGGCGTAAGGGTCAAAGAACCATAGACCCACGTGCTCGCCCTCGCCGTCCTGAACCCGCCAGACCCGCACGTCGGGGTGGTACACCGAAACGTCTCCAGCCTCGGAGAACGAAAGGTCAAACAGTTGTCCGGCAACCCAGAACATGGCCTCCCGGAGCCGGTCCATTTGCAGATAGGGCCGCAGCTGACTCTCGTCGAGGTCGTAGCGTTGCTTGCGCACCTTTTCCGCGTAGTAGCGGTAGTCCCAGGGCTCGATGGTGATGGCCGCGCCCTTCTGGCTCGCTATCGCCTGCATGTCAGCGACCTCTTGCCGTACCCGCTGCAGCGCCGGCCGCCACACCGCCTCCATGAGCTCGATGGCAGCCTCAGGCGTCTTGGCCATCGCGTCCTGCAAGTGCCAGTGGGCATGGCTCTCGTAGCCGAGTAGCCTTGCCCGTTGGGCCCTTAGCTGCAGGATCTCGGACACCACCGGATTGTTGTCGTGGTCGTCTCCGTTGTCCCCTCGGTTGACGAACGTTTGCAAGACCTGCTGGCGTAGCGCGCGGCAGTCGGAAAAGGTCAAGAATGGCTCGACCGAGGAGCGTGTGTTGGCAATGACCCACATTCCCTTCAAGCCGCGCCGCTGCCCCTCTGCCAGGGCGCTGGCACGCAGGCTATCCGGCAGACCAGCTAGATCATCCTCGGACTCCAATACGACGGCGTGGTGCGCCTCGTCGTGCAGGACGTTCTGCTTGAAGGTGGTGTAGAGCGCAGCCAGTCGCTGATTGATGCGGGATAGCTGCGCTTTGTCAGTCTGGTTGAGCTGCGCCCCAGCCAACACAAAGTCGGTATGCAAACGCCACGCAAGACGCCGCTGTTCGTCGTCCCAGGAGCCGGCTTGATCGGATCGGTACACCACGTCGATGCGTTGAAAGAGCCGCTCGTTCTGGATGATCTCGTCGTCGAACGCGGCGAAGCGCGGTGCCATCTCCCCGGCGAGCTCCTGAAAATCCGTCGTGCTCAGGGTCGACTCCCAGACGTGATACACGGTTCGCACACGACGTAGGGTCCGGCCGGCATTCTCGAAGGCCTCGATCGTGTTGTCGAAAGCCGGGGGCTGCTCGCTTGCCACAATTGCGGCGACCTCTGCCCGATACTCCGCCATGGCCGTCTCGACCGCAGGCTCGAAGTGCTCGATCCGAACCGCTGTAAAGGCCGGAACGCCGCCGTAGGGTCCGGACCACGGGATTAGCAGTGGGTTTTGATCGCCGGGTGGGATTTCGCTGGTCGTGGACACATCTGGTTCCTACGAAAGCGCCCCAGGGGTGTCAACGAATTGAGCCTGCGAGAACGGAAAGTGTTGCTCGGCCTCCATGGACTTCTTGAACCAAGACCACGGCTACGACTGACGAGATCCAAGGCGCGAGCCCTCACATGAGGGCCGCTGGAGCAATGCATCGCCCTGCGGCTCACTCCACGAATCCACCTAGCGCCAAACAGCGTCGCAACAACATGCGGTACCGATGGCTCCCAACGGCCCCACCCATCGCAGGCGCTCGCGCGCCGTTCGGGTGCACGCTACAATGCCGAAAGTGCTTACCGGCGACAACGCGCTTCTGCCTGGTGATGTTCTACTATCACGCGGCGACAGCGAAATCTCGCAGGCGATCGTCGAGCTCGACGGCGGCCGCTACTCCCACGTTGGGCTGTGGAGTGGCCAAGCGGTGGTGGAGTCTACCCTGCCTGTCGTCCGCGAAGCCTCGCTCGACGAATGCAGCGAACATGCTGAGTACATTGACGTCTTCCGAAGCCGCAACCAGGGTGACGGCCATGGTGTGATCGTCGACAACGCCCGGGACTACCTGGGCCGGCCCTATGGAGCACTCGACCTTGCCCTGTCGGGACTGCTGGTCGCGGTGAGCGCCTGGATGCCCAACGATTGGGCTGAAATGGCGACACTGCACGGCGCGGGCGCCCTCGCGCGGATGCTACGCCTGTTGCGTCTTGTGAAGGAGCAGGACAGTGACGAACGCGTGACCTGCGCAGAGCTCGTGGCCCGAGCCCACTTCGACGCGCGCGCGCCGATCTCGGTGAGACTGCTCGGCGGGCGCACTTTCAAGGGGCGCAGCTTCCTTCGTGCGTTGAAGAGTCTGTGCCAGCGGCTGCACGCGAATAGCAGCACACAGCATCGTGAGAGGTCCCTGTTCGAACCCAACGTGCTGGCGGAAGGATCCCTCGCCGAGGAGCTTCGCTGGCTTGCCTCCCTGCCAGACTCCGACCCGAACGGCACAGGCCGCCCACGAGGACGAACGAGCGAATGGATCGAAATACAGCGATCGTGGCATCGAAGCATGGGCCTGGTCAAAGCGCAGGAGCCGTCTGAACAACGCCTTGGCGGACTGCAAACCGAAATCCTCATCGCCCAGGAGCTGGTCGTTGGCCGCGACTGGGCACCCGGCCTCGTAACGCCGCGACAGCTCGAAGCGAGCCCCAGCCTCGTGCGCGTGGCCAGGGTGTTTCCCGCCTAGCTGTCCAGTCGTCGGACGGCGCACGAGCGCCTTGCAAAGGCGAGCCACCGCTGGGACTATTTCGGCGTGGAGAGCCTTGCGCAAACGAGTTCGGGCGTCGTCGGCGACAACCGAACGGTCCAACTCGATGGAGCTCGCGTGGTGGAGTTGCGCCAGCAGCTTGCCCTGTCTCGCGAGCAACTTGCGCAGGCGACCATTGGAGCACATGGCCTGAGCGAGGCCACGATCAAGCGCGCGGAACAGGGCGCACGCGTATACTTCGAGACCGCCCGCAGGCTTGCGGGGATGTTCGGTGTTCAGGTCGAGTCGTTGCTTCAAAGAAGCGATAGCGAAGAGCAGGGCTTGAAGGTTGGGAAGTCGACTCGTGCGCGCACGGACGACGAGGCCGCAGAGGCCGCGATAGCTGTCGTGCCATTTCGGCCGCTGGGCCAAGATCCCGACACGCAGACGCTGGCAGAGGGCCTCGCCGAAGACATGACAACCCGGCTTGGTGATTGGTGGTTTCCTGTGATTTGCAGAGGCTCGACATCACAGTACCGAAGTCTCGACCCTGGCGAGGGCATCGCGGATGAACTTCGGGTCGGCTACCTGGTTGGCGGATCCGTTCAACGCCGAGGGGACGCGGTTCGAGTTCAGGCACGCCTGCTCGGGGCCCCGGGGGGAGCGCAGCTTTGGGCATCCGAATACAACCGACCCTTTTCCAAGCTGTTTCAGCTGCAGGATGAGCTAGCTGCGAGCATCGTTGGAGAGGTCAATCACAAGCTCCTAGCCCTGACGAACCGGGAGCTGTCGCGGCGTGACCCAGCCGACATGTTCGCGTGGCAGCTGGCTGCAAGGGGCTGCTACCTGTTTCACCGTGGCACGCGCGAAGCGAACCGTTCCGCGCAGGAGCTCCTGAAATCTGCGGTCAAGCGCGACCGAGACTGTTGCTGGGCCTTCTACGTACTCGCAATGAGTTACCAGAGGGAGCTCATCAACCAATGGAGCCCGGACCTCGCGCGGTCGGTCCACCAACTGGCGGAGATCAGTTCAGCGTTCGAGCGGCATCACCCGACCGATGCGCGTGCCCACGTTGTGGCTGCGTACGTGCAAGTGTACCTCGGAGAGCGCGAGCGGGCCGCGGACCGCCTGCGGCAAGCCATCGCGGATGCCCCAAACGTCAACACGGCGTATTCGCTGTTGGGTCAGACGATGGCCATGGACCACGATCCGGACGCCGCCCTGGAGCAATTCGAGATCGCCAGCCGCCTGAGCCCGCGAGACCGCGATCGCTGGTCGATACACACGGGAACCGCGCTCACGTACTTCGTTGCGGAGGACTATGCCAAGGCGATGCGATGGGCGGAAAGCGCCGCTCGACTGCGACCTGAAATGGCCTTCCCCTTGGCGGCGCTAGCATCCAGTAGTGCGCTGGCCGGCGACTCGGATTCCGCGCTGAATGCAGTACAGAGGATGCGGGAACAACACGGAGGCTGGTCCCAGGACGGCTTGAAAGCCATCCTGGGCTCCACGAGTCCCGACATCGCTCAGCGCTTCCTGGCCGGACTACGTCTAGCCGGCCTTCCCGCCTGACGACACCCCAAGGACCTCCTGGAGGCTCGCGATGGACTTGACCATCTGCTGCACTGCCGGTCGTGTGACCCCTAACAGTTGGGCCGCGGCCCGTTTGGTGCGTCCTCGAGCCAGAGCACCTGCTACCAGATGGTAGCGCATGAGCGACAGCACTTCGGGCAGGTCCAGCCGCCCAACGAGGTCGCGACTAAGGGCGCGCAGCGGTAGTCGTACAGTCAGGGCGTGCTGAATCGCGCTGCCAACCTCCTCCGGACAGCCCTGCTCGGGGACCTCAATTGCGAAAGGCATCACGCGCTCTCGCAGCCGCAGGGCCGCAAGACTGGAAAGGCCCACGAGGACCACCTCGGGTCTGTCAGCGGGGTGTAGCGCGCGAAGGCACTCCGAAACCTCCGCGGCCCCGGCCTCATCGAGCACCAGCAATTGGTACCCCGGGTCCCCGCCCCGCACTCCCGGAAGGAGCGTAAGTTGCGACGGTTCGCGCAGCACCTCAAGGCGGAGCCTATCGAGCCGGCAGTGCAGCCACGTCTGCACCTCCTTCGCCAAGCGGTCGTCCGCCAATACGCACGCTGCGCGCACGCTGCGCTGTGCCGATAGCGGCCACCGATCCAAGACCTCGTCCCGGAATGGACCGTCAGGTGAAGACTCGTGCACCTTGTTCTTCCGCTCTGTCATCGCGACGACCTCGGCTACCAGTAGACGGCGACGGAAACCTAGCGACGCCTCCGGTTGGGCCCCAGGTCAACTGGTGGTCACCTCGCGGTCATCTAGAATAGAGCGTGAAGCCGTTCACATTCGCGGGACGAAGCGCGACGACGAGCGTAGCGTGCGTGCTATACCGGATGTGCTGGTCGACTGATGCCATCATGCGCAGGGCCCTCCTGATCGGAATCGACAACTACCCGACCGCTCCGCTCAATGGGTGCGTCGCGGACGTCGAGCGCCTGCAAGCCCTGCTGCTCCGGCACGAAGATGGTGAGCCGAACTTCGAAGCCCGCGCCCTGACAGCGCCACGGGAAGGCCAACAATTGGACAAGGCCGAGGTTCGGAAGGCGCTTGAGGAGCACTTTCTTCGCGAGGCAGACACAGCGCTACTGCACTTCTCGGGGCACGGGATGTTCAACGATCTAGGTGGCTTCATCGTGACAAGCGATGGCAAGCGATACGATGAGGGCATCTCGATGCACGACCTGATGCGACTCATCAATCAGTCGAAGATCCCCGAGATAACCATCCTACTGGATTGCTGTCATAGCGGAGCGATGGGCCTGCAGGATGCCTCAAGTGGCGATGCTGTAGTGCTACGGGAGGGCGTCTCGATCATTGCCGCGAGCGGTATGTCTGAGGTGTCCGTGGAGACTGACGGTGGGGGGTTGTTCACTTCCCTGATATGCGATGCCCTTGGTGGCCAGGCGGCAGACCTCTTTGGACACGTGACTGTCCCGAGTCTCTATGCCCATGTGGACTCCCAGTTGGGCGCCTGGGACCAACGGCCACGTTTCCGGGCAAATCTCCGGCGTCTGTCACCGATTCGACGCCTGATGCCCCCGATACCCAGGTCGACGTTGCGAAAGCTAGCGGAACTCTTCGAAACCGAGAACTCTCAGCACCGCTTGTCGCCGGCCCACGAACCGAGCCTAGAGCCCCACGACCATGCGTTGGAGCACGTCTTTGCCGAACTGCAATCGCTCTGTCGAGAGGGGATCGTCGAGCCAGTCGACGAAAGGCACATGTACTACGCCGCGCTCAACGGTGGCGCGTGTCGTCTCACGCCACGTGGACGGCGCTACTTTCGTCTCGCGACCGCGGGCAAGATTTAGTCGAGATCATTCGCGACTTCGGTTTCACAGCGCTTCGGTTTCACAGCGCTTCCGGCGACCGGCGGGCATCCGTCTCAACCACGCAAGTGGCGCTTCTGGTAAGGCGTGCCCGTCCTTACGTCAAGGGTCAGGTAGGTGAACAGAAAGGATATCGATGCCGCCCGCCGAGTTGCCAACGGTGACCACGGTCCCCTGCGCTGGCGGGCAGCTGAAGGAGTAGGCGAGGCGTCCAAAGTTGTCCCGCACACCTTGCGGGCCATTTCTCGCTGGTGCGATCGGCAGCAAGGCAAGCGACGATTGCGGGGTCCTCACATAGCAACGTTCTGCAAACGCGAGGGTCGGCTGGCAAAGACAGCCGCGGGCCGGCTGCCGACTACAGGCGATCCCCGTTAGGTCGGTACACAACGCCCGGTGCCAACTACCTAGTTTCAGGAAAAGGGCGCCCTTGGCGACAAGGAACTGCTGGAGCCGTTACTTCGTAGACGTTCGGGCGTTCGCAGAACACCCGGCTCGACCAACGAAGGGAGCGAATAGGATGAAGAGAACTGCAATTTGTGTTCTGGCCGCAATCTGCTTGGCCGCGGGATCGGTTGGAACGGCCGCCGCGGAGTTCAACTACTCGAAATGGAGCGAAAGGGTCTGGGTCCTTTTCGCGCATCGCCGCGCGGTCGCTAGCCTCTCCAACGCAGGCAGCCCAGACCGAGCCTATTCGTATTGGTGCGGAGCCAACGCAGGGGTACTGCACGGTGTTTGTGACCTCGACGCGCCGTATGGCAACACGTGGCTAAGGGTAGCCGTCAAGTGCCGCGACGAAGGCGGCAGCTGGGACTGGTACATTGGGGACTGGATCGGACCGGAGGACCCGGCGCCCGAATCAAAGAGGGTTTGCCCCTTGAACCGACCCATCGCAAGCGAAGTGCTGACTCAAGTGGCATCCGAGGAGCACAGCCACTTCAACTACGACTAGTTGGATTAGCAAGCACCCGTGCCACTGCCACAAACCCGTTTGCGCGGTAAAAAGCTCGCTTCCCGGTCGCAACCAGTGGCACACCTTGGCCCAGTCACCCCGGAACGCATCGCATTGGCCTTCCACCGACCATCGGTGGCGCACTGGTCGTGGTAGGTTGCTCCCCGTCAACGGCGGGGGCCGCTGTCCTCGGCAACGCGCGCCAGGGCGATGGCAGCGTGATGGGCCAACTCCCGGAGTCTCTGCTCCGATTCGCCTGCGCGCGCGCGCAACGCGATGTCGCGAACGACCCCATTGGCCAGCTCAGCAGAAGCCTCGGAGCCGAGCATTCCCTTGCCGCGACGCTTGTCGCGAATCCACTTGGCCACACGCTGATCGCACAGCGCCAGGTAGCGTCGCGTGAGCTCGCCGATCGCGTCATCTCGGAGAACTTCCGACAGGGCGACATTCGCTATCAGACAGCCAGGAACGCGCGCTCGGCGCAAATGAACCTCAACCGCCTTGTCGAAGAATGCGACGAGCGCAGCACGCAGTGAGCGTCCGCGCTCGAACGCCTCCTCATATGCCGCGATGAGCTCCTCGGCCTGGCGCTCGACGACCCGCAAAAACAGACCCCGCTTGTCCCCAAATGCCGCGTCAAAACTGGCCCGGGAAATTCCCATCGCCTGCATCAGAACCTCGATCGACGCGCCTTCGTAGCCGAAACGCGAGAACGCATCGGCCGCCCCGACCAGCCCCTGTTCGGAGGCGG
Source organism: Myxococcales bacterium (assembly GCA_028817905.1). GTDB lineage: Bacteria > Myxococcota_A > Polyangia > Polyangiales > JAFGIB01 > JAPPOR01. Next base: position 10,069 of record JAPPOR010000104.1, read on the forward strand.
CAGAGCGTGTTCGACCAAGCTGCGTCTCATCGGACATCGTTGGCCCTCCTGGTTATCGGCCGCGACAGCGACTTGCTTCGGATCATAGACCGGCCCCCCGATGGCCTTGTGGACGAGTCACGAGCGCCGTTCGACCCATTGCAGAAAAGCGCCGTGAAGCCTGGCCAGTGGGCGACCTGTTGCGGGTGAGGTGGATCATCGAGTGCGAGGCCACGATTCTATCAGGTGGTACCGATCTTGGGCAGACCAGCCTAGCCCGGAGAGTGCTTCCCGCATTGGCGAGGGAGCCGAAAGCGCTTCGACGCCACCAGAAGCGTCGGACAACCCGACCAAATGCTCGCTGTATTTGCCAGGAGGGCCAATGGGTTGTGAAGTCGAAAACCAAATGGAGGCCCGCGAGCGTGAAGGGCCGCTAGCTAGACAACCCTCCGGGTGCAGAGGCCCGATTGCAGCCCTCCCCGACGGAGGGACGATCGCACACCGCCGCAGGTCCTCCATCCTCCATGGCCTCAATCCGCGCAAGTGATCGGCTTGACTGGGCTTTCCCGACGGTAACGGCGCCCTCGCAGGGCGCGACCTGCGCCGGTCGCGCCGAGGGCCTGGGCCGTTGCGCCGGGGCAAATGGGGACTCGCCGATGAGGGGTCGGACCGCAACGGCGGATCGGGACCAACCCTCTTGAGCACACTTTCGTGTAAAATGCTTGTTTCGGTAGCTGTTTCATGCTGACGCGGCTTGGGATCATCGGAGACGTACACGCGGAGACGGGGTTTCTGCAGCGCGCGCTCGAGCACCTCCAGGGCCTAGAAGTCGAGCGACTGCTGTGCGTGGGGGACATCGTAGACGGCCCCGGGGACGGCTACGACGTCGACGAGTGCTGCGCGCTGCTCAAGGAGCACAACGTGCTGACGGTTTGCGGCAACCACGATCGCTGGCTGCTCGAAAACACCATGCGCGACTTGGAGGGCGCGACCGACTACGACGATCTGGCACCGGAAAGCCTGGCATATCTCCAGAGGCTACCTACGACTGCCGAGCTCGACACCTCCGTAGGCAAACTCCTGCTGTGCCATGGGGTCGGAGAAAACGATATGGCCACGGTCTACCCGTACGACCATGGCTATGCGCTCAGCAGCAACGAGGCGCTGCAGTCCCTTCGAAGAAGCCACTACCGGATCGCGATCGGCGGCCACACGCACCTGCGCATGGTCCGTCGTTTCGATCCCATCACCTTCATCAACGCGGGCACCCTCCATCGCGAGTTCACGCCGTGCTTTGGCTACCTCGACCTGGCAAGCGGGAGCATCGACTTCTTCTCACCCACAGGCGAACGCATTGAGCGCCACGCCCTCACAGGGCAAGACGCTTGACCATTTTCTGGAGCCCATAGCGCGAGATGCCTAGCCGCTTGGCAGCCCGCGTCTGGTTGTCGCGTGCCTCGCGTAGCGCTTGCCGAATCAGCCGCCGCTCCAAGTCGTTGACACGTGCCTTCAGGTCCAGCTCGTCGATCGGCGAGTCGCCCTCGCCAATGATCGCAGGCGACAGGTGCTCCGGAGCGATCCGATCATCAGCCAGCAACAGGGCACGACGCACCTCGTTTTCTAACTGACGCACATTGCCCGGCCACGCGTACTGACTGAGTACCGACAGCGCGCTACGCTCGATCAGAACCCTGCGACCAGGCGCATATCGTTCGACAAAGTGCGAAACGAGCGCGCCGATATCGCCAGGTCGCTCGCGCAACGCTGGCAAGCGGAGCGTGACGACCGCCAAGCGGTAGTACAGGTCCTCGCGGAAGGTCCCCTCGGCGACCATTCGCTCCAGGTCCCGGTGCGTCGCCGCCAACACGCGTACATCGACCTGACGCGTGCGCTCGCCCCCGAGCGGTCGCACCTCACCGTCCTGCAACACGCGCAGCAGTCGCACCTGCATGGCGGGCGACATGTCACCTATCTCATCGAGAAACAGGGTGCCGCGGTGGGCCACCTCGAACAGGCCCTGGCGCGTGCGATCGGCACCGGTGAACGCACCCCGTACGTGTCCGAAGAGGGCACTCTCGAGCAGGGGTTCAGGAATCGCGCTGCAATTTTCGCTGACGAAGGCCCCCCTGGATCGGTCGCTTTGCTGGTGCAGCGCGCGCGCCAACAACTCCTTGCCGGTACCGCTCTCGCCCGTGATCAGAACGGGCAGTTCGGAGCACGCCACGCGGGCGGACAGCTCGAGCACACGTCGCATCGCATCGCTCTGACAGATGATGCCGAATCCCTCACCCTGGATCGGACCGCGCTCGCGCTTGAGCTCGAGCAATTCCATCGCCTGCGCCTGCACCTGCCGATCGAGGCGCGCGCGCGCGACCATCAGGCGCCGAGCGGTACGCCGCTCGCGCCTCAACTGCTGTGCGGACTCGAGCGCGGCAACCGCAAGCTCCGACAGGTCCGAGACGCGTTCAATGTCCTGTTCGCTGAACGCGTTGGGTCGCACGCGGTCTTCCATATAGAGAGCGCCGCGGACCTGGCGACCCGCTAGCAAGGGCACTGCCAGGACAGACCGCAGCGACAGGGCGTGCACGCTTTGCGACTCGGTCAAACGACTGTCAGCGCCCGCGTCGGTGGTCGACAGCGGTCGCCCAGAGGCCAGCACGCGACCCACGATCGACGAAGAGAGATCGTGCGGGTCGGTCGATAGCGCGGTCCGATCGAAGCCGCGCCCAGCCCGTACCCGCGGACGGCCCTCCAGATCCAGCATCACGAGATAGCCGCGCTGCGCTCCGGTCACGTCGATCGCGCCGTCCAGAATTCGGTCGTAGAGGTGTGAGAGCCGACGCTCGCCCACGATCCGCTTTCCGACCGCAAGCACGCGCGCCGCAGCTGCCGGACCTGCGAGCGCACCCAATGGTGCGTCGGTCGCCGCGGGTTGCCTAGCGGGCGGCGCCTCGAGCGCCCGCCGGTATGACGGCGCAGCGCGAAGATGGGGACGCAGCTCGGCTGGCAGCTGGCGCGCTGCCTGATCAAGCAGCAGCCGCGCCTCACCATAGCGCGCACTCGCGGAGACCGGGTCACCTGCGTCCTCCGCCGCCCGCGCCGCAAGCAGCAGGGCCCGCAAGCGCAGGTCGTAAGAGCCGGCCTCCAAGCTCGCCTCACGGGCGGCCTGCGACAACTGGATCGCCGCCGCCCGCGTTTGGCCACCGAGCGGAGCCCGCAACGCCATGCGCACGCGGGCGAGCGCCAGCTCTGCCCGGGAAGCCGGCGTCCCGTCTGCGTCAGCCACCTGGGCCAGGTGCTCGAGTGCGTGCTGAGCCCGGACGTCGTCGTCCAAACCGGCCGCCACTTCGACAGCACGCGCCAGTACCGTCACCTGCACGGCCTCCGGGCACCCCTCGGGAAAGGCACTGGACCCGCCCGGGTCGAGGACCCAGGCGCGCGCCTCGTGCAGACGGCCGCGCGCAAGGGCCAGCTCGGCGGCAAGGCTCCCGACCAACACCTGACCGGTCAGGTCGCGGCACCGCTCGGCCGCCTCTGCGGCCCGTGCAAGGGTCCAGGAGGCACCCTCCAGGTGGCCCGCCAGCTGGCGGGCGTGTGCCAGATTGTACAGCGCACGCCAGACGTCCTGATCGCGCCCCAACAGGCACAGCCGCCGCGCCCCCTCGCGCAGGGCCTCCATCGCGGGCCCGAGATCGCCGGCGTCTAGCTGACCGTTGCCCACGTTGACCAGTGCCGAGGCCGCGGCGTGATACTCGCCAGCGGCATCAGCCGCCTTGGCCGCTTGTCGATAGGCATGCAGCGCGCTTTGTGCGCGCCCGGTCACGCGCTCCACCCAACCCGCGATCGACCAAAGCCGCGCGCACGCCTCCGCATCAGGCCGCGCTTGCTCGAGCGCGCGCGCCACCCGCTTCGCGGCCGCTTCGGGCTTGCCCTCAGCCACCTCGCACAGGGAAAGGACGGCCTCCGCCCGCAGCCGGACGCGCTGGACGCCGACGAGCGCCCTCCCCTCGGCCGCTCTATCGCCAGGGGAGCCGGGTGCGCTCGGCTCGGCCGTACGCAGCGCCTGGTCGCAGCACTCGCGGGCCTGCTCGAGATCGCCGACATCAAACGCCAGGCGCGCGGCAGTCGCCCAGGCATCACAGGTCAGGGGTTGGGGGGCGTCGGCCAGCGCTTGCTGAGCCCCCGCAAGGTCACCGCGCAAGCGCCGTAGTTCAACTAGGCAGATCGCAAGGGATGGGGCGTCGGGCAACAGTTGCTGCGCCAGCGCCTCGGCCTGATCGTAGCGACCGGACGCCCGCTCCGCATCCACCCAGTCTGACCCCACGTGCGCAGCCAGTTGGGCTCGGTCCACCTCCAAGGCGGCAAGTTCGCACAGCCGCGCTGCAAGCTCCGGCGCACCCTCGCGACGGGCTTGCTGCATGGCCTCGGAAAGGGCGACCAGCGCGTCCGCGAACCGCCGTTCGGTAAGCAGCAGCATCGCGCGCTGGGCCCAGGTCAGCTGCTTCCGATCGAACCCGGCCACGAGCCGGGCAAGGTCGCTTGGCTCACCGGCGACCACGCCCGCCCGAAATCCGGCAAGCAGGTCGGTGCGCAGCGCCAGGGCGCCGTCCTTCAGACGCACGACCAGGCCTGCCGAAAGGGTCTCGTCGAGCGAGGACAAGGGTGCGCCCGGCTCGAAGACCGAGGCGGACAAACTTCCCCCCACGGCCGCGAGACAGGTCATCAGATCGCGCGCAGACCGGGACACACCGTCGGGGCGCTCCGGGTCCGGCGGTACAAGGGTCATCATGACCGTGGGGCGTGAAGGAGCCTGCCCATTCAGCACACCGCGCGCAAGCGTGCGGCACAGGCGACCCGCGAGTCCGCCGCTCACGTGGCGAGCCGCATCCACGAGTGCATGCGTGACGCGAGCTTCCGGCAGTGCCACCGCCAGCAGCTGGCGCAGCGAGGCGTCGTCCAGTGGGCCCACAGAGACCAGCGCCGCCCCTTGCACAGGGGTGCGCGTCTCCACCACGACGGTCAGGGCGTAACCATCGAGCCGCGCGGCGGCGACCTGCGCCCGCAGGGCGGGAAGGTCGGGCTCGGAGGGGCCCGTCACGTGCCAGATTCGATCCCCGCCCAATGAAGGTGGAAGAACCCCGCCTTCCTGATAACTGGGAACCGGACCCTCGCCCAGTAGCTGACGTTGCCGGCGCACGACCGCCTCACGAACCAGACGCGAACGGCCTGCACCGGCGGGACCTGCCACGGCCACCACGCCCGGCTGCTGTAGGACCTGCGTGAGCTTGTCGAGTAGCTCAGCGTCCCCGACGTACGGCAGCGACAACAGACGCTGCGAGCGTTCGAGCGGGGATGGACCCTCGGGATCGCCAACGTGCTCGGACGCACCGCCTCCGTGGCGTGCAAGCAAGCGCGAAAGGCGCTCCACAACCAACCCCACCCGCACTGGACGCGCGCCGGGGTCGACCTGCAGCAAGGCACCCAGCAGCTCGCGCACGTCCTCCGGCAGTGTCCCCGGCAAGGGCGCCCGCGCGTGATGCAAACTCGCCGAGAACCAGGCATCGGTTTGGCCGATACCAGTCGTACGCGTCGCGGGCGGCGAGTCCCTATCCCCGACCAACAGCACGCGCAACATGGCCCCAAGCGAAAACAAGTCGCTCGTGAAGCGCAGGTCCCCCGCAAACAGCTCCGGAGCCAGGAAGCCCGGCGTTCCCGACAGCGTGGTGTCCCAGCCCGGCCGACGGCACAAACCCAAATCGAGAAGCACTGCGCCGCGATCGCCCGCGACGACCACGTTGTCGGGCTTTACGTCGCCGTGCACCAGGCCGTGCGCATGGATGGCTCCCAGGGCCCGAGCCACCTGATAACCGATCTCGAGCGCCATCCTCAGGCGGCCCTGTGCATCTAGCCCCAGCGCAGCCACGGCGGCCGCGGCCGTTGCGCCTGGTACGTACTCCCCCACCAGAGCGGCTCCCGATTGGCCAAACACGGTCTCGTCGACCGCCAGCAGCTCGTACACCCGCGCCAGCTGCGGATGGGCCAGCCCGCGCAGCCGCTCAAACTCCCACCGAAGCCGATCGACGGATTCGTCGGGCACCCACTTCAGGGCCCGCTTCGCCCCGGCGGCGCTCCCATCCTCAACCAGCAGCACCCGACCCGAGCCGCCCTGGCCCAGCTCGCCAATGAGCCGATAGCGACCTCCGACCACGGCCCCACCTGCCAAGTCTGTTGGCTCCTCAATGGCGGACATGACCCAACTATTCTGAAGTCATATCTGAGGCGTTGCAAACTGAGTTGGCACTCCCATTGGGAACGAAGGCGCGCGCCGACCACCCCCATGTGCGGTGGTCGGACAGGTGAGTCCGAAAGCGCGCTTGCTACCGGGGGAGGCGCTTCACTCGCGGCGCCAAAACGGCAAACCGGGCCCGTCTGGGTAGTGGTCTTCTAGGGCCGCCCCGAAGGTCTCCGCCAGGGTCTGCCCCAACGTGCGCGCAAACGGCAAGTCGCTCAGCCGAATCGTAAAAGCCCCGTCCTCCTCGGCCAGGGCCTTCACGCGCTGGCGCGGCTCGGTCTTGCGCTCCCGTGCCTCCAGTGCGCGGACCAGCGCCACGACCTCAGATTGCCGCGCGTCCCAGAGGTCGCCCTCCAACCGCACGCAGCCTCCGCAGGGGTGTCCATCAAGGGCACCCTCCGGGCTCTCCGACCCTTGTTCGGGCGCCACCACCACCGCCACCCGCTGCCCACCGGGTCCCCGGGTAGCCTTGGGCGGCCCGCCGGAGGCAGAACTCATGGGCGGGACTCCCGGACATGCTCACCCGGCGCTCCCAAAACTTCGACCCATCGCTCACTCATGAATGCTCCAGGGCCGGGAGCATGCCGCGAGCCCGGCCGCAGGACCAGTAATGAGCATTACACTACTTTCAAATCGGTCAACGGGGACGTCCTTGGTTACGAACCATGGGCCTTCACCGACGTCCCGGCCGCCTCCGCGCGCCGGTCGGTGACGGATCCCGACGCCTCCTTCGGCGTCCGGGTTCCGAAACGCGATAGGGCCACTGCACCCGCCCCATAGAACGCCGCACAAAACAGGGCGATCGCACCGAGCACGGGGATCACAGCCACCAGGAGAACCAGCAGCAACCCGGCCGTCATCGCACCGAACAGGTTGTCGCGACCCTTCACGACCGGCACCCGGAAGCCAATCGCAACCGCAAGTCCGGTCAAGCCCATGGCGCATGCGGCCCATAGCAACAGGACGGCAAAGGGTATGAGCGGAAGCCCAACGACGCTGATCGCGAGCAGGACACAAAAGGGGATGAACCCCAACATCAGGACAAGGCCAGCCAGCGAAGTGTGGGCTGGGCGCGACCGTATCGTGATCTGCACAGCCTGCACCTGGCGCGGCGCCAAGGTCACGAGGAAGACCGCGATCACGAACACCCCCAGAACCTGAAACATCCGTACAACGGAGCCCCAAAAGAGGGGTGGGGGCTCCGCTCCCTCCACCGCCTGGGCCAGGTCTGCCACCACGCGGCTGAAATCGCCCGCAGCGACCTGCACCCGCGGACCTTCGATGCGTGCGGTCGGTTGGACCTGCAAATCGCCGCCGATCGCGGCGGCCGGCCCGTCGATCGACGCGCCAGACTCCACGCGCAGGTGCCCACCCACGGCGATGGCGGGACCCTCAACACGTCCAGCGACCTCCAGATCGCCGCCGATCACGATCGCGCCCTCGACCGCTTGGCCCGCCTCCACCCGCCCCGACTGGCCCACAACCACCATCGGCTTGTCCTGATCCGCCTGGACGGGCCCGGCCCAGGTAGCCAGCAGCACGGCGAACGGGACGCCCGCCTTGATCACCTGCAACGCCCGTTTCATGGACCACCCTCCCACACAGGTAGCGGACCCGCTTGCCCGCGCGACCACTACGTCGTCACGCACGGATAGAATGCAACCGACCCGGGTGGAGGGGCATGGCGCATCGCAGCACGAACCACCTCGACCGAACGTGACTCAGATGCTCACGGTCACCCTGTCACCCTGGTCAAGGCGAGTAACCATCCCCCCGCAGGGCGGCAGAGCCGGGGGGCTCCCGCGGTACACTAGGGCAAGCCCTTCGCGGTTTTCACGCCGCAGCGTGATCGTCCTGGTCGCCGGGAGCCTGACCGCGCCGGATGGCCGCCCGCAGCTTGGCAAACGCGTCCTCCTGGATCTGGCGAATGCGCTCGCGCGACAGCCCGTAGCGCGCCCCGATTTCATGCAACGTGAGCTCCTGGTTGTCGATCAGGCCGAAACGCAGGCGCAGCACGTTCGCCTCCCGCTCCGGAAGATCATCGAGCAGCCGCTCGAGCTCGCGACCCCAGTTCGCGCGCGACAGGTCCTGTTCCGGATCGGGGGCCGTACTGGATGCCAGCACATCGTGCAGAGTCTGCTCGCGCCCCTCGGCCAGATTGTCGTCCATCGACGTGGGGAACATCGACCGCCGGCTAGCCTTCAACAGCTCGAGCTTCTTCTCGGGCATCCCAAGCTCGTCCGACAGCTCGCTAGACGTTAGCGAACGACCCGTGCGGACCGCGTACTTGTGCTGCGCACGGGAGACCTTGGCCATGTCTTCGAGTGTGTGCACAGGGATCCGCACCATACGGCCCTTCCCCGAAAGGGCTCGGTTGAGATAGTGACGAATCCACCAGGAAGCGTAGGTGCTAAAGCGGTATCCCCGCCGATAGTCGAACCGCTCGACCGCCTGCATGAGACCCAGATTGCCCTCCTGAATCATGTCGGAGAGCGGCAGCATCGTCTGGGCGTGCCTCCGGGCCATGGCAATCACAAGCCTAAGGTTCGCGTGCACAAAGCGCTGCTTCGCGTCTCGCTGGACCCCGCGGGCGCCCCGAACGCGCTCCAGGAAGGCACGTGCGCGCCCATCGCAAGAGAACACGCGGAAAACGGCCGCGTCGGCCGCTCTGAGCGCTTCTCCACGCATGTCGAGCACGCGCAGCTCTTCCGCCGCCCGATCGCGGGCCTCGACATAGCGTGGATCCCGGGTTCCGCGACCCGAGCGGGTGGCACAGTCGCTGTTGGCCAGTTCGCACAGCTCCGCAAACCGCACAGCCGTCTGCTCCAGATGCGGCGTCACCGCAGTCGCGAGATGACAAAGGGCAGGCCGATAGGAAAGCAATGTGCGCCAATGCTCGCTGACCAACTGCTCGATTTCCCGCGCGAGCGCGATTTCCTGTTCGGCACTCAGCAGCGGCATCTTCGCGAGCTCGCCCAGATAGCGATCTAGCACCTGCTCGGACCGCTCCGTCCTCACCTCCATGGCCTTATTCGACCCGCGCGCACCTGGGCGGCGGGGCTTCCGTTCACGTGTCATGGTCCTCACCCATCCGGGCCACCGCCCGGGTTTACGTCCAACATGAACATCATTCCTGGGGTTTCAAGGGCATGGCCCGCCCGTGGAACCTGAAAGGATCAACCACCGGCCCACCCAGTGATTCCCAACCTGGCCAAAAAAGAGGTGCGCCCCGTCACGGGGCTCTACTTGGTGTCCATCCCGAAGATGCCCTTTTTGAGGTTGCACCCTGCAACCGGCGCAAGGCGAAGCGGCGACCCGGGAAAAGGGGGACGGGTGGGCGTGCCTAGCCCGGATCATTCACGAC
>JAPPOR010000825.1 GCA_028817905.1 Myxococcales bacterium
GCTCTGCAATGCGCGAAAGCCGGGCCCATATTGCAGGTCCATCGCGCGTAGTTGCGCGTAGTACCCCTGGGCCTCGACCTTCTGGTCACAACCGGCCACGCTCGCCTCCCAGTTCATGGCCGGCGCCACGCGGGATTTCAGCGAAGAAAGCCTGGCGGTAGCGTGCACGATCCATGGTTCTGCGCCCTGTTCGGCTGCGTCGCGTGCCACGCGACTGCTGATGCTCAGGTCGAACCCCCCGCCCGTCAGCTCTCGCACAGAGGTCTGCACAACCGTGTCCGAATCCGGCTCGAACCGAAGAACCTCTCGCAGGTCAAGGGCCCGGAGTTCCCGCGCGCACCCGCACTCCACCGCAGCGGCCAACGCGATCTCGATGAACAACGACCCCGGCGCGATATTGGCCCCCGCCACCACGTGATCGACGAATACCGGCTCGGACTCGAGACTGAAACGCCGCTCCCAGGACCAAACGCCTGCGTGGGCCAGCCGGGCATCCAGGCGCCCCAAAGACGGATGAGTCTCCTGCTCCACAGCCGTTCGAGCGGCCAACGCCATGTCCGGGTCTACCCAGAACTGCTCACGCTGCCATGGGTAGTGGGGAAGCGTCGTGTGCCGCGCATCCGGGGCCTGAAGGCGCTGCCAATGCACGGGTAAGCCAGCCTGATATGCCCGACACAGTGACCGCAGCAGTGCCACCCGACCGGTCGCCTTGCGGCTCTCAGTACCCACACAAATGCCCCGTTCCCCTTCTTCACGGAGCTCCGACTCGACAAAGGGTTGCAGAATGGGATGCGGAGCCAACTCAAAGAAGGCGCAGTCTCCCCCGCTACTCAGCTGACGGATGGCTGCCGCAAATCGGACGGGCTCACGCAGGTTGCGAGCCCAGTAGTCCGGTCCCGCCTCTGGCCCCTCCAGGAAGTCCAACGTGGTCGTGGACAGCATCGGAATGCGTGCTCGTTGCGGCCGAATCCCCGAAAGAGCATCGACAAGGGCTTCCCGCATCGGCTCGACCATTGGGCTATGGGCAGCGTACTGGACCTTGACGTCCCGGCAATAGACGCCGAGTTCCTCGAACGTCTCCATCAGCCGTCGCACTGCGCCGCTCTCACCCGAAATCACCGTGCTCCGGCGACCGTTGTTGGCGGCAACGGAAACCTGGGGCTCTGCCTCCAAAAAGGTCGCAATCGCCTCATCTCCCAGCTCCACCATGGCCATGCTGCCTCCTGGCCTGCAGCGCTCGTGAAATAGCCGGCTTCGGGCGGTGATCAGCACCGCGGCGTCCTCAAGACTCAAGATGCCGGCCACGTGGGCTGCCGCGACCTCCCCCATGCTGTGTCCGACCACGGCGTCGGCTTCGACCCCGAGCTCCTTCCACAGCTCTACGTAGGCTGTAGCGATCGCGAACAACGCTGGTTGGACCCGATCCATGCGCTCGATGGCCTCGTCGTCACGACCACGAAGCAGCTCTAGCACGGAGGCCCCCCCGGCACGCGGCTTCAGGACCTCGTCCACCTCTTCGATCTTCCGGCGAAACACAGCGCTCTGTGACCGCAGGTCAAGCCCCATCCCCAGCCACTGCGATCCCTGACCCGAGAAGACGAAAACGCGCCGCGGCAACTCGCCTGCGGCGGTGGGCTCCTGGTCCGAAAGGGCGCTAGCCGTCCGCTCGAGCTCCGCCAACAGCTCCGCCTTGTTGGCACCCGCCGCTGCCACGCGAAAAGGGTGATGGGTCCGCCGCATCGCGGCCGCGTAGGCCACATCGCCCAACTGCCGCTCGGTGGCCGCCTGTGCGACACGCCGAGCATGGCGTTGCACCGCCTCGACGAGGGCCGCGGAAGACCGCGCTGACACCGGATGTACGAACACGTGATCGCGGAGTTCCAACCGAGCGTCCGTGCTGGGCGGTGCCTCCTGCAACACGATATGTGCGTTGGTACCCCCGATGCCAAGCGAGGTCACCCCGGCGCACCTAGGCCGCTTGCCGATGGGCCAGTCGATCAGCTGCTCGCACACCTTCAGGCCGGTAGTCTGGGGTGCGGCGTGATTCAACGCGGAGAAATGCGCCGTCGGCAGGATCTTCTTTCGTTCCAGCATCAAGACCGTCTTGATGAGGCCCGCCACGCCCGCCGCGCACTCGAGGTGGCCCACGTTCCCCTTGACTGAGCCGACGTAGCACGCGGTCTCTCTTCGGTCTGCTTGTAGCGCCTCGCCCAATGCTTGAAGTTCGAGAGCATCCCCGAGCGCAGTCCCAGTGCCATGAGCCTCTACATAGTCGACCGCGAGCCCGTCCAGGCCCGCAACGGCCAGCGCCTCGGTAATGAGCCGGACCTGCGCCGGGGCGCTGGGCGCCGTAAACCCCACCTTAGCTGCACCATCATTGTTTACGGATGTACCGAGAATGACCGCTCTGACTTGGTCGCCGTCCGCAAGGGCCTCTTCGAGGCGTCGCAGCGCAACGACGCCGCAGCCGTCACCAAACACCGTTCCGTCCGCGCGTTCGTCGAAAGGCTTGCAGTGACCGTCCGGCGAGAAGATCCCACCTTCTTCAAACAGATAGCCCACCCTCTGGGGGGTCCGCAGCGTAACACCGCCGGCCAGTGCCAGATCGCACTCACGGCTCAACAGGGCCGCCACCCCCTGGTGGACCGCTACGAGCGATGTGGAGCATGCACTCTGCACGCAGATACATGGCCCCTTTAGGTTCAGGTGATAGCCGGCCCGCGTAACCAAGTACTCCTTGTCGTTGCCTGTCCACGCCTGAAACCAATCCGGCCACTGTTCCGCCCCGGCAGACCGCTGTATATTGTTGGTGTAGTAGGTGCTCATCGTGGAGCCACCAAACAGCCCTACCAGGCCCTCGCGTCGGTGCAGGTCGTAGCCCGCCGACTCAAGTGCCTCCCACACGCACTCGAGGAACAAGCGGTGCTGAGGATCCATGAGCTCGGCTTCGCGGCGACCTATACCAAAGAACGCCGCGTCGAAGGCACCTGGTCCGTCGAGCACGGACCGGGAGGGAACGTAACGCGAGCTGCGGAAGGTTTCGGGTTGCACTCCCGATGCGCGCAACTCGCCTTCTGAAAAGCGCGAAATGGAATCCCGCCCGGCAACCAGATTCTCCCAAAACGTATCCAGGTCTGGGGCAGCAGGGAAGCGTCCCGCCATGCCGACGATTGCAACCGCCGCGCTCATGTCTGCGTGGTCATTCACTGCGGCGGCTCCCATCATTCCGACGGGGCCGCTGGCGTGCGCGAGCGCTCCGACGCCCTGCCCCCCTCTTGCTCCCTTCCGCATCCTGCGAGGAGAGCAGGTTCTTCCCCTCCAGGAACGCCGCTAGCTCTCTAGCAGTGGGGTTTGCGAACACATCGCGAACCGACAAAGTCTTTCCGGTTTGACTCCGGAGCAGAGACACGATGCGAACCACGTGCAGCGAGGTCGCTCCTAGATCGAAGAAGCGCTTCGCCGGGTCGACGGCAGGGACACCCAGGACCTGCGCCACCGCCTGTGGGATCGTAGCCACCATTCCGCCACCCCCAATCGCTTCCGGCAGTGCGGACGG
>JAPPOR010000517.1 GCA_028817905.1 Myxococcales bacterium
CTTCCATCTCGCAGCTGGTGGAGCAGGTGCGTACGCAGACCAACGCGTACAAGGTCACCACTATCAAGAACCGCGTGCGGGTCCTCCGCGATCAGCTCGATCCCGACGACCGGATGCTGCTCGTGTTGCGCATCGACCGAGCCATGGCCTGGCGCGACCTGGCGCAGGTGATGATGGGTCAGGTGGAGGGCGAGGGCGACGTGGACGCCGACGCCGTCGATCGGGAGGCAGCCCGCCTGCGCAAACGCTTCGAGCGCGTCAAGGCCGATTTGAAGAAGCTGGCCAAGGCCGATGGCCTCGTGTGATTCGGTCGGCCGGTTCTACGGTTCGTGCGTTGGTGGAGTATGGGGGCTAGCCAAAGCCGGGGAGCATCCAGGTGGTCCAGCGGTCGGGCGACTTGACCCAGTTGAGGAGGGTGCGCGTACCGAGGTCGGTAAGGGCCTCCCCCTCCGGGCCTCCGTGGAGCGAACCCAGCTTCCGTTGGGCGCAGGCAGCCACGATGGGATGCGGTAGCCCACACAACACTCGCAGTCCGTCCAGCGCTGCTTCGCGATTCCCTTCGAGATGCGCGGTCGCCGCGCGATACAGCAGCAACTGCGGCTCGGCATACTTGGGCTCCATGCCCTCGAGTTCCACCATGCTCTCACGCGCATCCGCCAGCAATGTGGCGCGGCGCGTCTCGTCTTGACTGCGCGCGGCGGCAGTCAGTGCCACCGCAGCGGCTAGGTCGAACCACCAGAATCTCCAGTAGCGTGAGGACAAGAGGTGCGACTCGCGCGCCTCGGCGCGCGCCTCGTTGAAGCGCTCCCACGCGGTGGCTCCCTGGCCTTCGTATAGATCACACCACGCCTGGAGCCGAAAGACCTTGAAGCGCTCGCCGTGGAATTGATCCTGGGGCCAGAGACGTGCGCTGATCTGCCCCTGCTTGCGCGCCATCTCGACATCGTCGTCCGCCAGGTGCCCGAGCGCCACGCCGAGCACCCGCACCGACGCTTCCGCGTGTACGTGGCCGTGATCCTGGGCCTCCTGAAGTTGCTTGCGTGAGCGCTTTACCAGCTCGTCGAGCCGCCCCAACATGTGCAAGCTCATGTTCGCGAACATGCTGCAGATGTTGACCTCCAGGCTCGCGCCCACGTTGTGACGGCGAAAGATCCCGAGGGCCCGGTCGCAGGCTGCCAAGCTCGGTACAAAGTCACCGGCGAACAGACTGAGCTGCCCCATCAGGAGCTCGACCTCTGCCGACACGCTTACGTCGCCGATTTCTTGAGCGAGGTGTTGGGCACGCTCGGCCAGGCGGTGCGCGAGTGGCGCGTCGCCCCCTGATGCAAGCGACGTTGCGTACATGGTCATGGCCCGGCACGTCCGGCGCGCGTCCGACGTCCCCAGGGCATGCTCCAGGCCGCAAGCCGCGAAGTACGCCGAGCGTACGAAATCGTAGGACCCAAGCGCGGGGCAGGCCGCCCAGCACGTGTCGGCCTTGGCGCAGTCGTCCTGCTGCGCGCCCTTGGCCTGCGGGGGGCGGTTTGGGTCACTGCCGAGCCCGAAGTTTCGGGCCGCGAGTCGGCGGCGGGCGTCTTCGAGCCAGGCTTGGGCCTCTGCTGCTCCCTCGGGGTACGCGAGGCCGACGTCTGAGAGCACGCTCTTGAGGACTTCGGTGCCGCGCTCCAGGGAACCGCTGGCCAGCAGCAGCCGGGTGGCTTGCCGGCGCCAAGGGAGGGTTCCGCCGTTGGCGGGCACTTCGGCGGCGGCATCCAAATAGGCCTCTGCGGCTTCCGCCGCGCGTCCCGCTCGGCTAAGCGCCTCCGCCATGCAAACCAATAGCTCCGTTCGTCGCCTTCCATCGAAACGTCCATGGTCGAGGGCCAGTCGATACAAGCGGGCTGCATTTGCGAAGGCGAGGCCTTCTTCTGCCAGTTCGGCTGCGCTGGCGAGGCCTTCCGCGGCTCGATCGGGCCGGCCCGCCTCCAGCCAGTGCAACGCAGTCACCTCGTGCTGCGTTCCGAGACGTGCTTCATAGCAGCTGGCCAGCGTTCCATGAATACTCCTGCGCTGCCCAGCCCCTAGCGTCTCGAGCAGGGCCCGACGAATGCGGTCGTGATAGATCTCGATGCTTTGGGTTGTGCCTGTCGGGTCGAGCCGTAGCCAGCGCTCGTTGCGCATCTCGGTGATCACGGCTTGCCCGCCGGCTTCCAGATCGGCGGCCTGCAGAGCGATGCCCAACTCGATCGGTTGCCCCGCGACGCTCAGGATGTCGAGCAGTTTTCGCATGTCCTTCGAAAGGCCGTCAGCGCGTTGGAGGATAACTTCATGCAAGCCGCGGACGCGGTCCTGTCCTTGGTCGGCCGCCGCCGCGACCAGCTCTCCAATGAAGAAGGGGTTGCCACCGCTCTCCGCGACGATCCGATCCGCGTTTGCATCGTCCAGGCGCTCAGCGACCAGCTCGCGGACAGCGGGGGCCGAAAGTGGCAGCAGGCGAATATCCGAAAGCGGAACCCCTTGGCGCTCGCACAGCTGCTCTATCTGTGCGGGCGGCTGTTCGTCGTCCTCGCGGTACAGGCCCAGGACCAGCATCGTCGGTGCATCGGGCGCGGTGACCAGTGCTTGCAGCAATTGCATGCTGTCGGCGTCTGCCCACTGGAGGTCGTCGATGCACAGCACCAACGTTGCCGCGTCGGAGATGCGGCTGAGCAGTTCCCTGAGTGCTTCGAAGGCGCGCCGGCGGTGCTCCAGCGGCTCGCGTGCGGCGCTGGCGCGCGCTCTGGACAGTGGGGGGCTCGCTTGAATGACTTCGACGCGCTCGAGCACTGGGAACAGGTCGGCCAGCAGGCGTGCGTCCCTGGGCATCACGCTGGCTGCGCGCACGGCGGGGAGCTTGCGCAGGTAGCGGCTCAACGCGTCGATCAAGCTGTCGAAGGCGTTGTAGGGCAAGGACTCGCGCTCGTAGCAGCGTCCTTCGAGTACGACCGAGTCGCCGTCCTTCCGGCACACTGCCAGAAACTCACGCGCGAGGCGTGTCTTGCCGATACCCGAAGGTCCCCGAATTAGTACCGCTTCGGGCTTGGCGGGCTCCAGCCTCAGCCGCAGCGAGAGCAACTGGTCCAGTTCGTTCGAGCGCCCCACGAACGGATTGGCTGGTGCGTGTTCAGGCATGGACGGTGCGGACGCGCGCACCGCATCCCCGGCATATTCCAGCAGCCGACGCCTGCTAGGCCGTGCCTCGGCTTCGAACGCGAGCAGCTCGATGCACAACTGTGCCAGATCTGCCGTCGTTCCGGTGGCCAAGTGGTGGGGCATGTGGACCTCGCGGCGCATGCCGGCAGGCGGGCCGATGCTGGTGCTGCGCTTGAACGGAAGGCACCCATTCATCGCTTCGTACAGCATCACGCCCACGGCATAGAAGTCGCTCGCAGCGGTGGTCTCTTGGGCGAGCATCTGTTCCGGTGCCATGTAGCCCGGTGTTCCGGCCCACTCGGGTCCAAGGGTCTGGCCTGCGGATTCTTCTCCCGCATCGCTGACAAGGCCAAAGTCCAGGATCCTGAGGTGTCCATCGTCGCCCACGATCACGTTGGCCGGCTTGATGTCGCAGTGAAGCTTGCCGGCTTCATGCAGGGCACAGACACCTTGGATCAGCTGCGACAGGGCACTTCTGAGCCGGGGTTCATCGAAGGTGCGCTCGTTGGCCCGGCGCGTCTGGCCGAGTTCCAGATCGCCCGTCTCCCGGACAAAGCTGCAGAAGTCGCGACCCCGCAGGAGGTCCATCGTGAAGAACCACGCGTTCGGATCACAAAAGAACTCATGCAGGGCCACCAGGTTCGGGTGGGCGACATCCGAAAGAGCTCGGAACTCGTGCTTAAGCCTGTACAGGCTCTGGGGATCACAGCGGGAGAGGGTTTTCAGCGCGACCGTTTGCCCACGTTGCTCATCGAAGGCTTCGTAGACGGCTCCCATGCCGCCCTGGCCCAGCGCGCGAAGCACGCGAAAGCGGCCTTCCACGAGGGTTGTCTCGGGGATCAGGGCCTGGGGAGTCCGTGCCATGGACTTCAGCAACGCCTCGAACTCGCTGTCCGACTCGGATGCGTCCCCGGCCCCCCTCTGGCCTTGGCCCTGTTTTGCCACGGTCGGGAGTGTACCCGTTCGGCCGCTTGGATACTACCGATCGGTGGCGTCGGCCGCTACGACATGACGAGCCCATTTGGCGCCCGTTCAGCCCGACGCCGCGAGCTCGTTCCGGTGCTCACGCGGGGTGGTCCGGGTCCCCGAGCTCGACGGAGTTGCGGTCAGAATGCTGGCCTGGATGGTTGCCTTGCTCCGCCGAAAGTTGCCCGTATGATGCGGCCTACCCCGGATCATTCCCGCCTCAGGCAAACCAAGCGTGACTGTGATGAGTGATTCGTTCGGGAGAAGGGAGCGGTAGGATGGAGTTTCTCGATGAGGTTTCTGAGCAAGGGGTGACGGAGCGGCGTTTCGATCTGCAGGTCGAGGGGCAGCGCGTTCCGGGAATCGTATGGACACCGAGCGGCGCCCGGGGTCCGCGACCGTTGCTTCTGCAGGGGCACGGCGGCGTGCAACACAAGCGGGTCGACAACATTGTGGCGCTCGCGCATCGCATGGTGCGGAACCATGGCTGGGCCGTGGCAGCGATCGATGCACCCAAGCACGGCGATCGCGTAAGCAAGGAGGAGGCCGCACGTGAGCGTGAGCGTGTGACGCGTGCGGTGCGCAACCGAGAACCGATCAACGCAGATCGTCGCAGGGCGATGGCGACCGCATCCAAGACCGCCGTGGCGGAGTGGAAGGCGACGCTCGATGCGTTGCAGACCCTCGAGGAGATCGGTACGGAGTGCAAGGTCGCCTACTGGGGCGTGTCCATGGGTACGCGCTACGGGGTCCCGCTGGTTGCCAGTGAGCCGCGTATTCAATGCGCCGCTCTCGGGCTGTACGGCATCGGCCCCGACCCCGACGAGTTCAGCGAGCAGGCCAGCCGTATCAAGGTCCCCCTGCTATTTCTGTTTCAGCAGCACGATGAGTTGATGACTCCGGAGGCGGGACTTGCGCTCTTTTCGGCGTTCGGTTCCGAGGTCAAGACAATGCACATGAATCCGGGCGGTCATGTCGGCATTCCGAAGTTTGAGCGCCAGGAGT
Organism: Myxococcales bacterium; assembly: GCA_028817905.1. GTDB lineage: Bacteria > Myxococcota_A > Polyangia > Polyangiales > JAFGIB01 > JAPPOR01. The sequence goes on from JAPPOR010000517.1 coordinate 5,143, forward strand.
GCGAGGCCTTCTTCACCCGTCATCTGGGAGCCGCTCCGGATCATTCCTCCCGGGTTTGACGCGATAGGCGCGCAGCAGTGGTTCGGCGTTCTCGGCCGTGGCCCGGAACAGTTGCTCCAGTTGGATGCCTTGGTGCTGCAGGGTCTGCCGGGCGCGTGGGGCGGTGTCCTCTACCACGATGATATCTAGCGAGTGGGCGCGCGCGGCCGCGTCGGGCAACAGGGACGCGCCACCGGCCCCGACCAGCGGTACCAGGCGGTTTCGCTTGTCGGGGCCCGCCGCATAGTACGCTTCGGAGTTGGGGCCGGCGATCACGCCGATCGACAGGGGCGCGGGGAGCGTGCCCATCAGCCGTTCATAGAGTTCGCGTTTGGAGTAGCGTTCTCTGATGGTGATCGGGCGCGGGGGCTGGGCTGGTGTTTCAATCGTTACCTGGCGGCTGTGGTCTCGCTGCAGTCGGCGCAGGCGCCGGGAGACCGGGTCCGTGAGGTCGTGCTTGCGTCCTGCCAGTCCTAGATACATCGCCGAGAGCAGGATAAGGTTTCCGGCGTACAGCGCGAGCGCGAGCGCGTACAGGCTGCGGCGTCGCAGCAGGTGCGCCACCAGCGCACCGGCTACAGCGATGGTTGGCAGCATCAGGCGATACAGGCCGATGGGTTGCCAGCGCAACAGGCCATGGCAGACAACGAAGCCCCCGCATCCCAAGAGCAAGAGTGCTCCGGAGGCACGTCGCCCATCCCCCTGTGTCTTCGCGTGGGTGGCAGTCGGTGGGCGCATGCGGCCGCTTGCCACCAGCGCGCCTGCGGCCAGGGCCGGTGCAAGCAAGAGCGGCCCGGCGGGGCCGAGACACAGGCGGAATGGTATGCGGTCGGCTACAAAGGTGTAGTAGCCCTGGTCGTCCGCGAGTGAGCGCGCAGCGCCGAGCGCTTCCAGCAGTGTGCGGCTGATGGAGCTCCAGGCAGGGCGCGCGGACATGGGCAGCCAGGTCGGGTCCAACAGGGTTGCCACGCCCCGCCCGAGGCGCGTCCAGATCGAAAGCGGCGACAGATCGGCCATGTGGGCGACGATCACAGCGGGTCCGCGGGGGTCGCCATGGAACAGGAGGTTCGCGGTGTAGTTCCATACGACTCCGGAAGCGACGAGACCCACGCCGGCAGCCACCGTGCACCGGGCAAGCTGTGCGCGAAGCACGCGCAGCGGGACCAGGATGAGCAGGGCGATGGCATACAGCGGCGCCATCAGCACGAACGTGTTCTTGGCGCCAAACGCCATGCACGCGAGGAAGATCGACAGGGGGACGCGCCCCGGCAGCGCCCGTTGACCGGGGGTCGCCGGGACGGTTCCCCGATGCTCCCGGCGCCCAGGGTCGGGATCGTGCAAATCCTTTCGCTCCGGCAAGAGCAGCAGGACGGAGCCCGAGAACCATAGCGCGCCCAGCAGGCTGTCCAGCGCTCCATAGGCAAGCGCGGTTGCGAACGGTGTGCAGCTGACGGTTACCAGTGCGGTCGCCGTGGCCACGGAGGCAGTGGCCCCCAGGCGTCGCGCGAGTTCCCGTATCGTCATTGCCAGGCCGGTCAGCGCGCTGGCACACAGGAGCAAGTGAACCCAGTCGACGCCTGCGTACAGCAGGAAGGGGACTCGCAGGGTTTGCGTGACGAACGCGAAGGCCGTGACGCGCCCATTGGGTGCATGGAACGGCGCGATCGATTGATGCTGCACCCAGTAGTGTGGCATCTGCAGGTGATAGAGGTCGCCTGCCGGATGGTTGAGGAAGGCCAACCCCAGGAAGCCCAAGAGCGCGGTGAGTCCGCTCAGGCCGCTCCAACCCAGCTTGGCGATCGGGTGACGGAGCCTCGCGGCCGTCGTACGCCACGCCTTCGCGGTCGCGGTCCGCAGATCGCACTTTGGTCGCCCTACTGAGAGCCACACGAGTAGCCACGTCAGCCCAGCCGCGGTGAGCAGGCCGCCACCTGTCAGCAGCCGCAACGGAGACAGCAGTTGCGCGTTGAGCCCGCACAGGGCTGTGACCAGCGCGCTCCACACGGGCGCATGCACCTGTCGGCTGCTTTGCGCGAGTCGGCAGGTGATCAGAGCAGCCGCGCTGCCCCACAGCACGAAGACGAGGGTGGCCGCGAACATGCGGTCACTGCGCCGGGCGGGTGGCCATCGACGCATTATCGAATCCTGGCAGAGCTCGGCCAACTTTCTCGAGATAGGGGCGTTCAGAGCATGGGCTCGGGGCGGCGCACACACCGGAGTTCGTCATCAGGGCGAAATAGTTCTCCAGGCTCACAAGGCTCGAATGCGCGCTCACCACAATTCAGTTGCGGACGCTTGCGGACTCCGTGTATGGACAAATCGTGATGTTGTTTACTGTATTCGGTTTGAATACACCGTGAAGAGCCAGCGTGTACGCGCGAGGAGATCACATCATGTCAGCTGTCAAGAAACTGGAGGAAGCGGAGGTCATTGACCCATCCGTCCTCACTGCCAAGCATTTGAAAGTGATCGACAACCTTTCGGCCGAAGAAATCGAGGCCTTGATTGCTATCAAGAACAAGCTGGGCGCTAGCCCTCCTTGGAAGCCGAGGTCGAGCGTCAGGAAGGGACACGTTCTCGCTCTCTAGTGGGCGACGATCGTTCGAGCGGCCAGTCTCCGCGGTTGCCCGGGTGGCCGCTTGGTCCGCGGACAAAGGTAGGAGTGCACACTTCCAGGGTGACCGGCGTCGCTGACACTGCGGCCCGGATCGCTCCCCTGTGTCGGCGTGTCCCCATCACGAGGGTGGCGAATCTCACGCCACTGGACCCCCTGGCCCTCCCCGTGTTTGGGGCCGTAACCCCTCTGGCGCAGGATCTTACGACCCATCTTGGCAAGGGGTTCGATGCGGTGGCGGCGCGCGTTAGCGCCTTGATGGAAGCGATCGAGCGTCCCACTGCCGAAGGTGAACATGTTTCGGCGTTTGCTTGCTCGCTAGATTCCCTGATGCAACGAGAGCAGGGGGGGGCGGGAGCGGAGCTGGTGATGGACCCGCGCCATTGTGACCTGCCTCCGGGCACGTCGTTTCGCCCGGAACTTCCGATTTCTTGGATCGAAGGGCGTGAAATGCTGACCGGGAGGCCGATGTGGGCTGCCCTCGACCTGGTCTTGAACCCTCCCCGTGAAGGAGTGTTACTCGACGTCAATACCAACGGATTGGCATCTGGCAACACACTCTTGGAAGCGGTCGTGCATGCCTTGTGCGAGGTCATCGAGCGCGACGCGGTGAGCCAGCACCTGTTCGCGGACTTGTACGGAGAGTCAGTAACCGAGACGCTGCCGACCCGTTGCATCAACACGCGGACTTTGCCCGTCCACGTGAGGAATTGGGTACGCCGCCTGGAGGAGCACGATCTCGCCGTAGCCGTGTCGGAGATTACAACCGACATCGCGGTGCCCACCTTCCGTGCGACCCTGCTGGATCCAGCCTTTCCCGTTGGCACCAACCTTGAGGATGGGGTCTTCTTTGGATACGGATGTGCGCCGTCCACGGCTCTGGCTGTGGGTCGTGCGGTCACCGAAGTGGTGCAGTCGCGTCTAGGAGTAATTCAGGGCGCACGTGATTCGTTCAACGAGATCCCTCTTGCCAGTTCATCGACGTCGGCGGTTGCGGGGTTGCGCGATTTGCAGCCCGGACCGCGACTGGACTTTGCTGAGGTTCCTGACTACGAGACGCTCGATCTCGCGGACGATCTTGAGTTCATCCTACGGCAGTTGCGGACGGCCGGGTTCGAGCAGGTGTTCGCGGCAGATCTGACCCGTCCAGACTTGGGCGTGCCTGTGGTTCGAGTCGTGGTTCCGGGGCTATCGATTTTTGTGGGCAATCGACAGCGAGTGGGTTGGCGTTGTCTTAGGCATTTGCTCTAACTGGGAAGGTCCCCGTGAGCCATGGGCACACTGACGCACCTACCTGCACGCTCAACTCACCTGGTCAAGTCGAAGCGCCCATGACAGAGGGGCCCAACATTCCTGTCCTCGTATTCGCCGGGCCGTCGATCTCTGCTAGCGAGGTCAGTGCACTGCTGCCCCGCGCCGAGCTGCGCCCACCTATACGTCGGGGCGATCTATATACCGCCCGCATGTTGCGCCACTCTGTCTTCGTGATTCTGGACGGCGTCTTCTTTCAAGACCATGCGGTGGCGCCGCGAGAAGTGTTGGACGTTTTGCAGGACGGCGCCGTTGTCGTGGGGGCCGCTAGCATCGGAGCATTGAGAGCTGCGGAGTGTTGGCCAGCGGGCATGGTCGGGGTCGGACTGATCTATCGTTTGTTTCGCGCTGGCCTCTTGGACTCGGACGACGAAGTGGCTGTCGGCGTTGCAGGCGCCCACGGGCACAAGGGGAACAGCGTGCCGTTGGTGAATATGCGCTACGCTTTGAGCCGCTGTAGCCGTGCGGGCGTCGTTCCCCGAGCTGCGGCTTCCGCTTTGCTCACAGCGGCGCTCGAGACCTTCTACACTGAGCGGCATTGGCCGACGGTGTTTCGTAGGGCGGGCCTTGGCGCTCATCTCGAAGATTGGCTCCCGGCCCTGCAGAGCTGGGATTTGAAGCGCCTCGATGCCGCCCGCGCCCTACGCCATACGGCGGAGTTCCTGAGATTGGACGGGGCCGGGGGGGTGCGAGTGCGTGCCACATCGGCACCGCTGTTGCCAAACGATCTGCGTCGGGAACGATGTGCGGATGCATTGCAGGGGGAGGACCCGCGGCGACTGCAGCGTCGGCTTTTTGAACATCTTCGCGATACGGGCGAGCTGCCGAACCACCTACCTATGCTGCGCCAGAGGCTGCGGTTGCCAGGGGTCGGCAGCGGCGAGTCCTGTGATACCCAGTCAAGCGACCAGCGCGACACACTGGAACAGCTTGCAGCGTGCGCCCTCTGGGACGGGCTGGAAGCCTCTGGACAACTAGCGAGTCAGGTCTTCCACTTGCGCGCTTGCGAAGAGGCGGTGCAACTCGCGCGCGGGCTCGGCGTCGAACCCGGAGTGCTTGAGCTATCCTTAGCGGAGACCGCGCTTTCGTGTCGCCGTACCCCCGTCGGCGGATCAGCCGATCCGTTGGAGCGCGCTGTGCTTTCCTCGAAGCCTTGGACCCAGACGGTGAGGGAACAGGCCCGTACAAGGAGTGTGAAGAGATGGCTGTTTCAATCTCCCCGCTGGAGTTGCCCGGCATTGCGGGTTCCACCGGGTGGTGGCAGGTGATTGGTCCGCCCAAGGTCGCTTTCAGGGATCCCTCCCGGTCTTGCAGTGTTTCAGTACGGTGTTGCTGCGTCTGGCCAGAGCGACAGACTGTCCAAATGGGCCATTTGACGCGTGCATCAAGTCGCCCAGGCGGCATCAAGAGCAGCCGCAGCTCCAATCATGTGGTTGGCTCTTCGCATAGCGCTACGTAGCATCGGGCCAGACCCAGGATCGTGTGAGAGGCGCTGCACCCGACGAGTTCGTAGCGCGTTTCGGTCAAGTCCAGACGGTCGAGCAGGCGGTCCAGGTCCTTCCGGTGGTCGAGATCCAGCTCTCCATGTTTGCGGCACGTGCGAAAGGCTGTCTCCGGCAGCCCGGAGCGCCGCTTGATATCGTCCAACAGTGCATCCTGTGGAGGAAAGCCTTCAAGCACAGCAATGTACCCGAGGACCGCCACAGGATCGCAGTGCTCGATCCAGTAGTATTGCGCGCCGACGACCGCAGCCACAGCTGGCGGTGAAGGGCGATCAAGCAGCGGCAATACCTGAGGACAAGCAGACGAGATATCTGCACGCAACCACTCGTCGTGGTCAGCTTCTTCCTCAATGTGGCAGCGGAGGTAGTCCGCCAGGATCGGCGACCCGCGCCCGGCTCGATCGTATGCCCGCTTCATCAGCGGCACGCTCGCGCGCATGATCTGATGAAGGAGGACGAGGACCGACGGAAATACTTGAGGCTCATGGCAGCGTTGAAGCACTCGCTCGAAGGCTTCATCCGTAGCCACACTCAGCAACTCCATCTTTGCCCGAAGCTGTTCACTGGGCGCGCAAGCACGTGTAGGTTCCAACCGAAACATCCCGCCTTTCAGTGATGGCGCTCGCAGGCAAGGTCATCGCAGCGCCGCATGGCGTCGCCTGCCCGCCGGCTATGGATCGACCCTGGCGGATGCGTTCCCGATCGCGACTTCGCGCCCGTCCTGGTTCACGGTGGTTACCTTCAGGTCGACCAAGTGGGTGCCACCTTCCTCGCGCAGGGCTTCCACCTCGGCCTTGGCGGTCAAGGTGTCGCCTGGCCAGACCTGGGAGCGGAAGCTCAGGCCGAACTTGGTCAACCGACCATCGCCGACCCAGTTGGTCAGCATCTTGCCCGCCAGGCCCATCGTGAGCATGCCGTGGGCAAACACCGTGGGATACCCGGCCACCTTCTTGGCGAAGAGCTCGTCGGTGTGAATGGGATTGTAGTCGCCGGACGCTCCGGCGTACTGGACGATCATGGTGCGCCTGAGATCCTCGACGACCACCTCTTGGTGGGTTTGCCCTACGCTGAGCTCGCTTGCTTTCAATGCCATGGCTGACCTCACCCGTTCTCGATCACACGCTCGGTGACCATACCGACGCCACGGGCGGTGACCACCAGTTCGCCGTCCTGGTTGTAGTACTCGGCGATGCGCTCGCTGAACTTCAGCTTACCCGCACGCTTGCTGACCTTTTCCCAGGTCCGGCCGGGCTTGGACTTGACCGTCAAGACGTCTCCGGGACGCACCGGCTTGTGGTACTCGAAGTGCTGCTCGGCATGCAGTCCGCCGCCGCCACCGCCCCTGCGGCCGCCTCCGCTGTCGCCTTTGGCGCTGCTTTCCTTGGCTTCGCTGCCCTTGGCGCTGCTTTCCTTGGCTTCGCTGCCCTTGGCTTCGCCTTCCTGGGCTTTCGGCTGAGGCCGCATCATCCCCGAGGGGTGCTTGCCGGAGCCAAACCAGGGTACGCCAGGGCGAGGGCGCAAGCCGTAGTCCGGATCGAACTGCGCGCTAGCCTGCACGAAGGTAGGTGGGGCAATGATGCCTCCCGCCTCGCTCTTCTGTGCATCTTCCTCGTCGTGATAGACGGGGTTGTAGTCGCCGATGGAGCGGGCAAACATCATGATGTGCGACGCTTCGATGGGGAACTTCTTAACCGCCATGGGCTTTTCCCTCGCTGCAAAACAGTCTGTGTTGGGCCGGAGAATAGTGCGACTGCAGGCTTTTTCAAACACGGTCACGGCCTGCCAGTTCGTCCCCGGGAAAGTTCCACCTCGGGCGAACCGATCGGAGGCCGACCGGGACCTGCGGTGCGGCGGTTCGCGCGATTGGTCGCAGCGCCTTGACCACGCCGTTCGGGTCAACCAGATGAACGCTGGCCCGATGCTGGCATCCCATGGGCTCGGCGTTTGCGAGGCCTGTCGACGCAACCTGCGAGTGTCTCATTCCTGGGGCCTGTCGGTTCGCGTGCCTCGCACCTGTGCGGACGCGCCGCCACCGCCCAGTGCAGCCCTAATGGGCTCGAGCTGATCCGGGTCCTGCTGACCTGGGGCCTCTCAGGCTGTCGTGGCCGCCGCGCCTGGTCCATTCCTACTTGCGCCTAGCCGGATCTTTTGGGGCTGCTTGGTTCCCGCTCGCGGTGGCAGACGGGCCGATCCTTCCGCGCCGAGGTCATGTTCCATTCCTCTGCGCGTCGCGACAGTCCCGCGTCGCTCGGACCATTCTGCCTGACCGCGCACCATGAGACCATCGCCCCACTCACCAACACGACGGCCCAGGTGCACCGATGCGAGGGTTGACGCAACCAACGCCTTCGTGGACCGGGCGCCGCCTCGTACTCGTTCAGGTCCGATAGCAGCGGCAAGTCCACGATGCCCAGCTTGTCCCCTGCCCCGTACACTTGCATGTACGCCGGGCCCCTTGGCGAACCGTCGAGAAATACGCCATGGATGCCGGGATTGAGTCGCAAGTCGCTGGACCCGTCACTCACACGGTCCCGCCACCGGGACGGCCCATGTCGGCAAGGTGGCGCTCGCAGAACCGCTGACAACCATTGTGTGAACACGCAGAAGGTGTGCGGCGACAGCTTGCCGTACGTGGGCGACGTGCGCATCGCGGGCGGCGCGTGAGCGCCCATGGTCGAAAAGGCACCTTGGAAAGCCCGCACTCGCATAGGTTCAGCGTGCTGAGCCGTCTGCTGGACGTAGTGTCAAGAGCTGACCTGGGACAAGTACGACAGGCGGTTGCGCTCGGGGTTCGGTGGCCGTAGGTTACCTCCGATGCAGGCACGAACAGACGCGTATGCATACGGGCCTCTGCGCGACGTTCGCATCACTGATTGCGGGTCGTTCTGTTTGTCCGACGGGTCACCGACGGGACAGGTACCCGAAACGTTCTTACGAGGTCCGGCGCCGAGTGCGCGAGAGGTCGCCACAGCGCAGGGGCTGAGTGTGCACTCGCGCGACGCAATCGTCGCGAGCGCGACGCTCGCGCGGGCTAGCGACAGCGGGCTGTTGCGGCAGCTCGGCTTCACTCGCCATGAACTCGGAGCCTCAAGCCTGCTATTGGAGCTGCGTGGGGAAAGCGACGCCATGGGCGCGTTGATGCTCTACTGTGCTGGACAACGTGCGCGGCTTGCGGACAGCCAGTGCCTCGTTTGCGTTGTGGGGGCGGACGGTGTGGTCAGCGCTCGCGAACTTGGTTTTGAGCTGATGCCGGTGCGGCGCCCTGATCGAGCACCGGGGATTGCGATGTGCGCGCGGCTCGACGTACTGATGCAGAGAGCGTACGTGGCCAGCCGAAACGCCGGTCACGCACCCAGTGGATCCTTTATGCTTAGGGAGGTGCGGGAAATGGTGGAGTCGTGGCTCCGCACCTATCCCCGTTGGGCTTTCTTTGAAGCCGTTCATGCGGGAGCTCTTGCGCGAGCTCAGTACGTATATGCGTTGAGCAACCTCCACCAATATGGGCGGTACACTACGCGGCTGGTGGCGCGTGCAGTCGCGCACGCGCACGACTTGGGCGTGCGAAATACCTTCCTCGATTTTCTCAAACAGGAGATCAACCACGAGCTGTGGCTGGAAAGCGACCTTGCGTATCTAGGCGAGGACGTGGGCTTCGTCACAGGTCAGATGGTTCCATGCGTCGCAACCCAGGAGTTCATGGCTATCCAGGAGAGCATGTCCGCCTTCTATCAAGACCCGGTTCTGCTATTGGCTTCACCGCTTGCTGCCGAGGGGCTCGGCGCTCATCTCGACCAGCGCTTTGTTTCGAGCTTGCTCGGGTGCGTTTCCCGTTGGGGCTTCTCGGAACCCGAACGGGCCTGTAGGTGCTACATCGAACATATTGATACCGATGGCGGGCAAGATGGCCACTGGGAGGCCAAGTTGCAGTTTCTCGCAAGTCACGTCCGCGATGAACAGCGTCTTCAACGCTTCCTCAATACCTGCCGTTGCAGCATGCGATCGTTGCAACGCATGTACGGGGCGTTTGTAGATGACTTGGCCATATGGGGAACCCCGCAGGGCGAACAGGCGTGAGGCCGGCCAAGCTTAGAAAGCTCCAATGCCGTATCCTACCTTGGCGAAGCTGAGGTCGAGAAAGCCTCCAAAAGTGTCGCGTGAGGCGATTGGTGCGTTCAGTTCCGCTGCGGACCCCACAAACGCCAAGTGACGAGGCATTGCCTTTCCACGAGCCTTGTAGGCGGAGAAGCGGGCAGAGTGCGTCTCAGGGCGTTGTTGCATCCAGTCCGCGTACGCAGTGGCGGATCGTGCCCAGAAGGGCGTGTGGTAGTTTGACCCCATCTCATAGTGCCACCCAACGAAGCTCGCGACCTCGTCGATCGTCGAGGCTAGCGTTTCGTTCATAGCCGCCACTCCATTTGCCTGCCCGAGTCCGAGCTTCTGGTCGAGCAGCCAAAACGTCGCCAGGCGCAGTTGTAGGACGATCAAGCCTAGCGCTGTGGCTTCAAGTGGTTCCACGAAGGACGCTCGATTCCCGAGCGAGAGGACAACACCGTCGAAGAAAGTACGTCGCCGAAAGTTGGGGAAGGGTAGCCATCGTGGAGTGGTTTGCGGCTTCACGTCCTCGCCGGCGAGAAACGCCCGGAAGTCTGTTTTCGCAAGTGACCGATCGGAGGGTGTATGCACGTAGCCGTAGGCGGTATCGTGCTGAAGAGGAATGACGAAGATCCAACCATATGGGCGTGCCACAGCGCGGGTTCGATCCATGGGTGCCCTCACAGGGCCGCGCAGGAGCCATGCCGCGCCTGTCGTTACGCATGCCAGGGGCACGTCCCTTTCTGCAAGCTCCTGTGGGAATCCCCGGGCGTCTAGCACAAAGTCGGCGTGCAGCGTCTGCCCATTGGCAAGCAGCACGGACGCTGTTGGAGGGACCGAGCGGATCTCGAGTATTCCTTCCGGTACAATGCGGGCAGAGGACTTTGCGGACAGGTGGCGAATGAGTCGTTCGGCAGACAGGTGGCAGGCGGTGCCTTCTGTCGCATGAAAGTAGTGCGAATAGGTGTCTGCGGCCTTTCCCCAGCCCTCGAAGATTATGCCCTGTTTCGGCGTCGCGTCGCAGTGCTCGGTCAGGTATGCCATGTCCCACCCGAGCACCTTCTCTGCCCATTCGGTGAACACTGGCGTGGTTCCTTCGCCTACGCCAATCGCTGGCAGCCGCGGGTCATATGCGTGGACCAAGTCCGCCTCGGGAAAGTGGTGGCGCATATGTGAGGCAGCCATGTGGCCCGCACTGCCCCCGCCCGCGACAACGATTCTCATTCTCCACTACCTCCGCGCCGGCACGAAGCGAGTGCCGCGCCCATCTCTGCGAGGGTTACGACGCTCGGGGGCCTTTCCGTCACGGAAGCCAGGTATACCAATGTCCGCTCCGAGACCGGACACCGCTCGAAGTCGCTGAGCGGCACTCGCTGGATCCGTGGCTCCCAGACGGGCAAGACCGGCGCCTCGTATAGGATCACTTCGGCGTCTTTCCCATAGAAGGCCCGTAGGTACTCGGCGAGCAAGTCGAGTCGGGGCGTCTCATCGCGCTGATAGTATGGATTGCCAAAGATCCCTGCTTGAAACAGCACTAGTGCCGAGCTTGGATCGAGAGGCTTGCGGGATGTGACCAACACACTGGCGTCAAGCACTTGACAGCCGCCCGCGATATCAACTCTGAGATCGGCGAGAAGGCAGTCGAGGGCAGAGATTCCCGGCAGCATAACGGTGCGGTAACCCTCGTTGCCCAATATATCCAAACTACGGTGGCTTGCGTGCTGCAACATGCCGGGATGCCCATATGTGGCGAAGCAAACGTTCAGCCCTGCGCGGACGCTGGATACTATGCGTTCCACGATCGTTTCGTATGCAACGTATTTCGGCAGCGGCTTGACGACCTCTTGGCTCAGCGATTCTGCTGTCGAGTTCAGCGCTCGCAGCCAGGCAGCCGTCGCTGCGTCCCCGACTTGAAACAGCACCTTGTCGGCGGCTCGAATCGCCGATTCTGCCAAGGGTATTAGATGCCGCCGAAATCCAAGACCAGTCCCCACTACTGTCAAGCTGCCTTGGCGAACTCCGTTCGATTGTTCGTCTCGGCGCACGTGTGCGAGGGGCTCCGGTTCAGGTCTCGGAGTGAGCGGGCGAGAGGAGTGCTCGCATGAGCTTCGAGCGGTCCTCGCGGAGGATCAGGTCAATCTCATGCGGGGTGAGATCCGTGCTCGTAGTCAGGTACGTCTCCGGATCCTTCTGAAAGGCAGCGAACTTGCTCGCATCCGAGGCCACCGTTGTCATTGCATCCAGGATTCGACTGTCATCCATAATCCAGACCATCTCAACCCCTTGTGTTGGGCATGCCGTGGAACCCTACGCGAGCTAGAAAGGAGCATCCGGCCAGTCGCTTGAGTCAGGGTTGCACTGCTAGCGCTGAACGACCGGACTGACCGCTAGCATCGTGCGCGGTCGCAGTCAACTGCCTCGGCATGGTGGAGAAGATGAATGTAACCGGGCCTGGTACCTTCTTCGAGCGCTTCCCAGCGCTATGTTCCGCAACCTCGGTCGGCTTGCGAGCACCAATCGGCCTGTCAGGCTCTGGGTGCACGACCGCCGGCTTCACGAAGCTCGAGACCGGCGGTTCCTGCGGGGCGCGATACTAGACATTGAAGGCGATTGCATCGTGAACCAATCCATTGGAGCTCTTCGTGGTACTGCTCCGCCCAAGCACATACCGTGCCAGCGTGAGGTCGCTTCTAGCGACCCTCACCTAGCTCGCAGGTCGCTACCGGGGCTGGCGATAGCGCGCCACTTGGCGCAACCTCTGCGGGATACCGACGATGAAAGCACTTGGACGAAGGCTCGCGAATCAGACCAGCTCGCTCAAGCTTCTATTCAGCGAGCCGGCATTGCTGCGGAAGTGGCTGGCTGCAACCCGCAGCGGCTACTTGCTCGACACCGGCTGGATCGTTTCGGCTGCGCAGGGCTCACCAGTGGACCCGCGAGGTCGGCCCTTGCCTTGGCTGACCTACCCGATGATCGAGTTCCTCAACGAGCGCCTGTCGACCGACATGCACGTGTTCGAGTTCGGCGGCGGAAATTCGACATTGTACTTTGCCGGCCGCGTGAGCGACGTGACGACGGTCGAGCACGATCCGAAATGGGCCGCCTACCTGCGACGCCGCGTGCCAGACAACTGCACGCTGATCGTCACGCCGCTGGCGTACGGTGGCGACTACAGCCGTGCGGCGAAGACGGCTGGCAGGCGCTTCGACATCGTGCTTGTCGATGGTCGCGATCGCGTCAATTGCGCGCTGAGCTCCGTGGAGACCCTGAGCGATCGCGGGGTGATCATCTTCGATGACTTTGAGCGAGCGCAGTATCAGTCAGTGGCAGAGCGACTTGAAGATGGCGGTTTCAGGCAGATCAGCTTCTGGGGAATGAAACCCGGCCTGATCAAGGGCAGCAACACCGCCCTGTTCTATCGTGCGGACAACGTGTTCCGTCTATAGCGGCGCGACCGCAGGCCTTCGGCGACGTGCTGCCCGGGCCATCGAAGCGGCTCGGGGCCAGGACGGGGGCGAAGCTACCGGCTACACCGCGCAGCGCCCCGGCTCCCACCGACGCGATCGGCTCAGCGCCCACGAAATCATCTCCAGCCGTTCTACCGCGGCGCGATCCAGGCCCCCTGCGGGAATAGACTATAAAGGGCCTACTTTAGCCGGGTCACTCGGTGTCCGCTCGAAGCCCGCTTGCTCAAGCCGCGCGAGCCCCTTTTCATTGCATGGATCGCGCGGACGGAAGGCCTGTCCGCTACTACTTCGCCCCGCGAATGGTGCGAAGTGGCTCCTGCCGAAGCCAAGGCGATGCCATTCGAGGTACCATAATTGCAGCATATCGCGCGGTGGCTGGACGCACTACACGACTGCGATAACCCGAGCTGTGAGCGAAACCACATCACCACGTTCACTCTCCCACCAGCGCCACGCTACCTGGATCGGTCGTCGCAGCCTGTCGATGATGCTGTCACCCCATGCGGCCGGCATGTAGTGTTCTCAAAGCTTGCTCATTCAAAGGATCACGATGTGGACTTCACGGAGTTGGAATATGAGCGCCAGGGTGCAATTACGATCATCAAGTTCAACCGGCCTGAATCACGCAACTGCATCGGGCCAACGACACATGAAGAACTGGTTCGGGCGTGGACGCACTTTCGCGATGACCAGAGCGCCAAGGTCGCAATCCTTACCGGGGTAGGGGAGATCGCCTTCTGTTCTGGCGCAGATCTGAAAGCCGCCGAACGGCTCATCCCAGACACACAGGCCGAGGTCGCCGCCCATGTCCGCGGAGAGCGGCCCGGCATTCTGGGCCCGAGTCGCTGGACTGACATATACAAGCCAATCATTGCAGCGGTCAACGGCGCGGCTTATGCGGGTGGTCTCGAGTGGGCCTGCTTTGCCGATCTCCGGATAGCGGAAGAACATGCCACGTTCGGCGTGACGTGTCGGCGCTGGAACATCGGCCTGGTCGACGGTGGCACCGTTCGACTTCCGCGTATTGTCGGCTTTGGACGTGCTTTAGACCTCATTCTCACTGGCCGCGTGATCGATGCGCAAGAGGCCGAGCGCATCGGTTTGGTCAGCGAAGTCGTCCCGTCTGGGCATTCGCTCGAGCGAGCCATAGAACTGGCGACCTACCTGAGCACGCTACCGCAAGGGGCCATGCGCACAGACAAGGAATCGGTAATCCGCGGGTACGGGCGTCCACTCAGGGAGGCGTTCCAGATCGAAGCAGAATGCTTCATGCGATTGGTGGACTCGCCCGAAATGCGCGAAGGACTGCGACGCTTCGCCACCCGAGAGCATCCCGACCTTCGCGCCGATGCGCAGCCCACGACTCCCGGTTTGAAGCGCGACTGATCGGGTGCAGGGCCTTTCACGCGGTGGTATCGTCGAACACACCGGAGCGTCAAAGCCATGAAAGACGTGGACCTGCTGTGCCTGGGTCAAAGGGTTGGACGCTATCGCATCAGTTCCTATCTTGGCGCGGGAGGATTCGGCACTG
>JAPPOR010000268.1 GCA_028817905.1 Myxococcales bacterium
GGCTAGAGTGGATCCCACGCCGCACAATGGGAGCGGACTCACTAATCCGAGCGTTGCCCCCGACGCCGAGCCCATTGCAGCCGCATCAGACCAGGGCCATCCGCTGCTGCAAGCTCCGGGAAAACCGGCAGGAGTTTCGTGACCCATTTCCTGGCCCAAGAGCGCCCGCCATGGCATGGCTAGACGGCGAGCCCCGCCGCCACGGGCTCACGAAAGCAGGGGACCTGCAGCGCGCCTCGAAACCGGCGATGCCAACCGTCCCCAAGCGGGGAGGCCTTGGGATGACGAGAACACGACGGGAAGGGGCGATGGTCGGGCTGTGTGTCGCCACGCTACTCGCCGGGACCATCGGTACGACGATGCCCTCACCTGCGCAGGCGTTCTGCGGCTTTTACGTGGCAGGGGCGGACACCAGCCTATACGCCAACGCATCGATGGTGGTGCTGATGCGGGAAGGCACCAATACGGTCCTTTCGATGCAAAACAACTACCAGGGACCGCCAGAGGATTTTGCGTTGGTGATCCCGGTGCCAACGGTGCTCACCGAGGACCAGGTGAAGATCCTACCGAGCGAGGTATTCGCACACGTGGATGCACTGAGTGCCCCGCGCCTGGTCGAGTACTGGGAGGTCGATCCCTGCGATCCCTTCGATTGCACGGGATGCGTGGACGCCGCCGCGTCCGGCGACCCGACCGCCCGCGAACGGGATGATGAGGGGGGCGTCACCGTCGAAGCTCAGTTCACCGTGGGCGAGTACGAAGTCGTGATCCTATCGGCAAGCGACTCGATGGGGCTCGACACCTGGTTGCGCGACAACGACTACAACATCCCGCCGGGCGCCGAACCGATCCTCGCCCCCTACGTCGCGGCGGGCACCAAGTTCTTCGTCGCCAAGGTGGATCCGAGCAAGGTCAGTTTCGAAAATGGCCAGGCAGCGCTGTCGCCGCTGCGCTTCCACTACGACTCGGAGGACTTCTCGCTGCCCGTACGGCTCGGGCTGCTCAACAGCCAGGGAATCCAGGACCTGATCGTGAACATCCTGGCGCAGGACCGCTACGAGGTCGCGAACTACGACAACGCCTTTATCCCCACCAACGTTCGGGTGCAAAACGAGGTGCGAGACGAGTTCGGGGTGTTCTATGAGTCTCTGTTCACCGAATTGCTGGACAAGCAGCCCGGAGCGGTGGTGACCGAGTACAGTTGGGACGCGAGCACCTGCGACCCCTGCCCCACCCCGCCGCTGGAGCCGTCCGAACTGGCGACGCTGGGCGCCGATGTGACCCGTGACCAGGGCCAGCAGCAGGACCGCTTCTCGGCTGGCTACACACTGACACGCCTGCACTACCGCTACACCCAGGACACGCTTGGCGAAGACCTGGTGTTCAAGCGGGCGGACCCGGTGGTCGGTGGGCGCGGCACGCCGGACCAGCAAGGCATACTGGAAAAGACCGAGGTTTCCCCCAGCGGCTTCAACAACTTCCAGGGCCGCTACATCATCCTGCACCCCTGGGAAGGCGACATCGGATGCCAGGAGCCACAGCGCGGCTTCTGGGGTGGGCCACAGGGCGAGGGGGACCCGATGACCCAGGGGTCGCGCAACCAGGCGCTGTCGGGGGTCGCCCCCAAGGCGACCAGCCTGCCCCGCCTGTTGGCCGAGCCGATTGCGGAGCTGGATGTGGAGCCGCTGCTTCCCCTGGACCCGTTTGAGATCCGGGAGGGCGACCTGCCCACGCCGGGCGAGCGGCCCGCAAGCGACAGGGCGGTCGACGCGGGGGAACGCAGCATGCGTTCGGACACCGGTGATGGGTGTTCGTGCAGGATCGCAGCCGGTTCGCGGAGATTGTCGCCCGCGGCGCTTGGTCTGCTAGGACTGCTCGCGTGGCACAGGAGGCGTCGCGCTCGGAGGTAGCCCCGAGACGATCGACACCGAGCGGGAACACCCCAAGCGGTTGGCTCCCACCTCCAGCAGCGCGAGCGCTTGCGCCAGGGTACGAATGCCGCCTGATGCTTTGACACCCAGGTCGGGCCCAACGATACGTCGCATCCGGGCCACATCCGAGACGCTCGCCCCTGCACTGGAAAAGCCCGTCGAGGTCTTGACGAAGGCAGCGCCCGCATCGACCGCGATCACACACGCCCGTTCCTTTTCGGCGTCTGTCAGCAACGCCGTCTCGAGGATGACCTTCAGCGGGCGGCCCCCTGCCCGTTCGAGCACCGCCGCCACGTCGGCGGCGACCAGACGCTCCTGTCCCGCCTTGAGTAGGCCGACGTTCAGCACCATGTCCACCTCCGCAGCCCCTGCGGCCACCACCTGTTGCGTCTCGAAGGCCTTCACGGCCGACAGGGTGTTGCCGTGGGGGAAGCCGACCACACTCGCGACGACCGCTCGCGAACCCGCGAGCTGGGACACGGCCCGGCGGACCCACGTCGGTGCAACGCAAACGGCGAAGAACCCGTGTTCCTGCGCCTCGTCGCAGGCGCGATCGATCTGGGATGGGCCTGTATCCGGCGCGAGCACCGTGTGGTCGATGAGTGCTGCGATCCCAGCGCGCGTCAGGCGCTTCATTCTTCGGCCACCCCTCCCCCACCGCTCATGGCCACGTCAGCTGAGCTGATCTTGTCGACCTGGAGGCCACGGGCACGCTTCGCCATCGTCGCCATGAGCGCACCGAAGTCGGGATTGTCACCCTTGGCCGCCTCTTTCTTGGCCGCCTTCTTCACCATCGCCACGCCCACAATGTGCCCGACTTGGCCCAGCATGAAAAGGGTCTGGCCCGGATCATTCATGACTTCGACGCCGCCTCGCTTGTTCTTCGACTCCACAGGACTTTCGCCGCCCTAGCGGCTCTTCTCACGAACGGCCGAGATCAAACACGAACGACGAAACGGTTGCCGCTCTCATAGTGCTGCAACCCCCGGGCGAATACCCACGCGGCAAGCGCAGACCAGATCCCCGCGGCCGCCACACAAGACACCAGATCGAGCCAGTTGAATTTCCTGAGTAGCTCGACCGGCAAATAGGACACGAAACCCGCCGGCACGATCGTGAAGAGCAGCAGCTTGAGCGCCCCGCCAAAGATACTCGGAGGGTAGGTACTGAATAGCATCAAAAAGTGCGCAGCCTGCTGGGCCAAACTGTCGACGCGGCCGAGCCAAAACACGGAGCTCTGAAGGATGACACCGGTCGACACGAGCACGATCGAACCGAGCGCCATCGAGAGGGGTACGAGCATGACGGAATCCAGCCGCAAGTGGCCAGACAGACCGACGAGCACGAGACCACTCGCGATGTCGCCCCAACCGCTGGCGACGCTGCGGGCACAAACCGCCTGCAGCAGAGCGCTCTTTGGCTGGGTCAGGAGGGCATCGAGACCGCCGCTATGGATCTTCTGGCCCAAATCACCCACGCCGCCGAACAGAACGACACTCAGCCCGAAGCCCCCCGCAGCCACCCCGTAGAGCGCCAACACGTCTCCCAGGGCCCAGCCGCGGATCGACTCGAAGCGTGAAAACAGGATGTACCAGGTTACGCACAGCAACAGAT
>JAPPOR010000278.1 GCA_028817905.1 Myxococcales bacterium
CTAGGCGAGCGGATCGTCGGCCTCTTCTGAGGGGCGCTCAATGGGTTCCGGCTGCTTGCGGGCTTCGGCGCGCGCGCGCTGCTCTCGTCGGACGTGGTCCACCATGACCTTGAGGTAGGAAGCTGCCGGGGGGCACACGATACCCGTGCCTGCCAGCAACTCCTGAGTATTTCGGTCGTCGTAGACGACGTCGGTCGAAAGCTGCTCGAGAAACGTACGAGGGATGTGGCTGAAGCGCTCGAGTCCAGGCGTTCTCAGCAGTGCGGTGGCAATCTGGGTGGGCAGGCTTCCCACCGGCCCGGGGCGACCGGCCTCCTCCGCAATCAGTTCGAACACACGGCGGGCCGTCGGTGGCTGATCGTCCACCAGATGAAAGGTACGCCCCACCGAGCGGGGATCGAGGGCTAGCGTCAAGCCGGCGTCCACGACGAAGTCGATTGGCACCAGGTTGAGGCCCGTATCGCCCCGTCCCGGCAGGGGAACCCGCAGGTCTACAGGTGCGCTCAACATGAGAAGGATCAGCAGGTACGGTCCCTCCAACCGATCGATCTCGCCGGTCCTGGAGTCCCCTACGATAATCGAGGGTCGGAGGACCGTGATCGGAAGGTGGTCCATTGCCTCGCGCATCACGCGTTCCGCGCGAAACAGCGTCTCCTCGACAACGCTACGAAATGCCGGCGGTTTCGCGAGCTCTGATTCGAGCACGTGCCCCTGGCGCTTTCCAGATACTGAGGCGCTCGACCAGTGCACGACTCGCTGGATCGTGTCGGAAGCTTCCGCCAGCTCCAGGATTTCACCGGCCCCGCCAATGTTCACGCGCTCCGCGACTTGCCGCTCGACTCCAGGCCGTGTCGCGGTCGGACAGTGGTGGATGGCATCCGTCTTGCCAGCCAGTTGCAGAAACTCCTTGCCCGTCATCCCGAAGTCCATGGCGGACACGTCGCCCGGCACCAGCTCCACGCGCCTGCGCTCGGCCTTGGGGAGCACCCGACGCAGATCCTGCGCCTGCTTCATGAAGTTGTCGGAGACCAGGCACATCAAGTGCGCCTCGGGGAGCTTGACTAGCATCTTCGCCAACAGTCGGCGTGCCAGGAAGCTGGAGGGGAATCCCGTCAGAAGGATGGAGGAGGCAGAAGTCATCTCGGTTGGAAGCGTTCCAGGATTTGTCGGTGGACGTCGCGAGTCAGGGCCTCTAGCTCCTCAAGGCCCCCGTTGTTTTCAATTACGTAGTCGGCGATGGCGACTTTCTCTTCGAGTGGTAATTGGGCATCGATCCGAGTTTGTGCCTGAGCCCGATCTAGCCCGTCCCGTTTCGCCATGCGCGCCAGTTGTGTGTCGGGGTCGGCAGCTACGACAATGGTGGCGGCCATACTCTTGTGCAAGCCCGACTCCACCAGCAAGGGCACTTCGTAGACCACGTAGGGGGTGTCCGTGGTCTGCATTTCCGCCAGGCGAGCCATACTGAGCGCTGCGATCCGAGGATGTGTGATCGCATTCAAGCGCGCGCGTGCCTCCGCATTGCCGAAGACCCGCCCGGCCATCCGTTCGCGGTCCAGCTCGCCCGTCTCGGTAACCACGTCCTCACCGAACTCGCGTATCAGCTCCGCTAGCCCCTCAGTTCCCTTGGCCACGACCTCGCGGGCTAGCTGATCCGCATCTACAACTGCAACCCCAAGCGCTCGCAGCACCTTGGCCACAGCGCTCTTGCCGGAGGCGATCCCGCCCGTGAGTCCAATGACGGGTTTTTGACGATCCTCGCGCATCTCGTACTTCTAGAACGTCTTGTTGCTGTCGACCAGGATCGTCACCGGCCCGTCGACTTGGCCCTGGACCCGCATGTGTGCGCGGAAACGGCCGGTCGCCACCTCCGGACCTGCTGCACGCAGGTTCTCACAGAACTGCTCGTAGATGGCCTGTGCGGATTCGGGTTCACCTGCCCGCTCGAAGGATGGCCGGCGTCCACGTCGAACATCCGCGTAGAGGGTGAACTGGGAGATGACGAGCACCTGTCCGCCCACGTCACGCACGTCTAGAGACATACGATCCTGGGCGTCCGGAAAAATCCGTAGGCCGGCCACCTTGTTGGCCATCCAAGCCGAGGTGTCGCCGTCGTCGTTCCGCCCCACGCCCAGGTAGACAAGCAGTCCACGGCCGATCTCACCGATTCGTTCGCCATCGACGTCGACGTGGGCCGAGTTCACACGCTGTACTACGGCTCGCATGTCCGAAGCGTATTACCACGAATGTCGCGAGCAGAAGTGCGCAGAGCAGGCGGCGCGCACCGCGGTCTCCCGAGTTGTCAGAGTGGTCCGGGGTCTTGCAGCTGATGCGGGTGCCCACGGGCCCTACTGCCTGCCTTCACGACGCTTTCTCGTCTTCGATGGGGGGGTGCGGCTCAGGCCCCCGGAGCGGGGAAGGGAGCTGTTGCGGGCCCTGATGGGCCTTTCGGGTGTAGACTTGGTGTTGGATGCCCGCACCCGACTTCGAGCGGTTCGAGATACGCGCGGCCACGACCGAGCATCGCCCACAGGTCCGCGAGCTTGCCCGGCTCTTGAATACCGTCAATCTGCCCGACGATGCGCATGCAGTCGCGCGACTGCTCGAGACCTCTGAGGCGTCGTTTGCCGAGGAGATCGAGGATCCTGCGCATCGCGAGTACGTCTTCCTGCTGTACGACAGGCACGAGCGTCGGGCGGTGGGCACCTCGATGATCGTGTCCCAGCTCGGTCGGCGCGATGCTCCCTACATCTACTTCGATGTACGGCGTGAGGAGAAGTATAGCGCTACTCTGGATCGCCACTTCGTACACACCTTGCTGTACACGATGTACTCCTATGATGGGCCAACCGAGCTTGGCGGGTTGGTCATGGATCCGGGGTACCGTCGTCGCCCCGAACGTCTGGGCCAGCTTGTCTCGTTTGTGCGCTTTCTGTTCATCGCGATGAGGCGCGCCCACTTCCGTGATCAGCTCCTCGCAGAGCTACTTCCGCCCCTGGAGGCGGACGGCACCAGCCGGCTCTGGGAGTCGGTCGGCCGCCGTTTTACGGGTCTGAGTTACCAGCACGCTGACAAGTTGTCGCGGCGCAACAAGGAATTCATCCGCGGCCTGTTTCCCGACTCCATCTACGCGACATTGCTGGCGCCCGAGACCCAGGCCCAGATCGGCAAGGTGGGCCCGCAGACCCTGGGCGTGGCCAAGATACTGTCGAGGATCGGTTTCCGCTATGCGGAGCGCGTCGACCCGTTCGACGGTGGCCCGCACTTCATCGCCGCAACCGACGAGGTGACCATCATCAAACGCGCAAGTCCCTGCGTCCTCGTGGCTGGCGAAGCCTCCCTCGCTGCCATAGAGGGGCTCCCGACGATGTTGATTGGGACCAGTTCCACGGAGGCCCCGTACTTTGTTGCGGTGCCTGGCCCCGTGCGACTCGCCGACGGGATTGCGCACGTTTCCGGCGCTACCCGGGCGCGCTTGGAGCTGCTCGGATCCGGGAGCCAGGCCTGGTGCGCGCCCATCGCCGGCTAG
>JAPPOR010001052.1 GCA_028817905.1 Myxococcales bacterium
GCGGTGCCGCCCAGGATCGGCGCATGTGGCTGGAGGTCGTGGCGTACGACGAGAGGGACAACGTCGTGTTCGAAAGCGGGCGTGTCACAGATCGCGAACCGGTCGAGAAGCCTTCGTCCGACCCGAAATACGATCCCCAGCTCGCGCTATTTCGCGACTGGATCTACGACGCCGAGGGCTCCCCGACACATGACTTCTGGGAAGCCGCACCGTCCGATGCCCATCCGGCCGGCTACGAAGCCTTGACCCTTCCGTTCGCCGTGGACCCGGCGATTCCACATTGGCCAAACGCACGCTTCCTCGTGGCGCGGTACACCGAAGTCGCCCGCATGACGGTACGTTTTCGGTTCCGCGCCATCGGACTCGACGTGCTCACGGACCTGGTCGGGTCGGGAGACCTCGACCCGCACGTAATCGATCAGCTCCCCACCTTCACCATGCACGGCGCGGCCGTGGAGTGGCGGCCAGACGAACCTGCACTCCGGTCTCTGTTGCCGGATGAACTGCCCTGCAGCGTGGAGGAGGAGCGCTGACGTTCGCGCTGCGCTGTTTGCCTGGCGCTTGGCCCGGCTCAGAAAAACCCCGGGTCGTATTCGGTGCCGTTTCCGAAGCCATTGCCGCAGGGAACCGATGCGTCGCCCGGCGTCACGTACAAGAAATCATAGCACATTTCGTTGATCGTCCCGAAGCCACCCCGGACGGTGCGGTCCTGGTTGTTCACGTAGCTGCAACGGATCGTCATCGTATCCCCTGCCCGGACCTCCATCGGCATCGCATAAATGAATTGCAGGTCGAAGGACCACCCCTCCAGTTCGATCAGGGTTTCTGTCTCGCCGGTATCGGCCCGCGTAATCGTATGAACAAAGGTGTCGCCGATCTCGTGCATGTGCGGCATGCCGGCAACGATCGTGAAGTCGTTGGCCGCGATGCAGGTGGCTTCGGCGGTAGCCGTGCTGTCCGGAGGCACGCGAATGTCAAACGTCGCGGGATCGAGCATCACATACTCTTTGCCTTCCGGCGGGATGACCCACATCCTTACGCCACTCGTATCGACCTCGTCATGATCCGTAAGGTTGTTGTAATGAATGCCGAGCCGCAGGACGGTATCTCGGTCAATGCGCAATCCGCCCCCGGGAAACTCGATTGCTCCAGTCCCCGGCGCCCAAGCGTACAGGTAGGTCTCGTTCGGGTCGTCGTAGTGGAGGGCCACGTGGTGAACCACACGCGTGTTGTCGACGACAACGTCGATCCGATGCACAAAGGCATCGTCCTCGACGAGGGTATCGAAAAAGAAGTCCTCGTAGTGGTCCCGGGTGCCGGCAGCAACCGCGAAGTCTGTTGCCCGCAGCTCCAACACGTCGGCGTCTGCCGGCGGGGTCGCCGACGCCTCGAAGAGCGGGCGAGAGGACACAAGACCGGTCGGATACTCAACCATCCTTTGGCCGCACGAGGCCCACCGCACCAGCGTCTCGTGCTCCAGTGGCGGCGGCCTGAGATTGCCTGGCGGAGGCATTGTGCCGTCAGCCAGCGCGGTGATCATGCGGTCGCTGATCCGCGTTCCGGGATCGCCAGCTACGATTGAAGCGTAGTCGATCAACGAGAACGGAGCGCCGAAATCCGCCTGTTCCCCGTGGCACCCTCCGCACCGTGACGCGAGGATCGGCCCGACCTCCAGCTCAAACTGCCCTGCGTCCGGCTGACAGGGGCCGGTGCTGGCCGGCGTAGCCCCCAAGGAGACCGCCGGCTGCGGCTGGCTCCTTGCTCGTTGGCTCGCATACCTGTTTCAGCCACGGGTGACGACGTGCCTGTCTCACCCTCGGGTGACGAGGAGCCGCTCACGCCGGGATTGGCTACGGTGCCGCCGGACCGCAGTGCGCCCGACGGGGCGAAGACCGAGCCCTGCGCGTGACCGCCTGGGGATGCCACGTGGGTGGCCTCCATGCCGCCGCGGCCAGCTTGCCCCGATCCCACCTGCAGCTGCGGCGTGGGCAATGTGGAGCCGGACTCCTGCTCGCTCGCATCGCGGCCGCAACCTGCACCTTGTGCGCCCAAGACGATGCCCAGTGCGATGATATACCTTGCGATCTGCATGTTCTGGCCTCGACGCGCGACGGATGTACCGTTGCGAAGACGTGTAAGGCGAGCGTCGAAACGACAACGTGGGTGCGCGTTGGCAGCCTGACGCGCATGCCACAAGCGGACTCGCGCGCGGCCACTCCCCCGTGCGCAAACTTGCGCACACCGCCTTTTTTCTTGCTGCTATTTTCGTATTCATGGGCCGCGCATGAAGCGCACGCGCGAACCGATCTTGCAGATTGGTCTTCCACACTGCACTTGGTCGCTCAATGGCGACGTTGGCCAAAGGACGGCGCCGTCGGGCTATGGGCGTCCCCCTCAAGTGCTTCACGATCAGTTTTGGAGCGTTGCCGCGTGAGCCCTTTCCATCCGGGCATGCTGAGCAGATGCAAACGCGCTCAGTGGCTTGATCGACAGCCTGGCGCGGGGTGCAGAGCTTGCTTGCCTAGCGATATGGACGGCGGACTGATATGAAACGGGCGGGTGAGGGAGAGTAGATTGAACACACCGACGCGAAGTCCGGAGTGGACGTATATCGGCGCGCTGCTTGTAGGCTTGGCCACTGGCTGCAGCGACGGATCCCCCGCCAGCAGTGCCGTGTCACCAGGCCACGACACGACGGGCACGGGGACCGACTCGTCCACCGGTTCCTCCAATGGGGCTGCCCACGCCGATCGGCCCGACCACTCGGCGACTACGGATGCCCCGACACTCGAAGACCCGGCCACTGTCCGCGGCCTACCGATGGCGGGCTCTGGCGCGGCCGAGCCACAAGCAGCCGAGCCACAGACGGCCGACCCACAGACGCTGCCCTCGGCACAGGAAGCAGCGCCGGCGCCCGTCGTGGAGCCAGAAGTGGAGATGGAACCGGAGATCGAGCGACCGGAAGGCTGGCAAGAGGCGTCCCACGCCCGAGGAGCCACCCCCGATTACGCGCGTCTGTTCGCCGATGATCGGGTGCACCGGATCGACATCACGATGAGCCAGGAGTCGCAGCAAGCGATGCACGATGACCTGGCCATGCTTCTGGGGGAGCCGGGGAGCTTCACGGGCTTCCCCCGGCGGCCGGCACGCCGGCCGTCCGGCGACTCCAATGGTGCGGGCGCGACCGATCTGGTCGGCGGCGACCCCGTCTACGTGCCCGTCACCGTCCGCTACGACGGCGGCGTCTGGACGCAGGTCGGCATGCGCTACAAGGGGAATTCCTCGCTGGCAGCCGCATGGCGAACCGGCGTGCTCAAAATCGGCTTCCGCCTCGATTTCGACCGCTACGAGGACGAACATCCAGAAACGCTCGACCAGCGGTTCTACGGCTTCGGCAAGATGACCTTCGCCTCTGGCTACCGCGATCCCTCCCTGATTCGCGACAAGCTGGCATCAGAGATCCTAGCGGACCAAGGGTTGGTCGCTATCAAGACAGCATTCTATCGAGTCTATGTGGATGCAGGTTCCGGACCAGAGTACTGGGGTCTGTACACCATGATCGAGGACCCGGCAGACCAGTTGGTCGAGGTTTCTTTCAGCGACAAGTCGGGCAATCTCTACAAGCCATCAGGGCCCGGTGCCAACTTCGCCTCCTTCAACATGGACGGCTTCGTCAAGAAGTCCAACAAGATGGAAGCGGACTACAGCGACGTAATGGCAGCCATCGACGCCCTGCACGCGCCCCGTGGCGACGCACAGGCGTGGCGGGCCGGTCTGGAACGTGTGTTCGACGTAGACACCTTCTTGGGGGTCCTCGCATTCAGCCGTGCCATCGGCCACTGGGACAGCTACGGCATCATGCCCCACAATTACTACCTCTACGGCGATCCATCCCAAGGGGGCCGCCTCGTGTGGATCAGCTGGGATCACAATCTCACCTGGGGCGCTTTCAACTTCCGATCTCTAAGCGTCATGATGGACGACATAGGGGACAGCTGGCCCCTGATCCGCTTTCTGCTGGACGATCCCGTGTACCGCCAGCGCTTCATAGAAGCGCTACGCGGCACGCTGACGGGAGCCTATGAGAAGAGCGTCTTTGACGCGCGCGCTGGACACCTGCACGCGATGATCGAACCCTACGTCGTGGGGCCAGACGGTGAGCAGGCGCCCTATACCCTGATCAGCGATCCCAACCAGTTCCGCGATGCTCTAAGCAATCCCGACACCGGACTATTGGCGGTCGCCGAGACGCTGCGGAACGGCGTCCGCCTCGCCACCGGAGACTAGCCCGCATCCGCGGGATTCCTCGAAAAGGTTCCACCCTTCCTTCATCGGCGAATGTCCAGCCAGGAAAGGGCTAGCCGAGGGCGCCCACGCAGATGTACGTCGATCGGGGTTTGCGTGCGCCCGCCTGCGCATCTCACAATGGCTGCTGGTACGACCCGCCTGGTGGATCGTGAACCCCCCTCTCCCTCCCGTCACTGGCCGACGAGTCGCCCCGGTGGCTTGCCTCCTGGTATTGCTCGTGCTCGCGACCTTTTGGGGCTGTGGACGGATCGGGTTTGACCAGGTCGGCCCGGGAAGCGACGACGCCGGAGGCAATGGAGTCGACGCTAGCGATCCCGTGCCCCTTGATGCTTGCACACCCGATGCCGCCGGCCCGCTCGGCTGTGACGCCAGATGTCCCGGGGAGTGTGGAGACGGGGGCTGCGGCCTCACCGACAGCCCAGCCCCGGACGAGGACGCATGCGACGCACTGCCGAACGTTCAATCGACCATGTGTGGCCCCACCGGCGACTGCATCATCCAACGCTGCGCCCCGGGCTTCGGAGACTGCGACGCGGACGTGGACAATGGTTGCGAGACGTCCCTTGGGAGATCGGATCGTTGCTCGCGCTGTGGCGATGCCTGCAGCAGCGGTGAGACCTGCGACGCGTTTGAATGTGTGCCGTGCGCGGCAGGCCGTGCAGACTGCAACAGGGACGCTTCAGACGGCTGCGAGGCGCGGCTAGACAGCCTGAATGACTGCGGAGGCTGCGGTGTCCAGTGCGACAAGGCTAGCTGCGGCGGAGGCATGTGTACCGCCGTGGTCTGCGCGGAGCCGCTTGCTGACTGCAACCTGGACGAGGCCAGTTGCGAGACCGACCTCACGGGCGACGTCCGGCACTGCGGCGCCTGCGGGGCCACCTGCAGTTTCGAATCCGCCACTCCGAACGCGACCCTGGCGTGCGTCGCTGGGGCATGCACGGCAGTCTGCGCAACGGGCTATGCGGACTGCGACGGGGACTACCGAACCGGGTGCGAAACCGCGGTCAACACACCGTCGCAGTGCGGCGGCTGCGGCTTCGACTGCAACGCGGAGCTGCAGCACACCGCCGCCACGAGCTGCCACCCGACGACCTTCACCTGCGAAATCGAGGCCTGTGAAGCTCCGAGGGCAGATTGCGATGGCGACCACGCAACCGGATGCGAAGCCGACCTGACGTCGGTACGCGATTGCGGTGGATGCGCGACGACCGGCGCAAACGACCCCTGCGAGGGTTTGGCCAACGTGCAGACCAGTTCGTGCATGGGCGGTGCCTGCCAAATCAACGTCTGTGCCGCGGGCTTCCTCGACTGCGACCGGCAGACGGCAACGGGTTGCGAGCGCGAGATCGCCCTTGATGGCCCCTGCGAGAAGACACTCGTGATCGACTCCAGCCTGGTAGACGTGACACTCGACAGCTTCCCCCTCCTTGTGCGCTTCACCGATTCAGACATCCAGGCGCTCGCGCGAGGTGACGGCCATGACATCTTCTTCACCGACCTAGCAGGGGCTGAGCTGGCCTTCGAGCGGGAAGCCTGGGACGCGGGAAGCGGTTCTCTGATGGCTTGGGTCCGCGTACCCACCGTCTCCGCCAGCGCGGACACCGAGTTCCTGGTGCGCTACGGCGACGGCGTGGACATGGACCGGCAGAACACGGGTGGCGTCTGGGATGCAGAATTCGAGGCGGTCTACCACCTGGCAGATCTGACAGACTCCAGCGGCTATGGGCGTCACTGTACCAACGTCGGCAGTGTGAGCTACCAGGCCGGCTACCTCGGAGCTGCGCGCGACTTCCGCGGCAACGATGAGCTCAACTGTGGTGATGAAGTGCTGCCCCACGAGGACGACTACACCATCAGCGCCTGGGGCAGGGTGGACTACGATAGCGGCGACGACACCAAGTGGCTCGTCGCGAGCACCGCAGCGGATCCCCCGTTTCCCGGCTTCGCCCTCGGCATCGACAACCCCAACGGCTCACCCGTCACGTGGAACAGCGGCTGGCAGCGCTTCGACACCCTGGGGGTTCCAGACCTCGCCTGGTTCCACATCGCTGCCCGCGTGCATGCGGCAAGCTCCGGCGGCTACGTGGAATACCGCATCAATGGAGGGGCCTTCGTACGTCAGACCTACGGCAACACGGAGCAACAGCGGATGACCTCCGCATCCAGCCTCTACATCGGTGGCGAAAGCTCAACCTCACCCCCGGAGAACTGGCTCGGACAGATCGACGAAGTCCACATCTCGTCCACGTCCCGCTCGGACGCCTGGCTCAAGGTCGAATACGAAAACCAGCGCAACGGCTCCACCTTGGTCACGCTCCGCTAACATCTGTGAGGCACAAGGTCCCGTCCAGAACGCATCGGCCCGACGCGGAGCGCGGAGGGCCACCCTTGTGGCTCATTGTGGGAGACAGCCGCTTGCCACACATCTTTCGGCAGGTTGTCCAGGTCGCGACCCCTTGGGAGGCCAAGTGGCGACTGATAGACTCGGTCAGGCGGGTCCGGCAGCGAGTGCGAAGATCAGGTTGGAACGGTTTGTTTCGGAAGGAAGCTGGCCATGGCTGACCCGGCGACCGTTGATGTGGACGCCGCCTGCGTGGCTGACCGCTACGACGTGCTCTCGGCCCTAGGGCGCGGCGGCATGGGCAAGGCCTACCGCGTACGCGACCGCACCAGCGGTGCCGAGCTCGCGCTCAAGCGGCTGACGGTGCCAGGCCGGCAAGGCACCGTCGTCGAACTATTCGAGCGCGAATTCCACACCCTCAATCAGCTGGCCCACCCCCGCATCGTGCGCGCCTACGACTACGGCTTCGACCCCGACCAGGATGGGGAGCACGCCTACTACACGATGGAACTGCTCGACGGAGGTGACCTGCGCGAGGTAGCCCCCCTGCCCTATCGGGAGGTCTGCGCGATCGCCTACGACATCTGCTCCGCACTATCGCTTCTGCACTCGCGGCGCCTCATCCACCGCGACCTGACCCCCCGCAACGTTCGGCGCACTAGCGATGGAGCAGCCAAGCTGATCGACTTCGGGTTACTGGAAAGCTTTGGACCTGCCAACACCGTGGCCGGCACGCCACCCTACGTAGCACCTGAGCTCGTCAACAAGATCAGCCTCGACGCCCGCAGCGACCTGTTTTCGCTGGGAGCCACGCTCTACTTCGCGCTCACAGGACGCGTCGCCTTCCGCGTGACGCGCTTTGAACAGCTTCGCGACGCCTGGCGCTCGACCCCCAGCGCCCCCAGCAAGCTGGTTCCCGAAGTTCCCATGGCGGTCGACGACCTCGTGATGTCCCTGCTGCGCATCGATGTCGGGTCGCGCCCCAAGAGTGCCGCAGAAGTCATGGACCGCGTCGCGCCCCTCATGGCCCACCCCCCGGACGAGACCCTCGCTGTCAGGGGTGCCTACCTAACAGCCCCACAACAGGTTGGCAGCCAGGAGATGCTCACCCGCGCGCGCAAGCAGATCGCGCGCTCCATGCGCGGTCGCGGCGGCGGCTTCATGGTTGTGGGCGACCCTGGAACCGGACGATCCCGTGCACTCGATACCTTCGTACTCGAAGCAAAGTTGATGGGAGCCGCTACCGCCCGCGCCGGTGCCAGCGACGGAGCCACCGGGCCTCTGGGGGTCGTGCAGGCTCTGATCACGCAGATCCACCAAACGGCTCGCTCGACCTCAGTAGCAGTCGCCCAAAGTGACCCACACATTCAAGCGCTCCTGTTCGGAAACGCAACCGGAGTCGAAACACCCCTGCTCGAGGTCGGTCGACCGGGACTCGACCGCGCGCATGTCCAGCAGACCCTGCGAGACTTCTTCTTGGGTGTGGCCAGTAAGCGCCTCCTATCGCTGGCGGTCGACGACTTCGAACTGATCGACGAGCCCTCCGCCGCACTGCTCGCGTCCCTGTCAATCGACGCTAACCGATTTCGGCTCAGCTACGGCGTAAGCGCGCAGCGAGGCTCTCTCGACAACCCGACCACGGCGCTCGCCGTACTACGCGAGCGAGCCCATCGCGTAGAACTCAAGCCCCTTACCGCCCTCGAGGTTCGCGAGCTGCTGTGCGGCGTGTTCGGCGACGTTCCAAACCTCGATGGCCTGGCAGTACAGCTGCACGCCCGTAGTCTGGGTCGTCCCCGGGAATGCCTCGCACTCGCCCAGCACCTGGTCGACGCGGGTGTCATCACCTACCGAGCGGGTACCTTTCGCCTACCCGCAGCCGTGGACCCATCGCTCATGCCGGCGGACACCGACGGCGCCACCCGCGCGCAAGTCGACACCATACCCGAGGCCGCCCTGTGGGTTGGGCGCATGCTCGCGCTCTGTGTGACCAACCGGCTCACACGGTCCCAGTTGATGGCCGTGAGCACCATGTCCAACGCCGACACAGAGGCCGGCATCAGATCTCTACAAACCCTTCAGGCCGTGGCAGGCAGCCCGAAAGGGTACACAATGAGTCACCCGGTCATGGCAAACGTGATGCTTGCCTCGGCCGACGGGGCACAGCTCCGCGCCCTACACGATCAACTTGCCGACGCGTGCAGGATGACCCAGGAGAGCTTCGCGGCGGTTTGCCACCACGGTTTCCGTGGAAATGCCCCCGGCACGACCCTCGAAAGCCTGCTAGCTCGTACCGCCACACCAGAAGCGCGGGCGACCTTCACCCACGAAGGCTCCCGCCAAATAGGCCCGGACGCGACTGCCGAGGCGGTCGCACGCGCGCTCGAGGTGGCCAAGGCCGAGCAGCGACCCACGCGAGAACGGATGGGCATGTGGTCAGCGATCGCTGGCTTATCCGCTGCCGGTGCTGACGTTCGATTCTACGACGCCGTAGCAACGGAGTGGTTGGTGGAACTCAAACAAGCGAGCGGCTATCAGGACTGGCTCGAACTGTCCGATGAGGTCGACCCGGCGGCCCGCGCTGTGCAAGCTTTCGTCCGCGCAAGCCAGCGTTTCGAAGCCACGCCCGAGGGGGAGCGGGTGATGCCTCCCGTCGACGCGATCAAAGCCACGGTCGGCTATGTGATCTTCTCGATCGCGATCGCCGTGAGGACCCTTCGGACCGGTCTAAGCAGCACACTACCTGAGCTGCTCAAGCCCTTTGCCACCCTCAACCCGTTGGTGGACGCGATGCGCCTCAACGCAGAGGCTTCCCTGTGCGCGCAGCTGGGTCGCTACGAAGACGCCCGCGCTCGCAACGTCGCGCTGATCCGTACGATCGATGCCTTGGAGGGCGACCAGCTCGCGTATATGCAGAAGGTCCGAGCCGCAATCTGCCAGGCCATCGCGACGGCAGAAGCCATGCTCGGCATCGCCAATGAAGACCTCGACAACTGGCTGCCACACGAAGACGAGAGCCAGCGAGTAGGGATCGAGTATGTGAGGAAGATAGCGGCCCTGCACCGGGGCGACTGGCAAGCCGCCGAAGTGCACCGTCGGAGCGCGGAGATGGTTGCCCTGCAGAGCGACGCGGCGCCCATGTTCTCGACGCTGGCGGAAGAGCTCGAAGCACACGCCCTGGCACGGGACCTAACCGGCCTTCGCAACGTCCGCGCGCGCATCAACGAATCACTAGCGACTCTTCCGGGATGGCGCCCGATCGCCGCCACAGCCGACGCCTACTACCATTATCTTTGCGGCGAGCCTGACGTTGCCCTCGAGATCATCACGCGTGTGCGCGATCGAGACGACACGGCTGAAGCGCGTTTCCGCTTGCGCCCCTTGATGGAAGCCCTCGCCGTCGAGATCCTGCTCGAGCGAGGCGACGCGACGACGGCGCTCGCAGTGGGCTTGCGAGAGCTAGCCCACTGCGAGCACGCGCAACAGCGTCATCTGGCTCGCCTGGTGGCGCTTCCAGTTGCCCTGGCCGAAGCCCGTCTAGGGCGCCACGCGCAGGCAGGGGTACGGATTGGCCAGGTCATCGAGGCCCAACGAGCGCTCGGTGTGGCAGGTTTGCTCTTGGGCCGTTCGTACGAGTACATGGCCCGATGCGCAATCGCCCGCGGGGACGCCGAAGCGTTCCGGAATGCCTCAGCCGCCGCCGCAGTCGAGTACCGCCCGGGACGAAGTGAGGTACTCGGCGCCCTACACGAGCGACTGGTGGAGGACGCGCTGCGCGCCGGTCTGATCCATGGCACCCATGCCACGCCGACCCCGACCCCCACCAGCCCCGTTTCCCAAGTATCGACCATGGTGAGTGCCAGCTTCATGGCGTGCGAAAACGCGAGCGCCCGTGCCCACGCCGCCGTGACCCTGCTGTGCGAGGCCGGCCGTACCGAGGGTGCATACCTGTACCTCCTATCCGAGGATGGTCTCATGCTGTCCGCTTCAGCTGGTGACGCCCCTGCCGATCCGGCAGCCATGCACGCGTTCGCCCTCGCCCAAGTCGAGCTGGAACAGGACAACGCAGTTTGTACCATCACAGCTGATCTGAGCACACCGACGAACGGTGGTCTGCCAGCGGAGATGCAGTGCGGAGACCGCCTGTTCGAGCCCATTCCGCTACTCGCGACCCACGAGGGTCGGTTCGTGCTAGCAGGCGTCGCGTTGCTCGCAGAGCCGGAGGCGCTGGAGGCGCTCACACCAGTGGCCGAAGCGGTCGCCCTGCACCTGATCGCCTTCGGCGATTGCCGCGCACTGGACGCGGGCTAGCCGTTTGCCTCAGGACCCCGCCGGCAAGGGATCTCCTCGCGGGCCATCTTCGTCAGACGAGCGCCCCCTCGGCAGGTCGTCTTAGAGCCTGTGCTATCATCGCAATGGGCATGCTGGTAAGCCGAACTCGACGGAGAGAATAGCTGTGGCGGGTGCCCAGCGTGGGGCATTGTCGGCCGCCATGCTACCTACAGCGCTGCTGACCGTGGTCGTGGGGGGATGCGCACTCATTGGCTACGAACCGCTCCGGAGGGATAACGCCACCGGCCCCGAGTACGTGGACGACAGCGAAGAAACGATCGGAGACGCTGCCGCTGCCGCTGCCAAGGAAGACGCGGGACAAAACGGTACCGAAAGCATCACGGGACCCCGAGACGGCAGCATCCTGGACGGCGGGCGCGCCGACCTTCGACCGATGGACGCCCACGTAGGCACGCGCGGTGACGCGGGTCCGCTCGAATTCGATGCGAGCCCAGAGGTGCGCGATGGCGGAGTAGATGCCGGGGTAGATGGTGGGAATGCATCGTTTCCCACTCTGGATTCCGGGGTGCTCGACGGAGGGCGAACAGGACCCTGCGCTGACCTGCCCCAGGCGCTTTTCTGTGAAGACTTCGAGGACCCGTCGTTCGCAGGCCGGTGGTCCTACTCGATCGTCATGAATGGTTCCCTCAACCGCGACACAAACACCAAGCGCACCGGGGCAGCGTCCTTGAGGGCCACGACCGAGGCCTTCGGGCCGGAGAAACAAGCCCGTTGGGGAGCTGCCGTCTTCGGCGGTCAGAGCTCGGGAGACGTCTGGCTGCGAGCATACTACTACGTGCCGAGCACGACCGTCGTAACGACGCATTTCTCAACCGCCGTCATGAGCGAGATCCAGGAGCCATACGAGGGCTTCTCGGTGGCCGTGTTTCCCACTTCGGTCAATCTCGCCTCGGGCAACAACTTCGTGACGGGTGGGATGTCGTTTCCGCGTGATCGATGGGTGTGCATCGAACTGCATGTAGCAATCGACCCCACCGCAGGCAGTGTCGAGGCCTATCTCGATGGCGAGCTCGCCACCTCCTGGAGGGACATCGATACGCTGCCCGCAGGAGGCTTCACAGCCGCGGAGGTGGGCATCCACTACGCTGAAGACTCCCAGGGGGCGGTTGAGGTATTCGTGGATGATGTGGCGTTCGGTACCGCGCGCATGCCGTGCGACTAGGTACCCCTCCCTCGCCCGAGGCTAGTATCCTCCCTCGGCAAAGTGTATGAGGTTCACTGGAACGAGATCGGACCCAAGTTGTACGAGCGGACGCCACTGCCGACGTTCCCTTGGCTCTCGAGTGCGATCGTAGTGCCGCCAGGAGAGGCCACGAAACTGCGAATGGCAAGGGTCAAATGCGCATGAGCCGAGGCAAGGTCAAGCAGTTGGCGGAGTGGTTCGCAACCAGCGCCGTGCTGCTCGGGCTGGCTGCGTGCGTGGGCGCAAGGATGGCCAAGAGTGGAGATGGTCCCAAACCAACGAACCTCGTGTTGCGATACGGTGACTTCGGAACGGCAATCGATGCACACGCGCTTCTCGGAGACGAATGGTGGCAGTGGCAGCCGCATGGAGACTCTCGCCCTCGGGACTATGATGTTCGGGTGGTCGTGTATTGCAGCCAGCCACTTTCGGCCATAGCAGCGCGTTATCCGGTCGTGCCTGAACGACAACAGGACTATCGCTACGTCGCATACGACGACGCGATCGCATATCTGCACGACACCATAAGAGCCATCGAAGCCCTTCCCGACGTGGACGTAGGCGCCTTCACAAAGGGCCTGAGGGACACCTTGCGAACTTTGACTCGCGAGCTGTCAGGTTGCTCATCCAAAAAGACTGAGACGCCCGCTACCCGAAGTCACGACGAGCCTGCGAGGCACCCCGACTTTGGACGATGGGAAGGCCAGTTGTGGAGGCTCGGTCCGGACGGCGCAAGGGCGCCAACACCCAAGGCGTCGGCGGACATGTCGACGGGTGGCAATCGACCGCAGGCAGTGTCGAGGCCTATCTCGATGGCGAGCTCGCCACCTCCTGGAGGGACATCGATACGCTGCCCGCAGGAGGCTTCACAGCCGCGGAGGTGGGCATCCACTACGCTGAAGACTCCCAGGGGGCGGTTGAGGTATTCGTGGATGATGTGGCGTTCGGTACCGCGCGCATGCCGTGCGACTAGGTACCCCTCCCTCGCGGCGAGGCCAGTATATGCGTCGAAGATGCCGGCCCTCGGTTTCGCTCAAGGCGGCCACCCTACTAGACGCTACCTGCCCCCTCGCGCCGGAGGCAACTCCGGCGCGCGAGGGGGCGGGGTAGTCGCACCTCAGCGAACGGAGCTAGCAGCCGCTACTTCGCCTCTGGTGCTGGGTCGGTCCCGTCGGGGTAGTGATGCTTCAGGGCCGGGGCACAGATTTCCTCGCCGCGTCCAACCTTGAGTGTTCGCAGTCCAAACTGACTCCGAATGCGCACGACGGCGTTCGCTGGGGTGTCCGGCCGAAGGCGGTAGCAGACCTGGTGAACCCGTGGGTGCTTGGGCTCCACGACCTCGTACTCCCCTGTATCAGTACGAATCTTGATGACCGGGGCGCAAATGCGCGTCACCTCGAGCACCTGCGGATCGTCGGAAACGAACTGGTCGCGCAACCAGGTCTGAATCGGTGCCGTATCCTGGAACTGCCTCGCCTCGTAGCACCGATAGTGATCTACGCGCTCGTTCAAGTACTTGTTCAGCTCCTCAAGGCTAAGTGACTCAAGCTCTTCGAGTGGAGTACTTCCTTCGCCACCATCCTGTGCTGACGCCATGGCGAAAGTCAGACCCAGCGCAATACATACAAGTGTCACCAAAACAACGTATCTCTTCATGAATAGCTCCTATGCAAACGCACACCTGCGAAACTACCTCCGCACGTCGTTGCGCTCGTGGTGGGCTTATAGGTGCCGAAGCCTGGCGAACAAAGTGCTGAGCAATTCGATTTGGTCACTAAGCCGGCAAGTTCTCCGTCTTGTTACATGCGATGGTTCGATGGCCTTACAGGAGTGTTTCCAGAAGCTAGCGATTGAAGGTCGACCGCTTGCCCTCGATCGGAATTCCCCGCGCGTGCCTCATCCACGCGCCGGGGTCACACGACACATCATCGTAGCCCGCCCGTTGCGCCTACGAGGTCGCTTCTACCCGAATCATTCAATACGCGCGCGATCATGGCGCGCCTCCCTACCGCAACTGCAATCGTGAGCGACGCGCTGCGTGCCCGTCCTACGCAAGCGGCCGTCGAAAAGCGGATGGGCTCGCTATCACCCGGCGCGACGCGCAGACCAGCTCAATGGAAGACAAGCGGCATCTCCAACTTCGCGGCGCCTCGCTACTTGGTGAGACAGCCGGGCGCTTGCACCGGGCCCTCGACGCCCTACCACCGCCTGCGGCGACGCAGGCGTGCCAGCAGGTATAGACCGAACGCGATCGCATGGGTCAGAGGACTCGTACGAGATGCGCTTGGGTCGCTGCTAGCAATGCTACAACGGCCTGTGACATTGGGCCTGCGGAGTTCACTGCCCGCTGCGCCCGCGTCAACCGTTCCCGAGGGGTCTGGAGCTGTTGTCGACTGCGCAACCTCTCGGAAGATCGCGAGCTCGTCATGCACATCTGCGAGCTCTTCGGCACAAATCGCGCCGGTCTTGGTATCTCGACGACAGATGTCCACCCCATCGAGATCGGCGAAACGCAGCACAGGGGCAAAGGTTTCGCCGCGGTCCTCCGAGCGACCGACCTGGAATCCGCTGGTCAGTCCGCGGTCACAGACGAACAGCGCGTCGTCTTCGTACGAAAGGCATGTCACCTGCAAGTCGTCATGAAGTTGCTCGAAGGTCCCGCCACGACCATCCGAGCGCCAAAGGCCCGCCTGTTCACCTCCCACGTACAGGCTGCCATCGCGACCGATGGCGACACCCAGCAATGGGCCAGGCGCCGAGAAGATCTCCTCAAAATGTTCGCCCCCATCGTCGCTACGCAGCAATGGTTCGCTGTCGGCACGACGGCGCACGGCGTAGACACGCTTCGGATTCTCCGGGTCAACAGCCATCACGAGCAGCTCGAAGCTGTCCTCGGAGAACGGCACCGGTAGGGCCTCAAAGTGCTCGCCTCCGTCATCGCTGCGCAGCAGTGTGCTGGTTCGGGTCTCGCCAACCTCCTGCGCCGGCCGGGCAGCAGAAACATACAGCACGTCGGGATCCGACGGGGCGCTGTGCACGTTGCGAAGAAGCTGGTCGCCCAGTGAAGTTCCACGTGCCTGAAAGGTCGCGCCCCCATCGATCGATACGTAGAGTTGATTGTCCGACTGACTGCTTGCGGTGACAAGCAGGACCGTGTCCGACTCGTTCACAGCGCGTACATCCGACACGAAGGTGGCGCCGAGCGTAGGGTCGGCCGTCATCGTGCAGCCTGCATCTTTGCTGTGAACAAGGCCGCTGATCAGGCCGACCGCCCAGCGCCCCTCCGGACCGAGGGTCACTGCAGGCGCATCCCTGGGTCCAGCTCCGAGGCCGGCGGCGCACACATAGCGAAAGGAACGGCCCCCGTCGCGAGAGTGCAGCAGGCCAAACGTCGTGCTGACGACGAGCTCAGCAGGGTTCCGCGGAGCGAAGGCGATCCGCAAGGCCGTGGGGAAGCGCTCGTGGGCATGCGCGATCCGCCCTGAGACGAGATGGACCGCCGAGTGCAGCAGCCGGTCCCGCTCAACCCGAACGACGAGCTGAGGGTGCGCTGCGTGTTCGACACGACCGATCGCGAAGAGGTCACAGTGTGGGGCGACAAGACCTCCGACGAGATGTGCCTGGCCACGCTCTATACCTACGACAACGGCCCGCTTCCCGACCCACCACCACCTGCCATGGAGGACCCGAGCTGCCCGCACTACGTCGGCGAGGCGCAGGGCATGCCCATCGATCTTCCTGGTTGCTGCAC
The DNA here is from genome assembly GCA_028817905.1 of Myxococcales bacterium. Taxonomy (GTDB): domain Bacteria; phylum Myxococcota_A; class Polyangia; order Polyangiales; family JAFGIB01; genus JAPPOR01. Next base: position 15,934 of record JAPPOR010001052.1, read on the forward strand.
CGCCGAGGGCCGATGCGGCGTGATCTCAAGCGTCAACGACGCATGCATCACGGAAAGCCGCTTCCTGTCCGACCTGGCTCCAGGCCCCGACTGCGACGCGACCGGTGACCGCGACGCGGGCATGGCCGACGGCGGCTAGACAGCCCCTTGGATGACAAGGCGCCGAGGCCCGGGAATAGAACCCGGTCTCCGTCAGTGCTCGGTGGTGTACGTGGAGGTATTTCCGCGTCAACCCCGGGCCCCGGCGACTTGTCAACGCAGGGGGTAGCCAGCTCGCAAGCACTTCTCTAGCGACAACCGACGCCTCGCTCAACCGATCAATTCTTGCCTTCGATTAAGAAAAAATCATCTAGACCCGTTTCTGGACCCTATTCGAAGCGCATAAAATCTGTATTGTTTAGCGTAAGTGTTTCGAAACCTCCCCCCGCTGCAGCCATTGGTGGCGTTCGAGCTGGCCGCCCGTCTGGGCAGCTTCAAATCAGCAGCCGCCGAACTCCACATCACGCCCTCGGCGGTCAGCCAACAGATCCGCGTGTTGGAGGAGGCACTCGGCTTCTCGCTCTTCGAACGCAAGCATCGTGAAGTCGCGATCACCGAGCAGGGCAAGCTCTATTGGGAGAGCGTGGCAGAGTTGCTGGCGGCGCTCGACCGGGACACCTATCGGGTGATGCAGCGCGCTCGCCGAGCAGTGCTGCGTGTTACCACCGAAGCATTCCTCGCCAACGAGTACCTGGTTCCGAACATGGCAGGTTTTCGGGCCAGCGCGCCTGGTGTCGACTTGCGGGTCGAAACCGGCATGGCCGTGGTCGATCTGAAGCGCGAGCCCGTAGACGCAGCCGTTCGTTGGGCCACCGATGATCCAGGCGGACCGGGCCTGCGGTGGGTAGAGCTTCAACGCCAGGAGCTGGTGTTGGTGTGCGCACCCGAGATGGCTGCGACGTTGCCCCTGCCCGCTGGGCTGGAAGACGCACCAATCGTCTGCATCGAGAGCCGATACGATGAGCTACAAGCGGGTATCGCGCAGAGCTTCGGCATCGAGCTTCGGCCATCTAGCTTGCTGCTTGTGGACAGCTTCTACAGCATGGTGCGCGCGGCAGAGCGGGGACAAGGGGTCACCTTCGCGTTTCGCCCCATGATCGATCCCTGGCTCGAGGCCGGCCGTCTCGTGAGGCTTCCGGGGGTTGCTGGACCGTTCTCGAGCGCTCTGTACTTCGGTTGCCTGGAGCGCGAGGCAGACCGTCCGGAGTTGTGTGCGTTGCGCGCTTGGCTGCAAGCTCTGTTCCCGGCGGAAGCAGGCCTGGGTTAGCTAGCTTAGCTAGTTGTCCATCCTTGTCCTTCGACTCCACAGGGCTTTCGCCGCCCCAGAGCCCTGTGAAGCCAAATCCCTGCGCATTGCATGATCCAGGCGGGCGGCACGAACGATGCCAATAGCGCATCCCAGCGATTCGGATGTTCGCAAGGCAGCAATGCCCTGTCAGCAGTGACACGCGGTGTGCGGTGCCGTGCTACTCGATGGACTTGATCTCGTCGACCATGTGCATCATGGACGTCGGATCGTTCCACGGGTCGGCATGGTTACCCGGCCCAAGGTAGTAGGAGTGCACCCAACCCGGGTCGCAGTTCGGCCAGGTCCAATGCCGCACCGGACCCAGGTCCGGCATCTTCATCTTCCCATCACAACCGTGCGGCCCTGCGAATGCGTCGATGTTGGAGGAGGACTTCATCTCCTTTTCAGGATCCGACAAGGGCATCCCTCCGCCCTCTTCCAGTTCCTGCTCGGCCACAATGCACGACAAGCGGTTGCTGCAGCGGGGACACCCGGTGCCGACCACCATGCGAACGCCGCGCAGGCGTTCCTCAAACCTAGGATCGCAAGCGAACGAGAAATTCAGGTACGCGGCGCCCCACGAGCCACCGCTGGCCCACATGCTCCGGATGTCGAACTTCTCGCCGAAGGTGTCGTACACCCAATCCACGACATCGTAGAGGTGTGGCTTGTCGAGGTCCTGGGTATCGTCTCCATCGTTGTTGTTCCACTGGTTGCCGATCGCCTTCGGCACCACGACGATCACGTTGTGGGAGTCCACGAAGTTGTGGATCGGGAACGCATTCATGGTGAAGGGGACCTTCTGCGCATCCCCTAGCGTCCCGTGCAGAAAAAGAAAGAACGTCACCTGGGCGCCCTCATGTGCACATGGGTACGCGACCACCACATCACGGTCGGTGATCTTGACGGTAGGCGGCGAGCTCGTAAAGCCCACCCGCGGGCTTCCGCACGGCACGCCTTCGATCGACACCATGGGCGCATTGGGGTCGCCATCCATGGGACCGACCGCAGGCGCAGGCGCATTGGGGTCGCCCATGCCAGGCATGTTCATCCCAGGCATGTTCATCCCAGGCATGTTCATCCCAGGCATGTTCATCCCGGGCATGTCCATCCCGGGCATGTCCATGCCCGGTAGCTCCATCGGCATCTCCATGCCGGCAGCCCCGGCCGGCGGCTCGGTAGCCGCCATGTCAGGCATCGTGACAGCGGCAGCACCACTGGGCGCGGGTGTGAATGGACCACTCGCCTCGTCACTTGCGGAGGGCAGTTGTTGTTGCCCAGTCTCCCCTGCCGCACCCTTCGTCATCGGATCGGCCGCGCCGACCGGCCCGGCTTCGCCGCCGTCGCCGCATCCGAGTAGCCCCAACAGGACCCCAGCGACGACGTGGATGTGTACTCGCTTCTCAAACGTCACGGACCACCTCCCGTCTACGCGATCGGCTCCCGATCCGGAGCGAACCCGACACGCTCCGAGGACCGGTGAGTCGGCCGAACGCGTCCCAGCAACCCACTGATTCCAGCGTTATCAGCGTTCGATCAGCCCATTCCTGTCGGCACTCCTACTCGATCACGACACACGCCTGATCGGCCCCCATCCCCCGCGACCCAAATCGATAAGCATACGAAACAAAGCGACTTTTTTTCCCATTCGACCTCCACTGGCGCTCGCCGCCGGCGCAGGTGGCCCCGGCCTCCCCCTATGTCGGACAAAAACGGACCCGAGCGTGACGGGATCGGGCAGGAAATTGCTCTTCGAGACCAGGGCCGATGAGGCGCGCGGGGCCTCTGGCAACTGAGCGGGTAGCCCCGATATCTCACCAACTTCACGGCGCTGTGCCTGGGCTTCGACGTCACTGCGCTTTCGCCTCTGGTCGCAAATTGCGGCGAGTATTCGTTGGCTTGGCAAGAGCCCAGTGAAGCCGACGCCCTGCGCGCTGCGACGCCGACCAACCCACCGGGGTGCTTGCCAGGCGACTCTCGATGGGGTGACAAGAAGCCATGGCAGAGCGGATCGTCATGCAACTGGGCTCAACCACCAAAGCTCTGACCTTGGGCTCAGGGCGTGGGGCCCTGTGTGGAAGCCACGGCAAGGGTTGGGGGGGGCCACCG
>JAPPOR010000618.1 GCA_028817905.1 Myxococcales bacterium
GCTTCGGGGGCAACTGCTTCGGGGGCTGGAGGGGGCTGGGACTCCACAGTCCGCTTGAGATTTACCAGTCCAGCTTCGTAGTCGGGTCCGATCATCCCGTCGAACATGAGGCCCACATACCGACCCACCAGATTCATTCCAAAGTCGGTGTGGAAGGCCCAGGTGACCTCGGTGCTGCCGTCTCCCTCAACAAGGTCGAAGGAGGCCTTGCCACCCCCCTGCTCGCCGAAATCCAGCTCGGTGACGACACGCTTGTCAGCCACGGATTCGACGATCGTCTGGCTTCCCGTGCCCACATCGTCCTGGTCGCTCTCCCAGGAAAGCGTCGCACCCACCCCGAAGGACGGTTCCGAGATCTCCCGCTTCATTTCGGGATCGCGGTCCGCCCACGGGGACCACTGATTGGACTTCTTGAAGTCGTTCACCCACGGAAAGATCGCTGCTGCGGGCGCGTCGACCATAATGCTGCGCTCCACATGCACCGTCGAAGGCAACAGGAATCCGACTGCCACAACCAAGACGATGAGACTTCCCAGGCCTACCAAGATCTTCTTGACCATGTGACACCTCCGAGTCGTAGACGGCTCGGACGCATGCCCTGAGCGCAGAGCCGCCGGGTTGGCTTCCACTCACGGCTATCACTTGGACGTCGTTTCGCCAAGTCCACCCAGGCCCGGGTCAGAGGGCGGTCCGAGGGCACGAAATTCACCGAAGAATCCTCCGGATATCCAAGGGGCGTGTCGCATTCCAACAGGGGTGCGCCAGCGGACCGCGGCGGTCAGCCGGAAGGTGGTGCAGCGCACGATCGCCCCATGCGAGTTTGAGGGCGTGCCGTCGAGGCGCCACCGCCGACGGTGAACGCGTCCGCCACAACGGCGCCACTAGGAAAGGGCGGTAGCCCTTTCCTAGCTAGTCCACGTAGGCCCACAGGCGCTTTTGGCTGTGCGTGTCAAGCGTAGTCGGATCGGGAATCCAGTACAGGTCACCGGATACGTCCTCGACCAACAGCCCGCCCCCGGGCTCCGGTCGGGGCCAGGTCTCGAGCCGTGTCTGGAAGGTACGGCGGCCCTGGAGCGTCCGGACGGTCCAGTAGCGGATCTCCTGGTCGTCCTCGATATGGTCGACCGAAGTGATCCGCAAGACCAGTCCTGCATCTGCCAGCGCGCTTGCCAGCGCCGCACGACTGCAGGCGTCCAGCTCCCGCGGGTCACCCACGTAGGCGCACTCCTCGCCCTGATCGTCACGCAGCGATACATGATGGCCGGGGGCACTCCAGGGAAAGCAGCGCACGGGCCGCACTGGCACCTCGCGCCCTGCCCCAAGCAGCCACAGCCGACCGTCGGCTCGCCGCGCGAAGCGCAACGGGCGCTCGGCGGAAGCCGTTCGGATCTGCGTAGCCTCAGTGGTGGATTTCGTCAGCATGGTTCGCACCTCATATTCCTCTTGCTCAGCCGCCCGTTCTCCATCCAGGAAGGGGCACACGCCCTTTCCCCCGTGGCGGCAGAGCCGCCCTATGCGCACCCACCCGTCGCCGTTCCGCGAGTCGCGCCGCTTCGCTCCGGCTCCAGGCCGCAACGTCGAAAAATTCGTTTTCGGGATGGACACTCGCTAGTTAGTTAACCTCATGCAGCGCATGTTGGAGTTCATGCAACCGTCGGTAAGTCCCGCCAGGTCGCTGAACGAGTTCCGCATGGGGGCCTCGTTCGGTGATCCGCCCGTCCTCGACCACGAACAGACGGGAGGCCCTGCGCACGGTGGACAGCCGATGCGCGATCGCGAAGACCGTGCGACCTGCCACCAGCCGATCCATTGCCTCCTGAATCCGGAACTCGGTATCCGTATCCACAGCACTCGTCGCCTCGTCGAGAATCAGAATCCGGGGGTTCTCCAGCACCGCCCGTGCGATCGAGATGCGTTGCCGCTCCCCACCGGATAGCGTGTGGCCACGCTCGCCGACCACTGTGTCGTAGCCGTGGGGCAGCTTGCAGATGAAGTCGTGCGCGTTGGCGACGCGCGCTGCCGCGATCACCTCGGCTAGTGTCGCGCCCTCCATCCCATAACGAATGTTCTCCAGCACGCTGCCATGGAACAAGTAGGGGTCCTGCAGCACCATGCCAACCTGCCTCCGGTAGCTGCCCAGCTCGAGATCACGAAGGTCCACTCCATCGATCAGGATCGTTCCGGACTGCACATCATAGAAGCGCGCGATGAGGCTCACGATCGTGCTCTTGCCCCCACCTGAGGGGCCGACAAGCCCGATGAGTTCACCGGGCTCAACCGCGAAGGACACACCGCGCAGCACCTGGCGAACGCCGTCATACGCGAAGGCGACATCTCGGAATTCCACCCGCCCTCGAAGCGGCTCGAGCTTCACCGGATCGGCACGCTCGACCACCTCGGGTCGACTGTCCAGCACCTCGAACACGCGATGCGCAGAGCTGGTCGCGCGATTCATGATGCGTGTCATCTGCCCGATGATCTCGACTGGTGCCGTGAACATGGTCGCATAGAGCAGGAAAGACACGAAGGTGCCTGCCGATAGCTGCGGCCCGAGTACGCTGCCGTCTCCGAACAGACGGGGAAGCGCAAACACCCAGATGCCCACCACGCTGATCTGGACGAAGAACATGAGCACCGGCCAGAACGCGGTCCAGGATGCGTGGATGCGATTGAACTCATCGCAGGCGCCCCGATTGCGCTCGCCGAACCGCCGTACCTCGCGGGGGCCCTGATCGAAGGCCTGTACTACGCGCATTCCTGGGATGGTGTCGCTGAGCACGTCGGTCAGCGCAGACCAACGCCGCCACGCCCGCAAGAATAGCCGCTCCAGGTGCTTGCCATGCCAATGAATGGCGAGCAGCACCAGCGGCAACGGCAGCACCATGATCGAACCCAGGCGCCAATCGAGATGGAGCAGAATGACGCCCAGCCCCACCAGGGTAGTCGCCGCCAGCGAAACGTCGACCACACCCAAGGCGAGAAACTCCCACAGACGGTCGGTGTCAGAGCTCACCCGCGTGATCAGGCTGCCTGTCTTCTTCCGTGAGAAGAAGCCAAGGCTCAATGAATGCAGGTGCTTGTACAGGTCCGTGCGCAGGTCGCGCGCCACCAGCTCACCGAGCATTGCCATCAACCGGAGCCGCACGAATTGGCATGCCTGCCGCAGGACGTAGGACACCGCGATGCCCGCGACGGCGAACCAGCCGACCAGTGCAGCCTGCTCGCGACCGAGCTCGCCAGCCTGTAATGGGCCGACAACTTCGTCGATCAGGTATCCGCTCAGGTACGGCGGCACAAGCGCAAGACCGGTAATCGTCGCGGCCGCCAAGAGCCCTCCCACGACCCGCCCACGGTAGGGTTTCAGGTAGGACAACAGCCGCCACAGCACGGCCAGGTGGTGGCTCGAGACCAGCGCCTGCGCGTCGCGGATGGCCTTGGCGGTGCCCTCCTGGTAGTAGGCGTCCGGATCCCCGGTCGGTACGGTGCGTCCCTCCAGCGCCTCCTCAAGCACAAACAGCAGGCCGTCGGTCACCTGTTGCTGACGGCGCGTATAGCGCAGGACGCACATCGGCTCATCGCCGGGCCCAGCCCCGCGTCGATGCAGGCGCACTGTGTGACTGCTGAGACCGGACTCGCTGTCGATGGCGCCGATCTGCGCGCGCTCGATGCACAACGACAGCAAGCCGTCACCGGAAAATACCAGCAGCTCAGCATCGGTAAGCACGACCCAGCGCTCGACGAACCGACGTGCCTCGTCCAGGTCGGTTAGCGCGTAGAGGCGAATCGGCGTCGGTCCAAGTTGACGCTCGACCCCTACCCGAACCGCCCTCGGAAGAATCGGAGCCTGGCCGACATAGCGCTCCAGCAACTCAGCATCGGTTAGTTGTGTTTGTCTAGGCATTTCACGAAGTTCCATCAAGTCACGGGTTTCGGGTCCTGGCCCCGAAACGGCCGCGCGAGGAACTCGCGAAAAGCCTAGGTCGGGGGCCGTGCAGCGCCGCGATATCGACCGCGGGGCTCTGACAAGCCGCGGCGAGAGCGCTGGAAGAGGCGGAGGGATCGCAGCACCGGCGACCGCTGCACCCCATAGCTCGCAGGAGCGAACAACGGCGGGGTGCCGCGGAACGCAGCTCGGGTCGACCGCGCACCGGCGCGATCGGAACCCGGACCCGCCGTCAAGCGGGCCGCGATATGCGTCTTCGGCATCAGCATGTTCACTCTGCTCGCTTCATCAGACGTTCCCCGTTGACCCTGGAGTTGCGTAACCTGAGCCAAGACCGCAGGCCGGTCAAGGAAATTTCTTTCTAGTCCCCTTGACCCGCCGCGCATCGCACCACGCACCACATCGACCGGACCTGACTCAGCGACCTTGTCCCGACGCATCCATTCGAGGCAACGCGATCAAACTTGACGCAAACGCCCACGAAACGCTGACTCAAGGTCGCTAGGAGTAGCTGGTTATCAGGGCTTCGCTCAGGACCGCGAAGCCGTCGACCATCACGAACAGCAGTACCTTCAAGGGAAGCGAAACCAGTGCCGGCGACAAGGAATGGAGTTGCATCGCGACGAGGACGCTGGCGATCACCACATCGATCACCACGAACGGCAACAGCAGGAGAAACGCCACCTGGAGGGCCTCACCGAGCTCGGAAATCAGAAACGCGGGCAACAGGACGCGGAAGTCGCGCTGATCCACGGTTGGCCCTGCCGGTGCTCGCTCGGCGAGGTCCTTGAACAGCGCCAGTTCGTCGGCATGGGCGTGGCGACTGAGAAAACCGCGCATAGGCTCCGACGCCCGCTGCCAAAGCTGCCTGACAGCCTCTGCGCTACCGTCGGTCGCAAACGGCCTTTCGAAGTCGATCCGCGCGGCGGGCGCAGCCCCGGCGGCCACCATTCGCTCCACCACCGGCGCCATTACATGCACGGACAAGAGACCTGCCAGGACGGTCACCACCATCGCGGATGGCACGGCGCCAAAGCCCAGGGCGCTGCGGAGCGCCGACAGGACAACCGACATCTTGACGAAGCTGGTCGTCGCCAGCAGTACGAACGGCAACAGCGAAAGGAGCCCGATGGTGGCGATCGTCCCGAGGGGCAGCTCAACAGTTGACATCATCCCCTCCCCGCAACCGGCCTTTCCCCCGCATATCTCACCAACTTCGCGACGCCTCGCTTGGCCTTCGACTTCGCAGCGCTCGCAAACGCAGCGAATACTCGGTCGCCCGCAATAGACCCTCTTAGGCCGAATCCCTGCGCGATCGACTCCCAAGTTGGTGGGATGTCCAGCTTGTGTCCAAGCCGTCGCCGCAGGCTTAGCTTCGCCCGCCCAGGCAGTCAAGGTTGGTTGAGGGCTAGAGCCCAAGCTGGCCTCAGGAAAGGCACTGCCGGGCTAGAGCCCCAGGCTCGCCTCAGGAAAGGCGCTGCGGGCGGCATGGTAGCCACACATGCCGTGCACGCCGCCCCCTGGTGGGGTAGCTGCGGAGCACAGGAAGAGTCGTGGATTGGGCGTTCGATAGGGGTTCAGCCGCGCCACCGGTCGTGTAAAGAACTGGAATATGTCCGCTACGCCTCCGGTCGATGCGCCCCCGACGTATGCCCCATTGTAGCGCTCCAGATCAGACGGCGACTGGACGTGCCGCGCCATAATACAATCCCGAAACCCTGGGGCGTAGCGCTCGACCTGCGCCTCAATGGCCTCGGTCATATCCACGCTCGATCCGTTGGGAACATGACAGTAGGCGTAGCCCGTATGCCTACCCTTCGGTGCCCGAGATGGGTCGAAGTGACTCTGCTGCGTGATCATGACGAACGGTGAACCGGGGTGCCCACCGCGCCACATCTCGAGCTCCCCGGCAGCGACCTCTTCAAGGGTGCCCCCAACGTGCACTGTGCTGGCTTCGGCGCAGCGGGCATCGCGCCATGGAATTGGTTCCGACAACGCCCAGTTCAGCTTGAAGAATGCGGGCCCATAGCGATAGCGCGCAAGCCGGCGGCGGTATCCCTGTGGCAACGCGTCACCTGCGATCTCCACTAGCTGTTTGGGCGCCAGGTCAAAAAGTACTGCCCTTGAGTCGGGTAGCTCCGCAAGGGAGGTCACCGGCTGTCCGGTCTCGATCACGCCTCCATTTGCGCGTATGTAGCTCGCCAGCGCCAGGGCGAGCGCCTGGGAACCACCCGCCACAACCGGCCACGGCTCGATGTGTGCGGTCAACAGAAAGAGCATGCCGACCGCTCCAGTCAGCAGCTTGTTGAAGGGCATGATGCCGTGCGCCGCGCAGCCGGCGAAGAGCGCGCGCGCCCGTGGCTCCTCGAACCATCCGCGCGCCAACCCGAGCGCCGGCCTCACACCCCTGAGGCCAAAGCGCGCCATCAGAAACGGATGCTTGGGTAGCCGCAGAGGGCCCATCATGTCAGCCAACAGGCCGTGGGGATCTGTGCGCAAGAACGGCGATAGCAGCCGGCGGTAGGCCGGCCCATCGTTCCCCAGCAGCTCCGCTGTTTCACCAAGTGAAGGCAGCAGCAATGCGGCAGGCCCGTCCGGGAGTGGGTGGGCAGCACAGACCGGCGGCGAGACCCATTTCAGACCGTGCTCGGCGAGCGGCAGTTGCCGGAACAACGGCGACAACACACCGAGCGGATGCACCGCCGAGCAGACGTCGTGACGAAACCCCGGAAGCGTCAGCTCCGCCGTGCGGGTGCCACCGCCGACCTCGGTGTGTGCCTCGCGGAGCAATACGCGCTTGCCCGCGCGCACTAGCAGAGCGGCCGCAGCCAGGCCGTTCGGGCCGGACCCGACCACGATCGCGTCGAAGGGGGCCTCGCGCGGCACCGCAGCGCTATTCCGCGGCCTCCGCGACCGCCTTGTCTTCGATCGACTCGACCAGCAATTCGGCGATGTCGACCTGACGGATCTGGTCTTCCTTTTCCTGGGCCTTGAGACCGTCGGTCAGCATGGTCATGCAGAACGGGCAACCGCTGGCGATCGTCTTGGCGCCAGTGTCGAGCAGCTGCAGCGTACGTTTGACGTTCACGCGGTTTTCGTTCTGTTCTTCCATGAACATTTGCGCCCCGCCGGCGCCGCAACACAAGCCCTTGTTGCGCGTCCAGTACTCGGGCTCGCGGAGGTTTAGGCCGGGGATCGACTTCAGCACCTCGCGGGGCGCATCATAGACTTCGTTGTAGCGACCCAGGTAGCAACTGTCGTGGAAGACAACGTCTCCCCCGTCCACGCCCTGCTTTGGCTTGAGCTTGCCCCGCTTCACCAGATCCTCCAGGAACGTGGCGTGATGGACAACGTCGAACTTTCCGCCGAAGTCCGGGTATTCGTTGGCCAGCGTATTGAAGCAATGGGGGCAGGTCGTGACGATCTGCTTCTTGCCCGCCTCATAGCCGTTCAGCGTCTCGACATTCTGCTCCGCGACAGTCTGAAACAGGTATTCATTGCCGGCGCGGCGGGCCGGGTCACCGGTGCAGGTCTCCTCGGTTCCGAGAATCGCGAAGTCCACGTTTGCGGCCTGCAACAGCTTGACCGTCGCGCGCGCGATCTTCTTCGCGCGGTCGTCATAGGAAGCCGCGCAGCCGACCCAGTAGAGCACCTCGGCGTTCGGGTTGTCCATCAAGAGCGGCACGTTCAGCCCCTCGGTCCAGGTAGCCCGGTCCATCGCCGACATGTTCCAGGGGTTGCCATTCGTTTCGATGCCGTTGAACGGATTCATCAACTCGGCCGGGAACTCGTTCTTGATCATGACTGCGTCGCGCCGCATTTGGACGAACTTGTCGACGTAGCTGATCATGACAGGACACTGTTCCTCACATGCTCGGCAGCTCGTGCAGGCCCAGATCACGTCTGGGTCGATGACATTCGGCACCAGGTCCACGAGCTGATCGGGGACGTGATAGGCACCCTTGGGCGGATCGCCGTGGTGCAGTTCGTGGGTGTGCACCTCGGGACCATCGCCCGCCTGCTCTCCCTCGGAAGCCGTACCCTTGTACATAAGGTGGGGCGCGCATTCATATAGGTGGTCCCGGAGCGCCAACGTGACGTGCTTCGGCGAAAGCTTCTTGTCAGTGGTGTAGGCCGGACAGTTGTCGCTGCATCGCCCACACTCCGTGCACGTGTACAGATCGAGGACGTCCTTCCAGGACAGGTCCGCAGCCGTGACGAAGCCGATGGGTTCCTCACGCTCGACCTTGCCTTCCAGGTCCTCGATTGGCTTGAGCGCGTTCGGCTTCAAGTCGCGCGCGAACACGTTGGGAAACACGGTGATGACGTGAAAATGCTTGGAGTGCGGCAGGAGATTCAAGAAGACCAGAACCAGCGCCGCGTGCCACCAGAAGCCAATGTGCTCAAAGACCTTGAGCGCACCTTCACTGAGATTCATGCCCCCGAGGATCAAGGCGAACACACTACCGGCCGGCTCGACGATGCTATAGTGAAGCGGCTCACCGCTAGCCTGGTGGGACAGCACGATTCCGGCCCCGACGTACAGCATGTCGGCCAACATCATCGTCATGATGATGCCCAGGATCACGAACGCCTCGGTGCTGTGGCTCATGCGCTTTTGCTTGGCCACGGTCCGGTAGTAGAGAAACACCCCGGCACCGATGATGGCAGTGAGCTCGACAAGCTCCTTGGCAATGCTGTAGGCAGCACCGATCGGGTGGTCAACCGCCAGAATCCCCCAGAAATCGAAGTCGGTATCGTATCCGCGAACCCACAGCATAATGCTGTTGAGCAACAGGATAACAAACGCCCCAAAGACCATCATGTGGCCGACACCCGCGAGGGCGTAGCGGGGGTTGTTCGCCATCTTCTTTTGGCCGAACACGTAGACTAGGAGGCTCTCTATGCGGCGACCCAGGTCACCCTCCTCCATCGTAAACTGGACCGCCGCGGGACCACGCGTGGCGAGGGCCAAGCGCTGCACTGCCGACCACAGGAAGTAGCCCGGCAGCAGCACGAGCAAGCACGACATCACGAACGGACTCATAGGCGTCTGACCTCGATTCCCATACCCTGGCAGGCCGCAAGTTCGAACCTGCGACAATCATGGTCCGCGGGCAGCTGCCGAATCAGCAACCCGCTGGAACGGCGCAGACTTAGCGGCGGCGTCCCAATACGTCAACCTCGCGCCTTGGTGATGGATGCAAGCTAGCCCCTACTTGGGCAGCTTCGCATCGAAGAAGGCGCGCAGTTTAATAAGATTTTTCTCTTCTCGGGAGAATCTTGGTGCTTCGAAAGCGCGGGAAAAGCCATTGATGTCGGACACGAAATCGGCCTGCGTCCCCTCGTCGGCAAGGATGTCGTCCACGGAACGCCCGCGCGCGGCCCCTTTGCGCAGACCCGTCACGTAGTCGTTCAGACGCGCAAAGTCCTCACCCAGAAAGCTCCGGATCAGTTCCGCGTCCTCCGCCAAGCGGTTGAGGTCGCGCAACGACTCCGGCGCCAGGGCGGACAGATCCTCTCGCAATGCCTGGTCACAGGCACAGCGCAGGACGAAGGCATCGTCGAGGTACCCGATGTCGTCGATCCCATCAGGGATCAGGTCCAGCGACTTGAAAAGGTAGTTCAAGCTGCCCACCAGTGCGCGCCGGGCCGGTTCAGCAAGCTCGGCGACCGTTACGATTTCACCGATCTGGCCGACGTCGTGACCGAGGCCTCGCAGCCATGCGGCGAACGTGTCCAGGAACTTCGCGTCGTCTTCGTTCATGCAGCCTCCTGCCCGAAATCGCCCGAGCCGGGATCATTCATGGGGGCGGCGATAGCCGTGCAACCGATCGACTTCACAGGGGTTTCGGTGAAGTATGGGAGTACCCTCCGGACCTCCAACCGAAGCGAAAGCGCCGGGGCGCTGAGAGGTTGTGCGAGGGCGTTCGAGTCCATTGATATTCGGGGCTCCACGCTTTCGCGGATGATAGGCGAATAGCACCAATCGCGGCAAGGACGCCCGCCGCTCGCGTCCCCTACTGTGGTGTATGCTCCGGCTGGTGACGCGCTTGCCTCGACCACGATCCCCGAACCGTCTACCGGGTCGCGGCGTCTCTCTTGGTCGTCGACTTCACAGGACATCTGCCGTGGCACCACGGACGGTGAGTGTGGGGTCTCGCGCCGTGGCGCCAAAGCCCTGCGGGAGCCGCGTCCGCTCTCGACTGGCTGTGCCACTGTTGGTGCTGGCCGCTTGCGGTGGAACGCAAGCCCGACCGCCCGACGTCGGCCTGGCCCCCCGAGAGGCCCCCACGACCGCGGCCGTGGCCGCGCGCCCGTTCGTGTCGCCATACAGCTACGCGAACTATGTCCGGGCGGAGGTGCTTGCGGTTCGCGGCGAACATGCGGGCGCGGTCGCGGCCTACCAGGCCGCACTCGCTGAGTCCGACGACGACACCTGGGTCCAGGCCCGCCTGGCGCTCGCCCTCCACGCCAGCGGTCAGCGGGAAGAGGCACTGGAACTGTTGGACGAGGGGCTTTCGCTCCGACCGGGAGACGCGGGCCTGTGGCTGGCCAGAGGCCAGATCCTACTGGCCGCGGGCCGGCATGACCAAGCGATCGGCGCGCTGGAACGGGCGGACGCGTTCTCGCCACGTTCCGCGGACGCGGCCATCGCCCTCGCGCGTGCGCTGCACTCGCAGGGTCAGCCTCGTCGTGCCATCGCCGTTCTGCAGCGGCGGGCGACCGACAACCCGGCGGCAGGCCTGTCGGCTGCGCGCGCGCGGTTGGAGCTTGCACTGGCGCAGGGAGACGCGGACAACATCGAACAGGCCGTGTCCGAGCTATTCCGACGCGGGCCCGTCAGGACCCGGGAATTGCAGCGGTTCGCTCGGCAACTCGAGCGAGAGGGGCGCACTTATCTCGCCAGCGAGCTGATGGAACGGGCGACGCTCACGGACGAGACGGCGCGTCTGAAGATTCGCCTGTTGCTGCAAACCGCTGCCTATGAACAAGCCGCGGTGGTGCTAGCAGAAGCCCCCCCCGCGTGGCTCGGGGGGGCGCTGCCGGCCGCGAAGGCCTGGCTCGCGGCAGGCGAACCGGCCCGGGCGCTCGAACTTGCACGCACGGCCGAGAGTACGGCCGGTGGCGATCCAGACGCCGCCAAGCTCGTCATCGGCGAGGCCCTGCTCGCCTTGGACGACGCGCCCGCGGCGGCGTTGGTGGTCTCCCAGATCCCAAGCGACTCTCCCCGCCACGACCAAGCCCGTGTTCTGGCGGCGCGCGCACTCATGCTCTGGGACATGCCCGGGCTGGCACGGGAAGTCACGGCCTCGGACACGTCTCCGGTGGATCGGTAGCTCCTGCAGAACGACCCAGCCCTTCTCCACAACGCCACTACACCGGGGACCAGCCACAAAGTCAGCCAGGTTGGGCGTGCCGGTCGTTGTCCGCTGGTGTTGGATCGAGGATCTTGGCGGGGCTCCGACTCCGCCAGATTCCTAGGCCCTAGTAGTCGCCGAACAGATCCTGGATGCGTACGTCCAAGGCGACGGCAATCTTGTACAACGAGCTAATGGATGCGCTCGACTCGGCGCGCTCGATCTGCGACAGCAGCGAAACCGACAGACCAGTGCGGCGTGCCATCTGCTTGAGGGTCAGACTGTTTTCCTTCCGCAGGTTGCGAACGGTCTCCCCGATCACGCGATGCAGGTTCTCCTCCGGGGACCGGAGCAACCCCTTCTTGCGCATGACCCGGTTGACGACTTCGCGAAACTCATCCGGATCAAAAGGCTTCTTGAGGTAGTCGACCGCATCCAGCTTCATCGACTGAACCGCCGAATCGAGCGATGGGTAGCCCGTGAAGATGACCACGGCGACGTCCGAGTCCACCTTGCGTATCCGCTGCAAGACCTGAACGCCGTCCATGTCCGGCATCATCAGATCCAGCACCACCAAGTGATAGCCGCCGCTCTTGACCTCCTCGGCGACCTCCTCGGGCTGCGACAAGGTTCGGACCTCGATTCCGTCCTTGGCCAGGAAGGTTTCCATGAAGTCGCAAATCTCGCGGTCGTCGTCGACGACCAATACACGCATGGGCGAAACCGCTTTGCTCATCACAACCTCGTAGACCTTCCTAGGAGACCCCCGAAGGGGTCGGGGCGAGAGGATTTGAACCTCCGACCTCACGGTCCCGAACCGTGCGCGCTACCAGACTGCGCTACGCCCCGTGTAGAAAATTTCGCCGCGGAATGTATGTGTGTAATGGTGGTGTGTCAAGCCACACTGTCTGCGAGCACTGACGCGCATGGTGAGCGGCGGGACTCCCGAATACTCCCGTGACAGGCGCGGCAAGATGGCAGCTGGGCCGCCGAGTTTCAAGCAGTTACGTCCCAAGAAACGACCTGATAGCCGTCCGGCGCACTGGCCCCGCGCGAAAGCCACGGTCCGATACGCAGAATCCCATCAGAATCTGACGCAATATCAGGTAGATGGGCTGCTGCGTCCGCGCGCCGCAACGTCTCGAAGCGGCCCTCCAAGGCGGCCGCCACCCCGGCTCCTTCGGCCCGACTCAGGGAACACACCGCATACGTCAGGCTTCCGCCCGGTCGAACCAGCTGGCAGGCCCGACTGAGAAGTTCGAGCTGCACGGAGGCCATTCGGTCCAGGTCCGCCGGCGCGAGGCGCAGGAGCAACTCCGGGCGCCTGTGCAGGGTCCCCAAGCCAGCGCAGGGCGCGTCGACGAGCACGCGATCGTAGCCCCCGGAAAGCCCACCGAGGCCAACGGTCAGGTCGACGGTATGAGCCGAGAAGGCCAGCCCCGCCAAACCCAAGCGGGACAGCTCCCCCGGAATGAGCGCTAACTTCGCTTCGTCCACGTCCGCGCTCGTAAGCCCTCCGCGACCGCCCATGCGGTTCGCGAGAAACAGTGTCTTGCCCCCGTGCCCCGCACACAGGTCCGCGACTTGCTCGCCGGGCGCCGCACCCACGGCAAGCCCGACCAGCTGCGCACCTTCCTCCTGCACCCAGAAGCCACCCTGGGCGAACCCGGGAAGGCGCCTGGGGTCACCGGCCCGACGCACGATGACAGCATCTGGCGAGAGATCCCCAGCCGCGATCTGGGCGTGGGGGATCGCCGTCGTCAACGTCGTCACCACCTGGTGCCGCTTTCCGTGGGGCACGCACAGACATACGGGGGGCGTCCCCGACCGAAGCTCCAGCAGCGCCTGCGTGCGCGCCGCCCCCAGCGCCTCCGCAAGGGACGCGTACAACCATTCGGGCACAACCGTCCGGGTCGCCGGTTGCGGATCCTCCGGGCGTTGGACGGCAAGCTTTCGCAGCACCGCATTGACGAATCCGGCCACCGGCCGACCCCGTGCGCGCCGGATGAAGCCAACGGCGCCGTCGACGATCGCGTGCGTCGGCACACGCCCGAGATGGGCAAGCTGATAGGCCGAAGCCCGAAGCACCGCAAGCGTCAGGCCATCGGTACTCGCGAGGCCGCGCTTCAGGCGCGGCGCGACGATCGCATCGAGTTCCGGCAGGACGCGCAGACTGCCGTACACGATCTCCGTGGCAAGCGCGGCGTCCCTCTCCGAGAGTCGCGCGCGCTGAATCTCCGAGTCCAGTGCCTGCATCGCATAGGCCCCCTGCTCGACTACTCTCAGCAACACGGTCGCCGCCACCTCCCTGGCGGTGGTCGGAGCGCTCGCGGAGTCCTGGCCGCGGGCTAACGGCTTCCGATTTGCTCGATGATGCGAGGCCACTGGCGCTCCAGATCGTTCATGAAGGCAAGCACCATCACGGCGACAAGCAGGATGAAGCCTGCTGTGTGAGCGATCTCCCGAGCGCGCAAGCTCAACGGACGACGCATCACAGCCTCGATGAGAAAGAAGGCCATGTGGCCACCGTCGAGGAGGGGGATCGGCAACAGGTTGATGAGCCCGAGGTTGATGCTGATGAAGGCCATAAGGGTCAGGTAGTTGAGCGGACCCTCGCGGGCGGCCGAGTCAGCCACCTCGAAGATGGTCAACGGTCCGCCCAGTGACTTAACCGTCAAGCGACCTTGGAAGAGCCGGACCATGGACACCAAAGTGAGCTCCACCACCTCGGCGGTGGCACGCCAGGCTTCGCGCACCGCATAGGTCACGGGCCGCGGGTTGGGAACAGATGCGTCCACGTGGGTTGGCATCCAGTTGCGGATCCCGACGATATTGCGGTCGATCAACTGTCCATGCTCGGTTACCCCGCGCTCGTGGGCGAGCGTATACGTGCGTGTGAACACCTCGTCGCCCCGGCGGTAGCGAAGCGTATGTGAGGAGGACTTGCCCAATCGCTCAAAAAACGTCGACCACAGCCGCACGGGCTCGCCATCGAGTTCCAGCAAACGATCCCCTGGCAATAGGCCGATCCGATGCTCGGGCGATCCCTTCGCCACGTCGCTGACGTATAGGTCTGCGAGCTCGATGCCGGCCCGCGTTAGCCCGCTGCCACCCCCCGGAGCGGGGGTAAGCGCGGCCACTCGCGGCTCGAGCACCTCCAGGTCAGCCAGCCCCCCCAGCGCCCGTGTGATGCGCTGCGGACGCAGGTACGTCAACGGTACCATCGTTCCTCGGTTGTGACGGAGCACGCGCTCGAGATCGATGAAACGCTCGACCGGCTTGCCCGATGCAGCGACCACGACGTCGAAGGTCCTCAGGCCGGCCTTGGCGGCAGGAGAGCCGGGTGACGTCACGCCGATCACGGCCAGCGGGTGTTGCGGCATGACGCCGATCCGGCCGACATGTCGCGAGACGTCGAGGGGGTGGTCCTCGACGGCGCGCACAGGCGTAATGGCCGTTTCGAAACGCTCTCCCTCGCGCTCCACTACGAACTTCAGTGAGCGATCCGGATTGCGACCCACGACCTCCGACATCTCGTAGAACGTCGCGATCTCTTCGCCATCGACGGCGACGATGCGATCGCCGGGCTCCAGCAGGCCATCGGCTGGACGGTCGGGCAGGACGATTCCCACCGACGCGGGCGTCTGGTCCGTATCGCCCAGAAAGACGATAAAGTAGAGCAGAACCGGAAACACGAGATTCATCGCGGGACCGGCCACCACGATCACGATCCGCCGGAGCAGGCTCTGGTGGGCAAATGAGCGATCCGTGTCCTGCGGACGAATCTCGTCGAGGGGGTTTTCGCCCAGCATGCGGACGTATCCCCCAAGCGGAAGAGCCGAGACGACGTATTCGGTCTCCCCACGCCGAAAGCCGGCGATCCGCGGACCGAACCCCAGACTGACTCGCAGTACCTGCACGCCGAAAACCTTGGCCCACGCGAAGTGCCCTAGCTCGTGGACAAACACGAGAATACCCACCATGACGATGAAATAGACGAGCTGCATTGCGTAGGAAGCCGACGGGCTGCGCTACCCGCCGGGCGCACGGTGATAGCAGCAGAGACGCTGTCTGTGCTAGAGCCCGGCGACCGCGTGGCGCCAGAGGGCCTCGCCATCCGGAGCAGCGTCTTTGGGGTAGCTGGCCGCGCTCACCTTGATGTGGGGCCGGGGGGACAGCGCGGCGTCAAACAGCTGGGGTTCGAGCGTTTTCGCATGCAAACGCTCCACGACGATCTGACAACCGTCGGTGTCGGTTTCCGGGAGCAGCACCGTGAACTCGTCGTTGCCAGACCTGAACAGGTGGTCGACGCCCCGGATGCAGCGCTGCAACGCGTCAGCCAGTGGCACAAGTACGGCAGAACCGGCCGCGCCTTCCAGGTTGCCCTGTAGATCTCCATAGTTCCGGCAGCGCACGACCACGCAGCTGAGCGGGTGGCCGTAGCGCACGGCCCGCGTAAACTCGTAGTCAAGACTCATATGAAGCTGCGCAGGAGTGCCGGCCCCTGTCTCGGGGTCCGCCGTCTGATGCGGAGGGCGATCACTCGGCACCGCGCCTCGGCTCCTCATGCGCAGCGTGTTGCGAATGCGCTGCTGAACTTCGAACGTTCGATATGGACGGCGGACATAGTCGTCCGCACCCATCTCTAGTCCGGCGCGGCGTCGCTCTTCGTCTTCGTCCCCCGTGGCGAGCACCACGGGCACATCTGCGAAGCGACGATCACCTCGCAAGATCTGTAGCACCTGCAGGCCATCCGTGCCGGGCAGCGCCGCATCCATAACGACGAGGTCGGGCAGTTGCCGCCCAACGCTCTCCAGCACGGCCTCGCCGTCCGCCGCCGTCACCGCCCCATAGCCGAGTGACTCGCACAGCTCGGCGAGTAAACGCAGGTTGAAGGGATCTGCATCGGCTACCAATACGAGCGCTGGCATTCAGGGATCTCGGCCATCCATGCGTTCGTCCTCGCATACGAACACGAACGACAGCCGAAGAAACATTAACAAGCGGACGCACACAAAGCGAGCCGGATCTTCGTTCATGCGAAAAGCGCTGATCCGATGCGAACGATCCATGCGCAAAGCATGAGCACCGCGAGCACGACCGCGGCTCCTAGCGTACGGGACTGTGCGCCGATGCGCTCAATGCGCCACGCCCTCACACACCCGACGAGCGCAAGCGGAATACCGGCAACGCAGCCCATGAACAGCACGGGTCCCAACGCATGAGCGCGCAGGGCAGCTTCCCACTCGAAGCGAGCCAGATGGGCGAAACTCGTCGTCAAGCCGCAGCCTGGGCAGGGCAGACCCGTAGCTGTCAGGAACGCGCACGGTGCCAGTCCAAGTTGGGTGTGCGTGCCGTGGCCAGCGGGCACCGGAACCAGCGAGCGCGCGAGCAGCAGAACCGTGACAAGCCCGACGGCGAGCGAAGCCCATGCGACACGCCGCCAGGCGGCGCGCCGCCGCATGGGAATCGCTTCACCCTTCCCGGACAGGGGGGGCAGCTTCGGATGCAATCCTCTCGCCGGGTCGTCCGACGGGGCGCCGAGGGCAGAACTTGCCCGCTTGCGTACTTGCGTGTAGGCCATTGGGGGCAGGGGTCCTGCGTGCCGGGAGACCGGGTGAGCCCAGGGGCTTTTTCTGTTAGTGTTTCAAAGGGATGGGACAAGCACAGTCGCCATTGGTTGGTTACAACACCAACGTGCGCCACAAGGGCAAGCTCTACCATATCCAGACCGAGGATTCTGGAGTCAAGCATCCGCATGTGATCACGCACCTTTTTGCGGACGGCGGCCGCATCATCGCATCCCGCAAGACGTCCTACGCGGACCATCTGGGGGCGGACGATCTCCCGACCCTGGTGCGCAAACTGATGCAGGAGCAGCACAAGGCCATTTTCATCGAGCTGCGCGATTGCGTATACGACGATGACGTGGAGGAGGCGCCGCCCCCAGCCGCGCCTCCCGAACCGGACGTCGATGTGGATGCACTCGAGCGCGCAGCGGCCGCGCGCTCCGCGGAGTCGGTCGCGGCGCGCGTGGCTGAGGTGCCCAGGCGGGGCGCCGGCCGCTACCACCAGACCCTGGCGGCCAGCAGCAAAGCGGAACGGCAGCCCGCCGGCGAGCCCTCGGAATCGATCTTCGGCGGCGGGCTGATTCAGGGTAAGTCGCTGGATGAAGTCATTCTGAGCTACCTATCGGATGACATGGGCGACTCGGAGCGGTAAGTAGAAGGAGAGCCTCGCGGGCACGCCCCGTGAAGTTCGCTGGTGATCAGCGCAGGGCAAAGCAGACGACCGGCGGCCGTTTCCCGGATGCGGCGAAGTGCCGAGCGCGGCTAATGCAGGGCGCCGCAATGGAAGCAAGGTTTCGTGGACATCAAGCAACAACTCATGAACCAGGCCGTCAAGCTCATGCAGGACCCTCGCGTGTCGCGTGCGCTGCAGAATCCCCGAGTGATGCAGGGACTCGTCGGTGCTGTGCAAATCGGGACGAAAGTGCAGCACAATCTGGATCAGAACCTCCGAAAGGTAGCCCAGGGGTTGAATCTCGCGACGGGCGCCGAGGTCGACGAACTGCGCAGGACGATTTCTCGACTCGAGGAGCAGCTCGAGCAGCAACGGGCACAACGAGACTCGGAATAACCGAAGAGGAGCCGGAGTGACATGCGCGTAGGTGCGGCTGCTTGTGTATCCGCATCGGCGGGCCCGCGGGGCGTTTGGGTGTTCGTCCTGTGCGCCGTGTGCGCAGTGTTGAACGCGCGCCTGGCCCTTTCGGAAGCCCCAACTGCGCCACCCGCGAACGATGCCGAGGCGAAAGCGGACAAGCCCACAGAGCTCGCCGCAAAAGAAGCGCGGACCGACGCACAAAACCAACACCGGGCGCGCGAGCACTTCCAGCAAGGTCAAGAAGCCTACAGGCAGGGCAAGTGGGAGCGGGCACGGGCGTTGTTCGAGGCGGCCGACTCCCTGCTGCCCTCGCCCGAGCTCGCCTTCAATCTTGCGTTGGTATGCGAGCGCAGCGGGCGCGCGTCAGAAGCGGTGGCGTACTATCGGCGCTATCTCAAGAAGGCCGATACAAACATGCGAGAGCGCCGCGAGGTGCGCGACAAGATCGCCGCCCTCTCGGCGTTGGCCGCCCGCCAACAGGGTCAGCTCAAGCTCCCGCCACCCTCGGGAGATCAGCTCACAGCCGAGGCGCGACGATTCTTCACGCGCGGGCTGGCGCTGTACAAGCGCAACCAGCGGAAAGCCGCGATGGCGGCGTTCATGGCGGCCTATCGACTGCGTCAGACCCCGGAACTGCTGTTCAACCTCGCCCTGATATCCGAGGAGCTCGGACATCGGCGTGACGCCATCGACTACTATCAGGCCTACCTGCGCAGACTACCGCGGGCCCACGACGCAGGAGCCGTCAGGAACCGCATTCAGGCCCTGACCAAGCCCCCCAAAGAACCTTGACCCTACCTAGCCCGGATTGGCCCGGATTGGCCCGGATATCTCACCAACTCGCGCGCCCTCGCAAAGCTCGACTCCGCCACGCTTTCGCCTCAGTCAACAATACAGCGGGCATTCCCTCCTGCACCGAAAGCCCTGCCAAGCCGATCACTTGCACGATCATCACGGGCCTTGGTGACGGAAGCGGGGTCGCACCGGTTCGCTTCAGAGGTCTACCTGCTCGATGGGCACGGTGGCCAGGTCGCCCCCCAGGAAGCGACCGGCCACCTCACGGAAGCCACCAGGCGTATCGGTAACCAACAGTCGCAAGGACCCCACCGCCGGCGCCTCCGAAGCTGCCGCAAGGCTGGACCGCTGAACGCGTGCCGACAGTTCGTGGGCGGTTGCCAGGGCACTGTCCACGACGGCCACTGTGCGACCGGCAAGCCGAGCAGCAACTCGCTCAATAGCTGGCCGAAGCAACGGGTAGTGGGTGCAACCCAGCAACAGGGTATCGACCTGCTGCCCGATTAGTGGTGCGAGATACCGTTCGGCGACGAGGTCAGGAACCGTTCCGTCGCCCCAGCCCTCCTCGGCCAACGGAACGAACAATGG